>NZ_JBQFPG010000013.1:0-124528 GCF_056534355.1 Ruegeria sp. D7
AAAGGATTTGGGGTGGAAGGTGGGCAAATGACCCGATCCGTTCTTCATCTGGCTATAAATATCTCGGGGTCTGGGGCAGAGCCCCAGCCCGCCCTGACCACAATCGCAGAGGCAAGGCAGTCATGACCCAGCTCCCCCAATCAACCGAACGCAAGATGGGTCTGGTCATTGATCTGGACACCTGCGTTGGCTGCCATGCCTGCGTCATTTCATGCAAAGGCTGGAACACCGAAAACTACGGCGCGCCACTGTCGGATCAGGATGCTTATGGTGCTGACCCTTCAGGCACCTTCCTGAACCGGGTGCACTCTTACGAGGTGCAACCCGCCGAAGGGCATGCCCAATTGATCCACTTCCCAAAATCCTGCCTGCATTGTGAAGACGCACCCTGCGTGACCGTCTGCCCCACCGGTGCCAGCTACAAGCGGGTCGAGGACGGAATCGTTCTGGTCAACGAAAATGACTGCATCGGCTGCGGCCTGTGCGCGTGGTCCTGCCCCTATGGCGCACGCGAACTGGATCAGGCCGAAGGCGTTATGAAGAAATGCACGCTTTGCGTCGATCGGATTTACAACGAGAACCTACCCGAGGTGGATCGTGTGCCCTCTTGTGTGCGCACCTGCCCGGCAGGTGCCCGACACTTTGGCGATCTCGGCGACCCTGACAGCGATGTCAGCAGGTTGGTCGCCGAGCGTGGCGGCATGGATCTGATGCCTGAACAGGGCACCAAGCCCGTCAACAAGTACCTGCCGCCCCGACCCAAGGACAAAATTGAGGAGCAGATTGACATCCTAGCCCCTCTGCTGGCCCCGGTCGCCGAAGAGCCCAAGGGTTTCCTCGGCTGGCTCGACAAGACCCTGGAGAAGCTCTGATGCACCCGGCACCTTCCGTTATCATCTTTACCACCCTGTCCGGCCTCGGATTTGGACTCTTGTTCTTCCTGGGGCTCGGCATACCTGACGTCTCGGGCTGGGTCGCGTTTGTGTTTTTCGCAATTGCCTATGGCTTGTCCGTCGGAGGTTTGCTCGCGTCGACCTTCCACCTCGGCCACCCCGAGCGCGCCTGGAAAGCCTTCACCCAGTGGCGCTCAAGCTGGCTCAGCCGCGAGGGCTGGTGCGCGGTCATCGCGCTGCTCGTCATGGGGCTTTATGCTATTGGTGCGGTCTTTCTAGGCCAACGCTGGGGTGTGCTGGGCTGGATCGGGGCGGCATTCTCGCTGGCCACGGTCTTCACCACATCGATGATCTACACGCAGCTCAAGACCATCCCTCGCTGGAACATGAACCTGACACCGGCCATGTTCTTGTCGTTCAGCATTGCAGGCGGTGCTTTGTTGGCCGGAGCGGAAGCGCTTGCCCCTTGGTTGCTGGCTATTGCCGGCGCTGTACAGCTTGCCTATTGGGCCAAGGGCGACGATGCGTTGTCCCGATCGGGAACCACGCTCGCAACCGCGACAGGGCTTGGTGAGCGAGGCGCTGTCCGCGCATTTGAACCACCTCATACAGGTACAAACTATCTGCTGCGTGAGTTTGTGCATGTTGTCGGTCGGAAGCATGCGCAGAAACTACGGATGATATCCTTTGGTCTGGCTTTTGTGCTGCCTTTACTGCTGATCCTGCTCCCCGTCTCAGGTGTTCTGATCAAGCATGTCTTCGCGCTGGTGGCGGTGCTGTCGCATCTCACCGGCGTCGCTGTTTCACGCTGGTTGTTCTTCGCGCAAGCAGAGCATGTGGTTGGGTTGTACTACGGCAAGCGTTGATGGGGGCTCTGCCCCCGTCGCGGCAAGCCGCGCCTCCCCCGAGGTATTTCTAGCCAGATGAAATTTGGATCCCGAATTAAAGAAAGGGCGGCGCTCGATCTTCGAGGCCGCCCTTACGAGTCCGTGTATTGATTTCAGATTAATCCAGCATGCGCCATTGCTGCTTCTATAGCGGCTTTGGTGCTGTCTTCCAGCTCGGTCAGAGGCGAGCGCACTTCGGTGCTACACAGGCCAAGTTTGCTGAGCGCGTATTTTGCACCAACCAGACCGGGCTCGATGAAGATCGCTTCGTGCAGGGGCATCAGGCGGTCCTGATACTCCAGCGCCATTTCGTAGTCGCCATTCAGCGTTGCCTGCTGGAATTCAGCACAGAGCTTCGGAGCCACGTTTGCGGTGACCGAGATGCAGCCCACTCCGCCATGAGCGTTGAAGCCCAGTGCTGTGGCGTCTTCACCGGATAGCTGGCAGAAATCCGCACCACAGCTTGCACGCTGCTGGCTGACGCGCGCCAGATCTCCGGTCGCGTCCTTGACCCCGATGATGCGCGGCAGTTTCGCCAGCTCACCCATCGTTGCAGGAGTCATGTCGATGACCGAACGACCCGGGATGTTGTAGATGATGATCGGGATATCGGCACTGTCATGCAGAGTTTGGAAATGCGCCAGCAGCCCCTTCTGGGTCGGCTTGTTGTAATAGGGGGTTACGACCAGCGCCGCATCCGCACCGATTTTTTGCGCAAACTGAACAAACCGAATTGCCTCGACAGTATTGTTGGAGCCCGCGCCTGCGATGACAGGCACGCGACCTGCTGCAGCCTTCACCACTTCGGCGATAACCGTTTCATGTTCTTCATGGCTGAGGGTCGGGCTTTCGCCGGTCGTACCAACCGGAACCAGACCGGTCGAACCTTGCTGTATTTGCCATTCCACCAGGTGTTTGAGCGTTTCCAGGTCCAACGCGCCGTTGCTGAACGGGGTGACCAGGGCTGGCATTGAGCCTTTAAACATGGAACGCTCCTTAGGTGTTTTTTGCGCACCGGTCTGTCACGATTAAGGGTTTGTGAGTTGATCCCGGCGGCGCAAGGTTTATCCTGCATGGCTGTATCCTTGGTTTGTTGGGGAATGCAAGGGATGAGACGTATTCTGTCGCTTGGAATAGCGATGATTCTGGCGCTAATGCTACAGCCGCATGCCACTCGTGCGGATGCGACGCAGGATTTGCGCGCGGGGCTCTATGAGATGCGCAAGGGCGATTGGAATGCCGCGCTGCGCGTTGCAGGCCAGCGTGGATCGGTGGCGCGGGACATTATTGTCTGGCATTGGCTACGCGAAGGTTTTGGCAGCTCGGGCGATGTGCTGGTGTTTCTTGAGCGGCGCCCGGATTGGCCCGGTTTGGCCTGGCTGCGCCGTAAGAGCGAGCCATCATTCACCGGGGCCGATCCGAATCGAGTTCTGAAATTCTACGAAGGGATGCCACCGCAAACAGCAGAAGGTGCTTTGAATTATGCCGTGGCCTTGAAAAGCCAAGGCCGCAATGGTGAAGCAGAAGCCGACGTCGTAACCGCGTGGCGAACCATGCCGATGGGGTCGGGCCTACAAAAGGATTATCTTGAGAACTTCGGGAAGCTTCTGAGACCACATCACGAGGCCAGGTTGGATCGGATGTTGTGGGATGGGCATCTGGTCAGCGCCGGGCGGATGCTGCCCCTGGCCAACTCTGAGCAGCGCAAACTGGCCGAGGCGCGCATTGCCCTGCAAAAGCGCGAAAACGGAGTGGACGGCAAAATCGCCGCAGTGCCGGAATCACTGGCCAAAGACCCTGGCCTGGCATTTGATCGTTTCGTGTGGCGGGATCGCAAAGAACTGGACGACAGCGCCATTGATCTGATGTTGGCACGCTCGACCGGACCAAAATCGCTGGGTGAACCCGACAAATGGGCGGAAGGGCGACGCAGACTGGCACGTCTTGAGATGCGAACGGGAGATGCCGAACGCGCCTATGCGATTGCCGCCAATCACCACATGACCCCCGAAATGGGCTATGGCTATGCTGATTTGGAGTGGCTCTCGGGATTTCTGGCGCTGCGCAAGCTGAATGATCCGGCCACGGCGGTGCGGCATTTCCAGAATTTCTCGGAGGCGGTGCAATCGCCGATTTCGAAGGGTCGCGGTGGATATTGGCTGGGCCGCGCCTATGCGGCGCAGGGGGATGCTGACAAGGCGCACGAGGCTTATGCCGAAGGCGCGAACTATCAGACCTCGTTCTACGGGTTGCTGGCGGCGGAACAAATCGGCCGTCCGTTTGACAGCGAATTGGCCAACCCACGCCGCGCGCCGCATTGGAAACAAGCCGCATTCGCTGACTCAAGCGTGTTGGAGGCTGGATTGCTGTTGCAGCGCGCAGGAGAGGGAAACCTTTCAGAACGGTTTCTTACCCATTTGGTGGAAGGTCTCGATCAAACCCAGGCCGCTCAGCTGGGTGACCTGGTGATCGAACTGAACGAACCGCATCTGGCCGTCATGATCGCCAAGCGCGCGGCAACAACCGGTGTTGTTTTGCCTGCCGCTTATTACCCAGTGCACCCGGTCGCAGATATGGGACTTCCCATGGCGAAGGAAATGACGCTGGCAATTGCCCGACGCGAAAGTGAGTTCGATCCGGTGGTCATCAGTGGCGCAGGCGCGCGCGGTTTGATGCAGGTCATGCCCGCTACCGCCAAACTTGTGGCTCAGGATTTGGGTATTCTGGGTGGCCATAAAACCGCGCGCCTAACCTCGGACTGGCAATATAACGCAAAGCTGGGGGCGAATTATCTTGCAACGCTTGCAGAGGATTTCAACGGCAATGTCGTGATGATGGCCGCTGGATATAACGCGGGGCCAAGACGGCCGATTTCGTGGATGGAACGCTATGGCGACCCGCGCCGGGGCCAGGTGGACGTGATCGACTGGATTGAGACCATTCCTTTCAAGGAGACGCGCAACTATGTCATGCGTGTCGCCGAAAGCCTGCCGGTCTATCGCGCTCGGCTTGGGCAGCCAGCTTTACCAGTGCCATTCTCAAAGGAACTAACCGGTTCAACCCTTTCGTCGTTCGCGCCATAAGGTGAACAGGCCCGCAGCGATCACCAAAGCTGCGCCCAGAACAACCTCGGGGCGCAGGGTCTCGTGGAAGATCGTGATGCCGAGAATTGCGCTCCACATCAGATGGAAATAGGCAAAGGGTTGCACGGCGCTGGCCTCGGCCATTTCGTAGCACTTAATCAATAGCCAGTGTCCCAGAGCGCCTGCGATGCAAAGCAACCCCATCCAAAACCAATCGCTGCTGGCCATGGGTTCCCAAAACCAGACACCGACAGCAGTCATTGCGACTGCACCAGCCACCCCAGTCCAGAAAAAACTGGTCGCGGTACTGTCCCGCCGAGCCGCATACCGTGTCAGCAGGCCATAAATCGCGAACATAAACGCCGAGATCAGCGGGATCACAGCCCAAGGGTTGAACACACCGGCACCGGGCTGCAGGATGATCAACACCCCGATGCAGCCGACCCCGATGGCGGCCCAGCGACGCCAGCCGACTTTCTCACCCAGAACCGGGCCGCTGAGAGCAGCGATCAACAGCGGATAGCTGATGAAAACGGCCTGGCTTTCAATCAAGCCCAGAATGGTAAAGCTGAAAACGGCGACACAAATTTCTGCGGCCAGTAACACACCCCGGAATATCTGGAGTCCCAACTGGCTGGTTTGCGCCGCCGCCCGCAAACCTCCGCTGGATCTCGCAGCCAGAGCAATCACGAATGCGGCAAAGAACCAGTACCGGATCATCACCACCATATACGTATTGTAGGTACCGGCCAGATGGCGCGAAATCCCATCCTGCAAAGCAAACACGATCGTCGCGCTGACCATAAGCGCTATACCGGCGTTGACGTTGTTCTTCTGGCTCATTGCTTCACCGCCCGGGTCATGTGCCGTTTACGGCCAAAGCCGGGGCTGCGGGTAACATCAAAACCTGCGTCGGATAGGCCCCGACGCACGAAACCCGCGGCAGTATAGGTTGCCGCTGTACCGCCTTGAATCGTGTGCTCCGCCACCTGCTGCATCAGGTCAGCCTCCCACAGCTCGGGGTTTTTTGCGGGTGAGAAGCCATCCAGAAACCACGCATCTGCCTCACCTGCCCATGTGGGCAAGGTCTGGCGCGCGTCTCCGACGTTGACCTCAAGATGCAACGTGTCCAGCACGCATTTCTGCCCATTCCATGTTTTCAGAAAGCGATCGGCCCACGGTGTCATCTCGGGGAAGGCGGCTAAAGCACGCGCCATATCGTCAGGCGCCATCGGAAAGGCCTCGAAGCTGGTGAACCGTAAAGGTGTAGTCTGCCCTGCTGCTTCCCACGCCGACCACGCGGTCAACAGATTCAGGCCGGTGCCAAAGCCTAGTTCAGCGATGTGAAACCCCGGTACAAAGCGCGTTGGCAGATCGTTGCCTGCCAGAAACACATGACGCGTTTCCTCTAACCCGTTCTGCAACGAGTAATAGGGGTCATCGAACCGATTCGAGACCGGGATCTGGTCTTCCGTCCAAGTAAGTTCGGCACGCTGGTCTGCCATCGGGGAATCCTGTAGCTAAGCGGCGCGACACTGAACAACGAAAAGGGGATTGGCAATGGTCGATGTGACGGTGCGGGGCGCAGGAATATTTGGCCTCTCCATCGCCTGGACCTGCGCACGGCGCGGCGCGAAGGTTCAGATCGTCGACCCATTTGGTCCGGGCGCGGGGTCCAGTGGAGGGCTTGTTGGCGCGCTGGCCCCACATGTGCCCGAAAACTGGAACACCAAAAAGGCGTTCCAGTTTGAAAGTTTAATCATGGCTGAACCGTTCTGGAAACAGGTCGAGGCCACCGGTGGTGTGTCGCCCGGCTACGCACGTCTTGGGCGTCTGCAACCCATACCAGACGCACGCGGTTTGGAGCTGGCCCAAGCGCGTGAACAAACAGCTGCAACACTCTGGCAGGGTCAGGCTAATTGGCGCGTCCGGTTTATAGATCAGATTGGTGCCTGGTGCCCACCCAGCCCGACGGGATATGTCGTCCACGATACGCTAAGCGCGCGCATGCACCCAAGGCGTGCCTGCGCAGCGCTGGTGGCTGCGCTTGCCGTAATGGGAGTAGAAGTTACCGCCGAAGCGCCCGACAAGGGACAAGTCGTACACGCCACTGGACTTGCGGGTCTGCAAGAGCTCAGCAAGGCGTTTGGCAAGACAATCGGTAACGGCGTGAAAGGACAGGCGGCGTTGCTGCGATTTGATGCGGGCGACGTACCACAGTTGTTTGCCGATGCTGTTCACATCGTGCCTCATGCCGATGGTACGTTGGCCATTGGCTCGACATCAGAACGCGAATACGACGATCCGACCAGCACAGATGCCGCTCTGGACGATGTACTGGACCGCGCCATGCGTGCCGTGCCGGTCCTGCACGGGGCGGAAGTGATCGAACGCTGGGCCGGTGTTCGCCCCCGCAGCAAAAGCCGCGCGCCGATGCTGGGCGCGCATCCCCTGCACAAAGGGCAGTTTATCGCCAATGGGGGATTCAAGATCGGTTTTGGTATGGCACCGAAGGTGGCCGAGGTCATGGCCGACTTGATGCTGGAAGGACGCGATAGAATCCCGCAGGATTTTCTGCCCGAAGCTTCACTCTGATTGCGGTATTGCCTTGGCTGACATGCATTGTCGGCCTCCGGGTCCACGCACCCAAAACTCCTGACCATCCCGACACAGGGTCGCCGTTTCGAAATGCATCAGCGGCGACGATGCGCGAAACGTAAACTCCGCCAGAGGCCCCATCAGATCGGTTGCGAACAACATGAGGAATTGGGCCAGCAGAGGCCCATGGACAACCAGCCCGGCATAGCCTTCCACGTCGCGTGCATAGTCAAGATCGTAATGGATCCGGTGACCGTTGAACGTCAGCGCCGAATAGCGGAACAACAGGGTTGTATCAAATTCAACAATGCGGTGATCCAACTCATCCGTTCGAGCCATCGGAACTTTTGGAGCCGGTGCGTCTGATGAGGGATCTTCACGATAAACCAGATCCTGCCATTCGGTCACGCTCAGCGCGCCCTTTTGCCAAATCTCGTGACGCAGTGTGACAAATGCCAACGGTCCGCTACGTCCTGTCTTTGCCACGGCGCTTTCTCTGACCGTCCGACGCTCGGCTGCGACCCCTGCCACAAAGGGCTGATGAAACTGCAGTCGCCCACCTGCCCACATGCGCCTTGGTAGTCCCATATCGGGGATCAGACCTTGGCCTACCCGCGGATGTCCATCACGCCCAAGATCGCTCGGCACATGCGGCGACCAGAAATAGAGCTGATGAAAGAAGGGAGGGAGTACTGAGCCTGCCTCAATCGTCGGTTCCTGCCCCAATGCTACCTGCAGTGCAGCCGCTCGGGCAGGACCTACGACATCGGCCTGAGTTTCTATCTGGTCTTGATCCTTCATCCGCATAACCTAGAAGTTGCGGTACAGACCGGCAAGCAAAGGGGATTAAAACCCGGCCTCTGCCCGCAGCTTCCGCATCAGGTTATGCAGCGTATGCTCGTAGCGGTCGTTAGACAGCCGCCCGTCTGCATCAAATTCATTCGAGCTGTCCGCCAAGTGAAGCTCGGGACCTTGCAGAATGCGTGGCTGAAAGGGAACCATGAAGGACCGCAAGATCATTTGCGCCCGTTCACCCCCGGCCCGGCCCGCAGCGGCGGACATGACGGCGAGCGGTTTATCCATCCAAGGCTTGCCCTTCGTCCGGCTGACCCAGTCCAGCGCGTTTTTTAGAACACCCGAAGGCCCTTTGTTGTATTCCGGCGTTGATATGATCACCGCGTGGGCCTGGGCAATCTGATCGGCCAAAACCTGCACGGTTTCAGGTATGCCTTCGCCAACTTCGAGATCGCCGTCATAAAGCGGCAGATTGAGATCAGCCTCAATGAACGTGCCGGGTTCGAACAGGCGTGCAGCTTCGCGCAGCAATTTACGGTTGGTCGCATCCTGCCGTAGCGAGCCGGAAAGGCCAAGAAGGATCGGTTGGGACATGGGGAAACTCCGCTTTGGTGTTTCCCCTTAGTTATCCCGAGACACCATCGAACCAAAGGCCCGATGACGCGCAGTCATTGTGCGCGAGACGCGTGATCAGGTGTTGTCGCTGGGAACCACCACAATCTCGACCCGCCGGTTCTGGGCTTTCCCCTCGGGTGTCAGGTTCGATGCGATCGGGTTGTTTTCACCTTGCCCGACAGTAGTGATACGGGCGTAGCTGACACCATTGGCCTGCAGAATATCAGCCACCGCATTGGCGCGGCGTTCAGACAGTCCGAGGTTGTAGGACGCCTCTCCGTCACTGTCAGTATGACCGATAATCTGGACATTCGAATTCGGGTAGTTAACCAAATTCTGCCCCACCTTCACCAAATCGGCACGCAAGGCCGGGCGCACGGTGGAACTGTCGGTGTCAAAGGTGATGTCATTCGGAACCGTGACGATCAGGCGATCACCCGCGTTGACGATCGTGATGCCGTCATTTGCCAACTGCTGCCGCAGCTCTGCAGCCTGCCGGTCAAGTTGGTTGCCGATCACGCCACCGCCTGCGGCACCGATGGCACCACCGGCCAACGCCCCCAACAGTGGGTCAGAGTCATTGGCAATTGCGCCCACACCAGCGCCGATCAGACCACCCAGCAACGCGCCTTGCTTGGCATTCTGGTTGGGATCGTTCTGCACGCTGAGGGTGCCCGGGTCGGTACACGCCCCCAAAAACAGGGCTGAACACAGTCCAACCGTCAGTACACATTTGGAAATCGTCATTGAATCACCTTCTGCTCACGTACCCGTTCACCGGGTTTGTTTCGTTCCGCTTAGTATAACACAGTGAGAACAAAGAGCCTCAAGCAACAATTGAGTGAAATCGGCGAATACCTGCCATTCAGGCGACCCCTTTGGAGCTATCCCAGCTGTTCTGCTCCTGCCAGATCGCGCGCAGAGGTTCCCCTTGCCCGCAGAAATGATCCTCGGTCAGTTCGCAGGCCCAGATCCGATCCGTGCGGAAGTGGCGAAACCCGTTTCTCAGCTCGCACCACGCGGCCAGCATGGTGCATTCAATATGATAGATCAGGGCGACGGGCCGTATCGTGCGCTCGGTACGCTCATCTTCCGAATTCACGTAGGTGATGCGAATTTTACGTTCGGCCCGGATCGCTTCGCGATAGTTCACGACGGGCACACAGCCCTTTTCCGGATCATCCATCGGTGCGCCCCAGGGCGCAACCTGTAGCCAGTCGGCTGGCGCGCGCAGGGCCTCGATCTTCCGACAAACTCGGTCAGCGGCCTGTTGCAAGGTGCTGTCACCCGTGCGGGCCAGCATCGACAGGCCCACCCACAGGGCCTCAACCTCTTCGGCGTCGAAATTGAGCGGCGGCAGATCATACCCGCGCCGCATCAAGTAGCCAACACCCGCCTCGCCTTCGATTGGCGTACGCTGTGCCTGCAACGCGGCAATATCGCGGTAGACGGTGCGGACCGAAACCTCGAGCTTGGCGGCCAACGCATCGGCCGTCACGGGCGCTTCAGCAGCACGCAAGATCTGAATGATTTCGAACAAACGTGTCGAACGGCGCATCCGGGTCTCCTATCAATCTGCTGACAACTTAGCACACCTCCCTGACAAGGTGGTGTCAGGAGTGTTGGGCGAAGATTGGGCAATTGCAATTCAGGAGAGTGACCATGCCCTACCTCGACAATCACGTCATGATGACCTTGAAACTGGATCGCTGGTCCCAAGATCACGTTTTGCGCGGATTCGAAATCGAACGTGAAATTGCTGCCGCACGGGAACGCCAAGTTATACGCCCGGTCAAACGCACCAGGCGGTTTTCGCTGGGAAACCTGAAGATGCTTTGGACCAGTAACGCCTAGAATCAGAACTCGGCTGGCGCGCGAAATTTCATCGACACCCCGCCTTCGGGATTTTTGAGGCGCAGTTCTTCCGAATGAAGCATCAACCGCGGGAAGTCGCGCGCCGCGCCATCGGCATAAAACGGATCACCCAAGATAGGATGCCCCAGCGCCTGCATATGAACCCGCAACTGGTGTGATCGTCCGGTCTTGGGAGACAGGCGAACACGCGTTGTCTCGCCCTCGAATTTAACCACGCGCCAATCCGTAACAGCAGGCTTGCCGGTGTCGTGACAGACCATCTGACGGGGGCGATTGGGCCAATCGACGATCAGCGGCAGGTCAACCGTTCCCGTTTTTGGTTCTACCCGCCCCCATACGCGCGCGACATAAGTTTTGCGGGTCTGGCGATTTTCGAACTGTAGCCCCAGATGCCGCTGGGCATGCGGCGTCTGTGCAAACACCATTACACCGGATGTATCCCGATCCAACCGATGCACCAGCAGCGCTTGTGGAAACGCAACTTGTACGCGGGTCAGCAGGCAATCAGCAAGATGCGCGCCCCGCCCCGGCACGGACAACAAACCCGCCGGCTTGTTCACCACGATCAATTGCGTGTCTTCAAACAGCACATCCAGAGGGGAGTTTGGGGGATCATAGGTTTCGCTCATGCGCGCTTGCCTATCTCAGGCGGCCCCCTCCCGCAACGTCGTCCTTGCGTGAGTGAAAAGGTTCAGCAACTCTTTGGTCAACAAGAGGGAAGACGGTATGCACCCGACGATCAAACGAATGCAGGAAGTGGTGGCCAAAGGCGATGAAGGCCTGATCCAAGAGTTGCTGGCCGAACATGTGCGGTTTTCACCACCCACTTACTACAGCACCTGGACCGGGCGTGAACCTGTTGCAGCGGTTCTGGGTCATGTGGGTCAGGTGTTTTCCGAATTTCGCTATCGCCGGATCATGGGCGACGGCAACGATTGGGCATTGGAGTTTCAATGCAAAGTCGGTGCCTTGGACGCCGTGGGTGTAGACTTGATCACGCTGAACGCAGACGGACTTATTCAGGAATTTGAGGTCGTCATGCGTCCTTACAAGACCGTCGGAGCCTTGCGCGAAGCCATGATGGCACGAGTCATGAAAGATGCGCGCTTTCTAAAGTTCAAAGATGCGCTGAGCTAACGGTTCCTTTGCCTGTTGCCGCCGATCAGATTCTCAGAATTCCGCTTTTGCCTATTCTGGCAATTCAGGGGTTCGCGGTAAGGCGCAATGCGCAATTTCTGCCAGAACCGACTGGTCCCCGCCAAGGGTGTGCAGGGCGCGGGCCCAGACTGCGCTTGTTGATCACCGGGGACAGCTCGGCCGCTGGCGTTGGGGCGGGCACACAAGGCCAGGCGCTATCCGGGCAACTGGTCGGCCAATTGGCAAAGCGTTATACCGTGGAATGGCGGCTTGAGGCGGCCACCGGGCATACCACTCAAAACACAATTGAGCAGCTGCAAGGGCTTTCCGAACAGTTTGATGTAGCCATAACGGCGCTGGGTGTGAACGACGTGACTCGAGCGAGAAGTAGACAGAGCTTTGAGGACCACCAAGCACGCCTATTGGACCTTCTGACCGGGCCGATGAAAGCCAGGCGGGTGATCGTGTCTGCGGTTCCTCAGATGGCGCGTTTTCCCGCTCTGCCTCAGCCGCTCGCCTGGTTTTTGGGGCAACAGGCTGCAAGGCTGGATCACGGCTTGCAGACGGTGGCTGCAGCATATCCGCAAGTTTCACATCTGGCGCTGAACCTGCCCGATGACCCGGCGCTCGCCGCGCCGGACGGATATCATCCAAGCCCCAAGGCCTATGCAATCTGGGCGGAACAGCTTGCCCAGCTCATTCGCTAGGCCTGAGACCGTATTTGCCGGATCATCGGGATCGAATATACAATCAACCCGGCCCAGATCAGGGGGAACGCGATCAATCTTGCCTGATCAATACGCTCTCCGAACAACGTGATCGCGGTGATAAAAATCATCGTGGGCGCGATGTACTGCAGGATACCCATCGTCGACAGACGCACCAGTTTGGCCCCATTGGCATAAAGCAGCAACGGAATTGCAGTCACCAGCCCCGCGCCTGCAAGCAGCGCAGTGTCTGACACGGCTGCTCCAAAATGCCCGGCACCACTTGTTCCAAGCCAGGTGACGTAGGCCAGGGCGGGTATCAGTAGAATCAGGACTTCCAACAAAAACCCTTGGTTGGGCCCAATTGGGAGTGAGCGCTTGAAGAACGCATAAAACCCCCAGCTGAACATTAAGCCCAAAGCCGCCCAGGGTAAGCTTCCCGCCTGAAACACCAGTACCAACACCCCCAAAGCGGCCAACCCGACCGCAACCAACTGTGTTCGGTTCAGAGGTTCGCGCAGCAATATCGCACCCAACGCAATGCTGAACAAAGGGTTGATATAATAGCCCAAAGCCGCGTCCAGCGCATGCCCCGATGAAATCGCCCAGACATAAATCGCCCAGTTGACTGAGATCAGCGCCGCTGTAATTGCCGCCATACCCAACATTTTGGGATTGCGAAGTGCAGTTTTCAGATCGCCGGTCCGCCCGAGCGCTATCAGCAGCAGCCCGGCCACTGGCACCGACCAGATCACCCGATGCGCGACTACCTCGATCGGGCCGATATGTTCCATTGCTTTCATGTAAAGCGGCAGGAAGCCCCAAAGCACATAGGCCATCACAGCCAACGCCAGCCCTTTAGGCGTATCGGTATTGTTTGGTGGTACGCGGGTGTCTGCCACAGAGAGTCTCCGACTGATACCGTGTTTCTCTACGGCAAATCAGATGGGCTTGGGAACTATCAAAACTGTGAAGCAGGGCATCAAAGTTTCTGATAGGTCGCGCGTTCTGCAGCCAACCTACATGCGAAGCGCTGTCTCACGCTCATGGATATTGTTGGCCAGATGAGCAGGTGATCCCTTGTTGATCTGGCCAAAAATACTCTCGCGCGCGTCGCCCGTTACGGACGGTGGGGCAGAGCCTACCCCTGTCGATGTTTTCTAGACTTTGACCCGCTCGGATTTCGCATCGTACATCGGTTTCAACGACGCCTCTGCCTGGACTTTCACACCACAGACATCGATCTCATAGGTCGAGGCAAGCACATCTGCAGGCTTTTCGCCCTCGCATGGCACATAGCCCAGACCAATGGCACCACCCAGCGTGTGACCATAATTGCCCGAGCTAAGGTAACCTACATATTCACCATCGCGCACGATTGGTTCGTTGTGGAACAACAGTGGTTCGGGATCAGTCAGTCTAAACTGGACAAGCCGGTTCTTGGGCCCGCTTTCCTTTCGGGCCATCACCGCCTCGCGACCGATGAAATCGCTGCCTTTGTCCACTTTGACGGCAAATCCCAATCCCGCGTCGACCACGTGATCCTCGCAGGTGATGTCATGACCGAAATGGCGAAAACCCTTCTCGATCCGGCAACTGTCCATCATGTGAATGCCGCAGAGTTTCAGGCCCATATCTTGTCCGGCTTCGTGCAGCGCCTCAAAAACATGACCTGCCATGTCGGACGACACATAGATCTCCCACCCTAGCTCACCCACATAGGTCACCCTGTGGGCGCGAGCGAGACCCATACCGATCTCAATCTGTTGTGCTGTGCCAAAGGGGTTAGTCCTGTTCGAGAAATCAGCGGGCGAAACCTTTTCAAGCAATGCACGCGCATTCGGCCCCATGACGGCCAAAACGCCCTCGCCAGCGGTGACATCGGTGATAACAACACTGAAGCCGCCTGCATGACGCATCATCCATGTCTGATCCGCCAATCGGGTCGCCGCGGGGGTGACGACCAGGTAGGCGGTCTCAGTCAACCGTGTGACCGTGACATCTGCTTCGATCCCACCGCTACGGTTCAGAAATTGGGTGTAGACGATCTTGCCATTGGGCACTGAATAATCGCCGCCGCCGATATAATTCATGAATTTCTCGGCATCCGGCCCTTCGACGCGGATTTTGCCGAAGGACGACATGTCATACATGCCTACATTTTCGCGCACGGCACGGTGTTCGGCAGCCGAATTCTCGAACCAGTTCTGCCGATTCCAGCTGTATTGATACTCCCGTTCCTGCCCTTCGTTGGCAAACCAATTGGCGCGCTCCCACCCAGCCAATTCGCCCATCACGGCACCCTGTTCGATCAGGTGATGGTGAAACGGTGTCCGGCGCACACCGCGCGCGGTGGTCTTTTGGCGATAGGGATAGTGGTCGGCATAAAGCAGGCCGAGCGTCTCTTTCGAACGCTCAAAGAGGTACTGCTTGTTGCCCTGAAACGGCTGCATGCGACTGATGTCAACATCGCCCAGATCGAACGGTTTCTCGCCCGAGTCCATCCACTCGGCCAGTGCCATACCAGCACCACCCGCCGACTGAATACCGATCGAGTTGAACCCCGCAGCGACCCAAACGTTATCCATCTCGGGGGCGAGTCCCAAGTGATAGGCATCATCCGGCGTAAAGGATTCGGGGCCGTTAAAGAAGGTGTGAATCCCCGCCTCGGCCAACATCGGCATCCGATTGCAGGCCGCTTCGAGTATTGGTTCAAAGTGATCGAAATCCTCTGGCAACTGGTCGAATTCGAAACTGTCGGGGATGCCGTTCATCGCCCAGGGTTTTGCATTTGGCTCAAACGCGCCCAGCAGGATTTTGCCGGCATCCTCTTTGTAGTAGGCACATTCATCCGGTACGCGCAGCACCGGCAGTTGGGTCAGCCCGTCGATCCCTTCGGTCACGATATAGAAATGTTCGCAGGCGTGAAGCGGCACGTTCACACCTGCCATCTTACCAACCTCGTGGCCCCACATGCCCGCACAGTTCACCACCATGTCGCATTCGATATGGCCCGAGGAACTGCCATCGTCCGCAATCCAGTCCACGCCGGTGACTTTACGACCCTGCTTGACGATGTCGGTGACTTTCACACGTTCTTTGACGACGCCACCGCGCTGACGCGCACCTTTAGCCAAAGCCAGAGCGATATTCGCTGGATCACCCTGCCCGTCCAAAGGCAAATAAACCGCCCCCTTGACCCCTTCGAGGTTGAGATGGGGATACAGCTCTTGCACACGATCATTGCCGATCTCTTCGACCTCAACCCCGAAAGCACGTGCCATGGCGGCCTGACGATAGATCTCTTCCTTGCGCTCTTCAGTCAGCGCCACCGTGATCGATCCGCAACGCTTGAACCCTGTGGCAACGCCAGTTTCTTCCTCAAGTGCGCCATATAGTTCCTGACTGTACTTAGCCAGCTTGGTCATGTTTGCGGTCGCGCGCAGCTGCGCAATCAGACCTGCAGCATGCCATGTGGTGCCGCTGGTCAGTTGCTTGCGCTCAAGCAGCACAACATCGGTCCACCCTTTCTTGGTAAGGTGATACGCGACCGAGCATCCGATGACGCCGCCGCCGATGATGACCACACGGGCCTTGGTGGGAAGATCAACCATCCTGATGTCTCCGCTGTCTCAGGTTTTTTGCAAAATGCCATGAAGGATCGACAAAAAAAGCGTCAAAAACGTCATCTCAATTGCGAAAATCACCTATATTCTGCACGTCTTTTTTGACGTCTCAGAACAAACGGAGTGACGCCAAAGACGCTTTTGTAAACGGATGAGAATCCGTTTGGAAAGCCGCACACCAAGCCGATTTCCCGCACGCTCATCGTTGTGTTCAAAAGCAAGTTGTTGGCTTTGGCCAAGCGCATTTCTCGGTAGAATCCGTTTGGAGTGGTTGCGAAAGTTGCCTTGAACTTGCGCTCAAGCGATCTGTTCGACACGTGTAACATGTCAACGATCTGATTGATCGGTAACGGTTCTTCGATATTCGCCTGCATCAGCTTGATACATTGATCCAGCTTTGCGTCACCTGTGGCTGTATTCCGAGCGCCCGAAAACGGCTGCATGGATGAGAAATCGCGGATGTTCTCGTGCAGCATGATATCCGCAACTGTCATCTTGGCGGCACCCGAAATGTGCCGCCCAATCACCGCCAGTGCCACATCCGTCGTTGCCTCCATTCCTGCGCAGGTGACCACTGAACCCTGTTCGGTCGCAATTGAAAGCTTGGCCTCAAACCGCGCGCCACGTTCGCGCAAGAAAGAAGCGTTTTCCCAATGGGTTGCCATATGGTCAGCGCCGTTTTCGTCGATGTACCTGCTTGCCGCTTCGGCCAGCAAAAAGACCTGGGCTCCCCGGTACGTATAGTCGGGCACGACGCGACCTAAAGAAAGCTCTGGCTGATCCGGATCCGAGTTTCCGATCACAAACAGATAATCCGCATCGGGCTGCGCAGGTATGGTTTCGGTCGACACCGTCGCGCAACTGCTGCTTTCAACAGGTCCCCCCTTTCGGGACCGGTATGTGAATGTGAACGGAGGATGCGCGCATACCCGGTTGGCCAGGCGCAACACATCGACCAACGAGGCCAATTCAAGCAACACGAAACCGGGTGCAACCAGAATATCGAAATGCTGTTGATCCCGATCTTTTCGCCGTTCAGGTTTGTTGCGGATCGACATGAGGCACACTCAAACAATTGTGTGCCCGGCCGCGCGTAAACTGTCGGCAAGGGTTTCGATGTGATCTGGCCCAACCTCGCAGCAACCGCCAACGATCGTCGCGCCCTGCGCCACCCAGCCCATGGCATGCTGCGCATAGGCGTCAGGGTCTAGGTCATGACGGCTTTCCAGAGAGTCAACCGTCGGGGCTTCCTTCAAAAAACCGTCTTTGATACCAGTAAAGCCATTGGCATAAGCGCCGAATGGGCGACCCAGCTTTGCGATGATCTCAAGTGCAGCCGGAATCGCTTCCGGGCGCGCGCAGTTGATCAAAACGGCCTCGGGGGCGTAACGCGCAACAAGCGGGGCGATGTCCTCCAGCGCTTCGCCTGACCGCAATCGCGTGCCGTCATCATCCATAACCGACAATGCCAGCCAGACGGGTTTGCCGCAATTCTCGGTACCGCGAAGCGCACCTTCGGCTTCCAGAACCGAGGACACGGTTTCGATCAGGAACAGATCAACCCGGTCTGCCATCAGTTGAGCCAGCTCGGCAAATTTTTCAGCCGCATCGTCTGGGTTGGGGTTCAGATCGGGCCGGTAGCTGGCCAAAAGCGGACCAAGCGCACCAGCGATACGACCGTCAGTTCCCGCGCAAGCCTGCTCGGCCCGCGAAAGAGCAGCCTCGATCAGACGTGGCATCTGGTCTTCGATCCCCTCACGCACCAGCCGCGAGCGGTGAATGGCATAGGTATTCGTGGTGGCAATCGTCGCGCCACTGCGGAAATAGGCCGCGTGAACTTCGGTCAGCAAGTCAGGTTTGTCGATCATCACCCGCGTTGACCACAAAGGCGTGGGCTGGTCACCGCTGCGTTTCACCAGTTCCTGCCCGATCGAGCCATCTAAAAGCGTAATGTCAGCCATCTACCCCCCTTTCACGGTATTAATACCAGTTTCCCGGGCAAGGTCTTGGACATAAAATCCTCTTGCGCCTGAACAATGTCACGCAACGGGTAGGTTTTTGAGACCAAAGGCCTGATCCGACCTGCATTCATCAGCACAACAAGTCGGCCAAAGACTTCGGGAGGCTGATGGGTGCAGCCATGGATTGAGATGTCGCGCAGATAGATGTCTCGCAAATCGGCGCTGACGATGGGGCCAGCGATTGCACCTGACACCGCATAATGCCCGCCGGGTTTCAGCGCCAGTATGAGATCGGGCCAAGCCGAGCCGCCCACCACATCGATGACGACATCGAACATATCCTTCGGCAGTTGCGCATCCCGGTCAAAGGTTGCCGACGCCCCCTGCGCTTTGACCACATCCGTTTTGGCAGCGCTTGTCACCCCCCAGACCGTCGCTCCTCGTAGCGCCGCGAGTTGGACCGCGGCGAGCCCCACACCGCCTGAAGCCCCAGTAATCAGCACTGTGTGGCCTGCCGACACACCAGCGCGAGTCAGCAGGTTTTCTGCGGTCCCAAACGCGCAGGGAATAGCGGCGATTTCCACGTCTGATAGGGGCGAGGCGGTCACATCATAAAGATCACCCGCGTCGACCAGACAGTATTGGGCAAACGCTCCGTCGATTTCTGAACCAAGCGCGATAAAACCATGCGGTCTACCCGGCCCCGGGCGTGGCAAGTTGATAGGACAGGTCACGCGTTGGCCGGGCTTGAACGCTGCCCCCGGTCCAGCCTCTTCAACAATCCCACACAGATCACCGCCTTGGATGCGGGGGAAGTGCAGCGCACCTCCCCACCCGCCGGCTTCAACCTGCTGATCTACCGCATCCGTCGCTTCTGTAACATCCGGCGAGTACCAGCCGATCCGCGTGTTGATGTCGGTGTTGTTCACCCCGGCAGCGGCGACGCGCACCAGAACCTGCCCTGGACCGGGGGTCGGAACGGGGACGTCTTCCCGCCATTCCAACACCTCAGGACCTCCATGGCCAGTCAGATATACGCCTTCCATCTGCCGGGTCATATCAGCGCCTTTCTGTCGTAGGGGTCAGGCCCTCAACCGTTCATTTGCAGGATCCCAGAGCGGCTGATCCTCCTGAACAACAGCACGACATTTCTGACCGTAGATTTCAACCTCTAGCTCAGTTCCCGGGACAGCCAGATCTGCGCGCACCATGCCCAGCGCGACCGAGGCACCAATGCGATACCCCCACGCACCCGATGTGGTTTCACCCACGATCTCATCACCGCTCCAGATGCAGGACATGTAAGGCGCATCGACCTCACCTGCGTCCACGATCAGAGTGACAAAGGACTTTTTAACGCCTTGCTGTTTTTCGTTCTGAATGGCTGCTTTGCCAACAAAATCCTGCGGTTTATCGAGCTTGACAAAGCGCCCCAAGCCACCTTCCAGCAGAGAGTAATCCGTGCTTAGATCGCCTTTCCACGCGCGATAGCCTTTCTCGATCCGCAGCGAATTCAACGCATACATGCCAAAAGGTTTCGCTCCGGCAGCCAGCACAGCTTCGTAGATGGCGGGCATCGCATCATTTTCAGCATGGATTTCCCAACCCAACTCACCCGCGAAAGATACACGGATCAGGAAGGCATCCTGCCCGGCAACTTTGGCGAATTGGTGGGTCAGCCACCCTTGCTGCAAATCTGCATCGGTGATGCCGGACAATACATTCCGCGTCATCGGTCCGGTCACGATCAGTGTGTCGCGCTCGGTTGTGGTTTCCCGAACGGTCACACCTTCGGGCACCGAATTGCGGATCAAATCACCATCGTGCCACTGTGCCGTGGCAGCGGTGATTAGGACGAAATTGTTCTCAGCCAGACGGATACAGGACAGCTCGGTCAGAATGCGCCCTCTTTCATCCGAGACATAGATCAGATTCATGCGCCCTGCTTTAGGGATACCTCCGGTACAGAAGCCACGCAGCCAGTCATCCGCCCCCTCGCCTTGTATCCAGAACCGCGAGAAGCCCGGCAGATCCAGCACCCCGCAGTGATCGCGCACGGCTTCGCATTCTTCTTTGACCCGTTGCTCCCAGGGGCCCGAACGTCCCCAGGTATGGGTGGCTTCCAGTGACGTGTCATCGCCGGTTTGCGCAAACCAGTTTGCGCGTTCCCAGCCGTTGTACGCGCCCATGACACCGCCCAATTCCTTGACCTTGGCGTGCACAGGCGAGACCTTCTTGTCGCGTGCGGCAGGCCATTCGTGATGTGGGAAATGCATGGCGTATTCGTTGCCGTAGACTTCCATCCCTTTCTGATTGCAGTAGTCCTGATCGGTGTAGTCGGTGTAACGACGCGGATCGACCGCCCACATATCCCATTCGGTGTGACCATCGACGATCCATTCGGCCAGAACTTTGCCTGCACCACCACCTTGGGCGATACCGAAAGTAAAGGTATGAGCCTCGAACGCGTTTGTCACACCCGGCATCGGGCCAATCAACGGCAGACCATCTGGTGCATAGGGGATCGGGCCATTGATGACGCGACCTACGCCCGAGGTTGCCATCAGCGGAACCCGTTCCATCGCATCGGTCACGATATCCTCGATCCGGTCCAGATCATCGTTCCACAGTTGGAAGCTGAAATCCTCGGGCATCGGGTCATCCTCGGTCATCCAGTGGCCCTTGCAATTGGGCTCATAAGGGCCAAGGTTGAAGCCGTTCTTCTCCTGCCGCAGATAGTACGAGATATCGACATCGCGCAGCAGCGGTAGCTTCTTGCCACCGTTTTCTTTCGACCACGCTTCGATTTCAGGAACTTCGTCGGTCAACAGATACTGATGGCTCATGACCATTGCCGGGACGGTTCGGCCGCCAAAGGGTTTGAACCATTCCCCTACGCGCTGCGCATAGTAACCGGCGGCGTTCACCACATAATCGCAGGCAATATCACCCTTTTCGGTATGCACGGTCCATGTGCCGTCGTCCTGCTGTGTCACACCGGTTGCCGGGCAGAATCGGATAATCTTTTGCCCCATATCCCGCGCTCCCTTGGCCAGAGCCTGAGTCAGCTGCGCCGGGTCAATGTCACCATCGGTCGGGTCATACAGAACGCCTTCAAGATCATGGGTCTCCAGGAAAGGATAGCGTTCCTTGGCCTCTTCCGGAGTCCACATCTCCATCGGGATGCCTTGATAGCGGCCCATAGACATGGCCCGTTCGAATTCCTGCATCCGCTCCTTGCTGTGCGCCAGACGAATTGACCCGGAAACGTGGTAGTTCATCGGATAGTCGACCTCGTCCGCGAGGCGCGAATACAGTTCGGTCGAATAGCGCTGCATGTTCATGATCGCCCACGAGGTCGAAAACGTCGGAACGTTACCCGCCGCGTGCCATGTCGAGCCTGCGGTCAGTTCGTTCTTTTCCAGCAGAACACAATCCGTCCAGCCCTTCTTGGCCAGATGATACAGCGATGAACAGCCCACAACGCCGCCGCCGATGATGACCACACGGGCCTTGGTTGGAAAATCACTCATGTGTTTGGTTCCCTATTAGTGTGCCCGCTGGGGCAGGTCGTCTTTGATGTCATAGTAATCGCCCTTGTCCGCAACGAAGATGTGCTGGGCGAGTTTCAACCCGGTCGGCTCATCCAATGAGCCCACGGAAATTGCGATCGTGTCCTCGTCATTGTGCTGCCAGAAGAGGAACGAGCCACAAGCGCGGCAAAATCCGCGCTTGGCAATGTCAGAGGCGCGATACCAGCCCAGCGTTTCGCTGGTGGTAAAGCTGAGATTGTCCTGTTGCGTAACGGTCGAGGCCCACAGGTGACCCGACTGTTTGCGACACTGCCCGCAATGGCAGGCATTTGGTGGCGTGAGGTCTCCGTCAACAACAAAAGCGACCGCGCCGCACAGGCAGGAACCGGTATGCATATCCTTACCCCCTCGCTGTCGGCGTCGAACTGGCACCCAGCAAAACGCCATAAATGATGAAACAGGTCGCCATCACGCGGCGTACCCAGATATTGAACACCGCCCCCAACGCAGCCTTGCCCATCAGCGCCCCCAGCGAGGTGAACCCGGTATAGCTGAGCGTCGTGATGACCAGTGCCGTCGGCATGATCACCGCCATCTGCTGCCAGATGGGTACATTCGGCTGCACAAATTGCGAAAACGCCGCAAGGTATCCGGCGACGCTTTTGGGGTTGATCGTGGCAACAGCCAACGCGTGAAAGTAAACATGTCGCGCCGGACGCTCTGACGCCGGAGCGGGTTTCGCTGCGTTCATCCAACCGCGAATGCCCATCCAGATCAGAAACCCGGCCCCGATCAGCTTGGCGACAAAGAAACCTGTTGGCGACGCGGCAATCAACGCTGTGATTCCCACAGCCGAGAGGATCAGGAACACACTCGCCTGAGTCAAAATAGCCAAGACACCCAACATAGCCTTGGAGAACGGCAGGCTCATCCCATTTGAGATGCAATTGACCGCATTAGGCCCCGGGGTGGTAACGAACACCACCCAGAACAGGGCGAATATGGTCCAGGCCTCGAAACTCATCAGTACACCGGTGGGGCGATAACCCAGATGGCCACAGCGGGCTCATCAAAGGGGTTGGACCAAGTGTAGGGCTCGTGCTTGATCCGGAAGCTATCGCCGGGGCCGACCTGAAAGCTGCGCGAGCCGATCGTCAGTTCCAGACGGCCTGAAACCATATAGCCGACTTCCTGCGTCGGCCGGTTTGCCGGGGTCTGCATCTGAGAATGCGGCTCAAAGGTCGAATGCACCATCTCGAAATCGTCGGTCAGGTCAGGCGAAAGCAGTTCTTCGATCAACCCTTCTTCGCCAGAGCCCATCGGGCGACGGGACCCTGCCCGCACAATATACCCTTGCTCATCCACCGGCGCAGCGGAATGGGCAAACAGCATCGACATCGGCACACCCAGACATTCGGCAATCTGGCGTAGATCCGAAATCGACGGCTCGGACATGTCACGCTCGACTTGGCTGAGCCAGCCAACGGACCGATCCAATCGGTTGGCGATCTCGGTCAGAGTCAGCCCACGCGCCTTGCGCAGTGCGCGCAGATCGGCACCGAGGGATGCGCTATGAGGGGCTTGCGAATTCAAGTTGCGCTCCGAGTCTGCGTGAAATTTTCTGTTACTTTTTCACGGTGCCTCGAATCGGTGAAATTTCCAAGCATTTTTTCACTTGGTTCTGCAATTTTAGTTGGCTATGCACGGTCCATGTGGATTGCCGTAATCTATCTTTGGGTCATTAATGCCCTGACTTTGGTGGCGTTTGGCTGGGATAAGCTGCGCGCGCGCCGTAGAAGGCGACGCATCCCCGAGCGGCGCTTGTTATGGTTGGCGGCACTAGGAGGCAGCTTGGCCGCGCTACTGGGGCGCTGGATCTTCGGGCACAAGACCCGCAAGCGCGGTTTCTCGGCTTGGCTATACACGATCACAGCGTTTCAGGCCGGGCTTTGCTATCTGATTATGTCCCGAGATCTTGGCGCATTTTTGCGATAGCTCGGAACCCTCTAACGCGCAAATACATCCGTTAGAATAGCACCAAGTGCAGTCGCATCATCTTTGGTAAACGCGTCGGGCTGGTCGCTGTCGATATCAAAGACAGCGATCACGTTACCATTCGCATCCCGCACTGGTAGAACCAACTCGGACCGAGTGGATGACGCACAAGCGATATGGCCGGGGAAAGCATCTACATCCGAAACCAATTGCACTTGCCCTGTACGGGCAGCCGCACCACACACACCGCGTTCAAAAGGGATTACTAGGCAGCCATGCCCCCCCTGATAAGGCCCGATCTTTAGCACTTCGGGCTCAGTTACGCGGTAAAATCCCGTCCAGTCGAATCGGTCGTCCGAGTGATGCACTTCGCATGCCACCGTAGCCATCAATGCAACCTCGTCGGTTTCACCTTCGGTCAAGGCGGCAATGGTTTTGGCGAGTGTGTCGTAGTCGGCTTTCATGTTGGTAGACCTTGCATCCGAGGAACTGCGGGCGCTGCCGCCAATTCCCCGGAGTATTTGCAAAAAGACAAAGCGTCAAACGCGTTCTATTGCTATGGCCGTCCCTTCTCCGCCGCCGATGCAGATTGCCGCGACACCGCGCTTGAGGTTCCGCTTTTCTAACGCATTCAGCAGCGTGACCATGATCCGGGCCCCAGAAGCGCCAATCGGATGGCCAAGCGCACATGCGCCGCCATTCACATTCACGATCTCACGCGACAAGCCCATTTCGTGCATGAAAGCCATGGGCACAACGGCGAAGGCTTCGTTGACCTCCCACAGATCGACATCTTCTTTTTTCCAACCGATACGATCCAACAATTTCTGCGCTGCCGGAACCGGAGCAGTTGTGAACAGCCCCGGTGCCTGCGCGTGACTGGCGTGGCCAAGAATTCGTGCGCGCACGGTCAGGCCCTGCTGTTCTGCTGCCTTTGCCGAGGCAAGCACAAGGGCGGCTGCGCCATCCGAGATCGAAGAAGAATTGGCTGCCGTAACCGTTCCATCCTTGCGAAAGGCTGGTTTCAGTGTGGGTATCTTCTCGGGCCGCGCCGATTTGGGTTGCTCATCCGCGTCCAGCACAACCTCGCCTTTACGAGTCTGAATCTTGACCTGTGTAATTTCCTGGTCGAACGCATTATTTTCCTGCGCGGACAGCGCGTTCGAAAGCGATCGCAGGGCGTATTCGTCCTGCGCCTCGCGCGTGAACTGATAGGATTCGGCACAGTCCTCGGCAAACGTGCCCATAAGCCGACCTTTGTCATAGGCGTCTTCGAGCCCGTCCAGAAACATGTGATCGACGACCTGCCCATGTCCGATCCGGGCGCCACCGCGCATCTTGGGCAGCAGATAGGGCGCGTTGGTCATGCTCTCCATCCCGCCAGCGACCATGGTCTGAGTATGGCCCAAAGCGATCTGATCAAACGCGATCATTGCGGCCTTCATGCCTGAACCGCACATTTTGTTGAGCGTTGTGGCAGGTACATCTTCTCCCAGACCGGCGGCAAACCCAGCCTGACGCGCCGGGGCCTGTCCCTGGCCGGCAGGCAGGACGCAGCCCATCAGCACCTCATCCACGGTCCGAATGCCAGCACCCTCCAGCGCTGCGCGGATAGCAGCACCGCCCAGATCAGCAGCGGCGACGCCGTCAAACATGCCCTGAAAGCCGCCCATTGGTGTACGCGCGGCACCTGCTATCACAACCTCGTTCATCCGAAATCTCCTTGAACTTTCCAGCCTATGGATACCGAATGGTAAGAATTACCGTCTAGCGTATTTCTACCATCATTTTGCATTGCCAAAGGCGGACGAACATGGGGCTCAGCAGCGAGATCACCGGCGAGACACAGATAATATCCGTTCATTGTGATCGAATTGATGCCGCGATGGCAATTCAATTCAAGGAAGATATGCGCGCGGAAACCCAAACCCATGCCAAACAGGTGGTGTTGGATTTGTCTTCTGTCGAATTCATCGACTCCAGCGGTCTGGGCGCCATTGTCGCCTCGATGAAACAATTGGAAAAAGGGCGCAGATTGGATCTGGCCGGCTTGCGCCCGATCGTTGAAAAAGTGTTCCGCCTGACCCGCATGGACACCGTGTTCAGACTGTTCAAATCGCTGGATGAGGCGATCGGCGCTGGTGCAGACTGACGATCGGCAGAGGTGGAACAGCGTGTGCTCGAATTGCAAACAAAACTGCCTGGAGGTGAGCTTTCCCGCGACACAAGTGCAGGCCAGCGCAGGGATCGCGGCGTTAAGCGCACGGCTGGCGGCGCAGGGATTGCCGGAAAGCAAAGCAGATGACGTAAGAATCGCGCTGACGGAAGCGATCAACAACGTGGTCGAACATGCCTATGCCGGGGTGGCCGCCGCTGACGTTCAAATCGATTGCTCATTATGTGCAAAGAAGCTGGTGATTCAGATCACCGATACCGGCGACCCGATGCCTGAATTGTTGATACCGAGCGGCACTCCACCATCTGTCGACACTGCTTTGCAGGACCTGCCCGAGGGCGGCTTTGGCTGGCACCTGATTCATCAACTTGCCAGCGATATAAAATATGAACGCAAAAGCGGCGGGAACCTGCTCTGCTTGCGGTTCGACTTCGACCAGATGCCCTAGCAGGCATCAAATGGCCACAATAAGGCCTAGATCGAACCATTGTCGCGCCGCAAACAAAGGTCATAAGTAAGGGGTAGCTCAGATAGCTTCCCTCGGCGCCTAGCGTCACAGCCCCCACCCAGTGAGCGGCGCCGAGGACCTCCTTCCTCTGATAGCATTGGACAATTCCCAGCTGCGGCTTAGTGTCTGCGTGTTTGCAGAAGGAAAGACCCATGCGCGATTTTCACAAGACAGGCCGTTCTGAAGTTTTGGCAACCGAAGGGATGTGCGCAACGTCCCATCCGTTGGCCGCCAAAATCGCGCTGGATATTCTGCAGCAGGGCGGCAATGCCATGGACGCAGCCATTGCAGGCGCGGTGCTTCTGGGAATTTGCGAGCCGCAAATGACCGGCTTGGGCGGAGATTGCTTTGTTCTGTACAATCGCGCAGGCGAGCAGACTGTTCGCGCACTAAACGGTTCGGGTCGGGCCGCGGCAGCAGCGGATGCAAAGGCATTGCGGGATCGCGGTTCAAATTCGGTTCCCGAGACCAGCCCGGATGCC
Source organism: Ruegeria sp. D7 (assembly GCF_056534355.1). Lineage (NCBI taxonomy): Bacteria > Pseudomonadati > Pseudomonadota > Alphaproteobacteria > Rhodobacterales > Roseobacteraceae > Ruegeria > Ruegeria sp. D7. The sequence continues at coordinate 26,872 of NZ_JBQFPG010000013.1, forward strand.
GTGACAATTCCCGGAGCGGTTGAGGCATTCTGCCGTCTAGCAAAAACCGAAGGTCGGCTGGGCCTGGAAGCAATCCTGCAACCCGCAATCCATTATGCCGAGTCAGGTGTTCCGGTGGCTCCTCGCGTTGCCTTTGATTGGATGAACAGCGCATCCACCCTGCAAGGCGCGGCCCGTGATCATTACCTGATTGACGGCAAACCCCTGCAAACCGGGCAGGTTTTTCGCGCACCCGGTCAGGCAGAAGTTCTTCGGCGCGTGGCCCAACACGGTCAAAAGGCATTTTATTCTGGTGAGATTGCCGATGACATGCTTGCGGCCCTGTCCGATCTGGGTGGAGTACAGACTGCGCAGGATTTCGCGGCCGTGCAAAGCGATGAAACTGTGCCCGTCAGCGGAGATTATGGCGGTGTCGAACTGGTCGAGCACCCACCGAATGGTCAGGGCGCGACGGCAATCCTGTTGCTGAATATCTTGAAGCACTTCGATCTGGCCGCAATGGACCCTTGGGGGGCTGAACGCATACATATCGAAGCCGAGGCTAGCAAACTGGCCTACGACGCACGCAATCGTTTCATCGCCGATCCCGACCACAGCACGCGGATGGCTCATTTTCTTGCAGCTGAGACAGCCGCCCAACTTGCCGCGCTGATCAATCCGAAACGCGCCATGGCTGCCGCCGCTCCCTTGACCGAATCTGTTCACAAAGACACCGTCTATATCACCGTGGTTGACCGGGATCGCATGGCCGTTTCACTTATTTATTCGATCTACCACGGGTTCGGGTCGGGCATCGCTTCGGAAAAGTTCGGCATTTTGCTGCAGAATCGGGGTGCTGGTTTCAACCTCGAACCCGGTCATCCAAATGAGCTTGCCGGTGGAAAGCGACCAATGCACACAATCATACCGGGAATGTTGCGCGCCCAAGGCCGCATCGCGATGCCCTTTGGTGTCATGGGAGGTGCCTATCAACCAACCGGACACGCTCGGCTAGTGTCAAATCTCACGGATTTCGACATAGAGCTGCAGGAAGCCATCGATGCGCCTCGGGCATTTGCAGATGGGGGTGTTCTGAAAATTGAGCGAGGCTATTCCGATGCCGTTCTGCAACAATTATCCGATATGGGGCACACTGTCCAAATACCGGAAACGTCTCTGGGTGGTGCGCAAGCCATTCGAATCTGTTCAAACGGAGTTCTGGAAGGTGCTAGCGATCCCCGTAAAGATGGTTGCGCATTAGGCTACTGACACACGCCATTATGACGGACATATTCAGTTCAACTGAAAGTGCAGCGGATAAGATCCATCCTGAAACGGGCCGAACATGTTGGGGATATCGGGATGGTCTACCGGCTCACCCGATTGATCCTCAACCAGATTTTGTTCTGAAACATAAGCGACATAGAAGGATTGATCATTCTCAGCCAGCAAATGATAGAACGGCTGGTCCTTCAGCGGGCGACTATCTTCGGGAATGGCCTGATACCATTCCTCCGAGTTCGAGAATTCCGGATCGACATCAAAAATAACCCCTCGAAAAGGGTGTCTACGGTGTCGAACCACCTGTCCCAGGCGGTACTTGGCTTGTGTCTTTAGCATTGTTTCGGCCCCCAAAGCATTTAGTACATCTTTTCGGGCAGAAAAGCCAACCAATGAGCTGAAATTCGGGGAAACAGTCTGTGAACCTACTCCTAACAGTGTTCGAAATCGTTGCCCCAGTGTTCCTTCTGGCCGGGATCGGGTTTGCGTGGGTCAAGCTTGGGTTCGAGTATCGGTTACAATTTGTCACGAGGTTTGCGGTGACGCTTGCAGTGCCCAGCCTGATCTTCGTAGCTTTGATGCAAACCGACATTCCTGGCGGTGAATTGACCGTTTTCACGCTCGCTGCGATTGCATCACATGTTGCTTTGGCGGTGGTTTTCTGGGTCTTTGTACGTGCCTCAGGGCTTGAGCAGCGGACCTATCTGTCACCTCTTATCTTCGGTAACACTGGGAATCTGGGCCTGCCTTTGTGCATCTTTGCCTTTGGGCAGGCTGGGTTGGGTTTCGCGGTGATCTTTTTGGCCGTTACCGCTCTGTTTTCTTTCACTTACGGTATCTATCTGGTCGCGGGGCGCGGCGCCTTTGGCAGGGTTCTGCGCGAGCCCATGGTCTGGGCCACGCTGCTGGGGGCATTGTTTCTGTGGCGTGGATGGCAGACGCCACTGTTTCTAACCAACACGCTGGAACTGTTGGGCCAGATGGCGGTGCCTATGATGCTGATCACCCTTGGGGTCGCGATTGCACGCCTGACAACACAGAAGCTGCAACAGGCTATATGGTTGTCCTTGCTGAAACTCGCGGTGTGCTTCGGGTTGGGCTGGGTTCTTGCCATCAGTTTTGAACTGGGCCCTGTGGCTTTCGGAGTTTTAGTTTTGCAGATGTGTACCCCAGTCGCTGTCACCTCATACCTGCTGGCAGAGCGGTTTGAGGCGGATTCAGATGCGGTTGCAGGCATGGTCATGGTCTCGACCGTGCTATCGGTTGCCGCACTGCCTATAATTCTCGCTATTATTCTGTAACGATTGTGATTTCCTCAGAGCTCAATCTGCGCTAGAATAAAGAAAAAAGGCACGAGGCACATGAGCAGAATTCTTTTCGTACTCTTCGGGGTGCTGCTTTTGGCATCCTGTGGTGGCGGGTCCAAACAGCCACCGAGCAGACTGAATGACGCGTGCAGCATTGCGCGCGAAAAACCCGATTATATCAAGGCTTTCAAAAGCACCGAGCGCAAATGGGGTGTCCCCGTTCACGTTCAGATGGCCACGATTTACCAAGAAAGCCGTTATCGCGCAGATGCGCGCACACCGCACCAATACGTGCTGGGCGTCATCCCGATGGGTCGCCAAAGCAGTGCTTACGGCTATGGTCAGGCACTTGATGGCACGTGGGAGCAGTATCAGCGCGAAACCGGCAAACGCCGCGCCAAGCGGGATCGCATCCGTGATGCGTCAGATTTCATTGGCTGGTACATGAACAAAAGCTATGAGCGGAACGGGATTCATCCCACCGACGCGCGTAACCAATACCTGGCCTATCACGAAGGGCAAACCGGCTACGCGCGCGGCAGCTACAACAGCAAATCTTGGCTGTTGAACGTTGCGAATGATGTAGACGCCCGAGCGCAACTGTATCAGGCGCAGCTGGCGAACTGCCGTTACTAAACAAACCCTGTCAGGTCAGCGATCGTCTGACCTGATACGGGTTTTGCTTGAAAACACGCTGGAATCGAGGTTTCCGCCTTCAGTCAACGGCCCCAGCAGTACGGTCGTTTGACTTCCAGCGTTATCGTGGATCACCCATTTGCGCAGCTCAACCGGATTGGATGTAAACATTAACTCGATCCGCCCGCTTTCCGGGTTTTTGGGGTCCTGAGCCGTCACAACCGTGGCGGTCCCGTCAAAATCGTGCCCAACAACCATATTGGCTTGCCCCAGATTGACATTCCGCGCCAACACCAGTGACAGCGGTGTGCGTTTCAGCGGGTACTGTTCGGGCGGCTGATTGGATTTCGGGTCAAAGATCTGCACCGTCCCCGACCGCGCCAAAACTACCGCGCTGTTGGGCGGATCATATTCGAACCGCATTTTTCCGGGCCGCTCGAGCCACAGCTTACCGGTGCTAAGCGATCCGTCATCATTCACCTGCGTGAATGTGGTCTGAGCCGTCTTCATCTGGTTCAGGTAGTTAGAGATTTGCGACAGTGGCAGCTTTTCAGCCGCCCACGCGGCGGGCGCAGCCAGTGTCAGAGCAAGGGCAAAAGCAATCTGTTTCATAGGACCCAGATAGGCGTTCTGCCCTTGTTATTAAATATCTTACTGCTCGGGGACGAGGATTTCGCGTTTTCCAACGTGATTTGCCCCGGAAACAACGCCTTCGTCCTCCATCTGCTCAACAAGCCGCGCAGCTTTGTTGTAGCCAATGGCAAGTTTTCGCTGAATGTAGGACGTCGAGCATTTGCGATCTTTGATCACAATCGCCACTGCCTGGTCGTAAAGGGCGTCTTCTCCGTTCGTGTTGCCACCCGTGTTCAGGCCCAGAACAGCGTCGATATTGTCAGCCTTTTCCTCAGCCGGGCCATCGACCACGCCACTCATGTAGGCCGGCGGACCGAACTGTTTCAGGTGGTTGACGATTTCTTCGACCTCTTCATCCGAGACAAACGGACCGTGGCAACGGGTGATCTTCGCCCCGCCCGCCATATACAGCATGTCGCCCTGACCAAGCAGTTGCTCGGCACCCATCTCGCCCAGGATCGTGCGGCTGTCGACTTTCGAGGTCACCTGGAACGAAATCCGCGTTGGGAAGTTCGCCTTGATCGTCCCGGTGATCACGTCAACAGAGGGGCGCTGAGTGGCCATGATCAGGTGAATGCCCGAGGCCCGCGCCATCTGCGCCAGACGTTGAATGCAGGCCTCGATCTCCTTGCCCGCGACCATCATCAGGTCGGCCATTTCGTCGACGATCACAACGATATAAGGCATTGCTTCGGGCGCGAATTCTTCGGTCTCGAACATTGGCTCGCCAGTTTCATCGTCAAAGCCGGTCTGGACCGTGCGGCTGAACATCTCGCCCTTGGACAGCGCATCCTTCACGCGGCCATTGTAGCCCGCGATATTGCGCACGCCCATTTTGGACATTTTGCGATAGCGATCCTCCATCTCGCCCACGACCCATTTCAGGGCCACAACCGCCTTTTTCGGGTCGGTCACAACAGGCGAGAGCAGGTGCGGGATACCGTCATAGACCGACAGTTCCAGCATCTTGGGGTCGATCATGATCAGGCGGCACTCATCCGGCGTTAGCTTATAAAGCAGCGACAGGATCATCGTATTGATTGCCACCGACTTACCGGAACCGGTCGTACCAGCGATCAAGAGGTGAGGCATTTTTGCCAAGTTCGCCACCACGGACTCACCGCCGATATCCTTGCCTAACGCCAAGGGCAGCGCATGGTTACCATCGCCGAAATCGCGACTGGCGAGGATTTCGCGCAGCACCACCATCTCACGGTTTTCATTGGGCAGTTCAATGCCAATAACCGAGCGCCCCGGTAGAGTTGAAACCCGCGCGGACAAAGCCGACATTGAGCGCGCGATATCGTCGGCCAAACCGATCACACGGCTGGCTTTTAAACCCGGTGCAGGCTCCAATTCGTACATGGTCACAACCGGACCGGGGCGGACGCTGACGATCTCACCCTTGACGCCGTAGTCATCCAGCACGTTTTCCAGCATCCGCGCATTTTCCTCGAGCGCCTCATCGCTTAGGTGATGGCGTTGGATGCTTGCAGGGTTGGACAGAAGGCCCAGCGGTGGCAGTTCGAAATCAGAATGCCGTTCCTCGAAAGAAAGTGTCGGCTGTGCTTCGGCTTGCGCCCTGCGCGAAGGTGGAGGAGTGCGTCGGACCGGTTGAGCTACTACAGGTTTACGCGGCTCAGCGACAGGAATCTTGACAGCCTGTCTCGCTTGGAGCGCGGGTTCGGAGGCATCATCAAACACGGCCTCATCATCATAGTCCGGTTCGGAAACATAGTCCTGCTGCATCCAATTATCAGCCTCGGAGTCAGCCGCCAGCGTCTCAACATCAGATCCTGCTGTCAGCGGTGGTTCGGGTGGCAAACCTGCAGAGGTCATCGGGGGTTCGGGCGGCAACTCGTCTGCCGCGCCAGAGTTCAAAATCAACGGGTCCGGTCCCCTGCCCCGCCCTTTGGTCAATGGCAAGTTGGGATCGGGTTCGGGCGTTAGCACACCAGCGGCCACTTTACGATTGCGCACAGCGGCGGAAATCTTGGACCGGATGCGATCCTCACCCGGCATGTCGTAATACCCTTCGACCGCAACGTTTTCGACCAACTCAGGCTCGGGCATTGGGTCAGGACGACGGATCAGGGAAGGCATCCGAGCCAGAAGGCCTGTCTTGGCGACAGGTTCCTGCGCTTCAATCTCAGGGTCTTCAAAGACCGGATCAGCGTAGGCCAGGTCGTCGTCAAAATCCGCCTGAACCGGAACTGCACGTTTGGCCTTGCGCTCGGCCCATTGGGCCTTCCGGTCCCGTGCTGCCCGCGCTGTCGCCGATGCCCCGCGTCCCAGCGCGTTCATCAACAGATCATAGGCCATGACCAGTCCCAACAGAAACGCCCGGAAGCCATTGCGAACGTCCGCTTTGCCGAAACCCAACACGAATACACCCAGAGCGAGCATACCGACCGCCATCGCCAGCGACATCAGCTTGACCAGGAAATGCGATGAGATCGGCAACAAAGTCAAAATCGCGCCCATCACTGTATCGCCGAATAGACCACCCAAGCCATAGCTGTGCGTCGTCCGCCATTCGGCACCCGGTACCAGAGTCGCTGCATAGACAGCCAGAACGGCGATCCAGATCGGCGCAAAAATCAGGCGGGCAATGGCACGGTCTTCACCTAAATGACCTGCAAATCGAACGCCCCAAGTGATCAGCACCAAGGCGACACCCAAGCTGCCCCAACCCACGATCATAAACAACGGCGCGGCAATCGAGGCCCCAATGCGCCCCATCCAGTTTTGCACGGGCGCATCGGTCGAAACCATCCAGTTTGGATCATCGGGCGTATAGGACCAGATCATCGCTGCAGCGGCCAACCCCAACAGGATCAAAGCGATCCCGATCAGTTCTTTGCTACGCCGTTCAATGGCGGCTTGCATGTTGCTGTCCAGCAGCGGGTCACGGTTTCGCGCGTTATATGATGCCATTTTGCCCTCGTACCTCACGAATAGATGCAGTCGCGGAGTGTAATCAGCCCGCGCTTCATCTCTGTTTTTGGGGCCACCATCGCGACCCGGATAAATTGCTCGCCCGGGTTTTGCCCCGGATCACCTTGAGAAAGATATGCGCCCGGCAGAACCCGAACACCGGTTTCCTGCCAAAGCTTCAATGCGGTTTCTTCACCGTTTTCGACCGGCAGCCACAGGAAGAACCCGGCCTCGGGCGGCATGTAGCCTTGTACGCCTGCGAAAACCTCATCCGCTACGGCGTATTTCTCCTGATACAGCGCGCGGTTTTCCTGCACATGCGCTTCATCCGCCCAAACCTTGGCGGCGGCGGCCTGCAGCGGGGCGGGCAAAGGGGCACCCGCATAGCTGCGCAACAGTTTGACACGGCTGATTGTTTCAGGTCCACCTGCGATCAGCCCCGACCGCAGCCCGGCCAAGTTCGACCGCTTGGACAGAGAGTTGAACAGCGTGACACGTTCGGGGTCAGCACCCAGTTCTTGCGCAACGGTTAGCGCGCCAACCGGCGCGGCGTCGCGGTAGATTTCGGAATAGCATTCATCGGCAAAGATGCGAAAATCGTACTTTTCAGCCAATTGAATCAGTTCGACCCAGTTATCGCGCGAGGCGACCGCCCCCTGAGGGTTCGCGGGCGAGCAGATATAGGCTACAGCAGTACGGTTCAGAACCTCTTCGGGCAGGCCTGCATAGTCTGGCAAATGACCAGTGGCAGCGGTTGCCGGCACGAAATATGGCTGCGCACCGACCGAAATCGAGGCAACCATGTAGACCTGATAGAAGGGGTTCGGGCACAGAATGATCGGTTGCTGCCCATTTTTCTGCTCAGGGCAGAGCGCCATTGCAGCGTTATAAAGACCCTCGCGCGTACCGTTCAGTGCCATCACATTGGCATCTGCATCCATCGACACACCATAGCGGCGGTTGATCCAACCCGTGATCGCTGCGCGCAATTCAGGTGAGCCTTCGTTTGGGGGATATCCCTGAAACCCGGCGGCGTTTTCCATGATCACGTCAGTCACCCAAGAAGGGAAATCATGCTTGGGCTCGCCAATGGTCATGTGAACGACTTCACCACCCGGCTGATGATGATCCAACAGGGCGCGTAGACGCGGAAATGCGTATTCCGGTAGGTTCGAAAACCGCTCGGGGAAATTCATGATACTGCCTCAATTTCGGGGTCATTTTGCGCCCCGTTTTATGGCAGATTACAGATCGACCCGGGCTTCGTCCAGACAAAGAGGTGCCGAATCAGGGGATTGTGGCATTCAGGTCAAAGCGCTTTCGGCTGCCGACCCGAGCCGTAACAAGGCCTCTTCCGACCCCGGATAGCCCAACATCATCAGCCCGCAACCGGGTGTTCCCGTGGGCAAAGTCAGTGCCGCAAGCCCCATCAGATTGCCGATCCGGGTGTTGCGGAGAGCCAAGAGATTTTCGGTAACATAGTAGTCATGATCATTCATCAACCGGTCGAGATTGGGCGGTAGGATCGGGGCCGTCGGCGCAAGCACGGCGTCAAAGCCCGCAGTGGCCGCATCCCAAGCCTGTCGACAAGCGGTTAGTTTCGACCAAGCGGCCACGTAATCGGGGCCGGAATAGGCCTTGCCCATTCGGAACCGTTCAAGGATTTCGGGATACATCGCCTCGGGGTTCGCTTCGATCACATCTCGCCACAAGCCGTAGGCTTCGGTTGTATAGAGCACACCCGACAGGCTCATCGCTTCGTTCAGCTCAGGCACGTCAAGCGGAACGATCTCGGCCCCGGCCTCTTTCAGGCGCGCCAGCGCATCATCATAGGCGTTGGCTGGAGCTTCGCGCAGATCGTCCTTGGCGACGTTCTGCAAATCAGCAAAGCGGCGACCGATCAATGACGCCCCGCGCAGATCAGCCGGGGCGGTGCCCTCAAGCGCGGCAAGCATATGTGCGGCGTCCTCAACTGATCGCGCCAGCGGCCCAACGGTATCGAATTTCAGACATAGCGGCACGACGCCCTCAAGGCTAACGCGCCCCGCCGTGGTTTTCAGCCCCACCAGATCGTTCCAGGCCGAGGGAATCCGCACCGATCCACCCGTGTCCGAGCCAACGCCGCCTGCAGCAAGCCCCCAAGCCACCGAAGCTCCTGCACCTGAAGATGAGCCGCCCGGCACTGCGTCTTCGTCATTCACGCATGGAGGCGTAGCCGTCACAGGGTTTAGACCCAAACCCGAGAACGCCAATTCGCTCATATGCGTTTTACCCAGACAGACCGTACCCATCGCGGTCGCGTTCCGCACCACCTGCGCATCGGATTCGGGCACGCGGCCTTCCAACAGGGCCGAACCGGCCTCGGTCCCTACGCCTGCCGTGTCAAACAGGTCTTTCCAGCTGATCGGGACGCCATCCAACAAAGACCGACGCAGGCCAAGCTTGGCCCGCTCTTGCGCCGCAAGGGCCTCGGCGCGGGCGCGATCGTGGGTCACCCGGGCATAGATCCGATCGCGATGTGGATGGGCGTCAATCGCGCTCAGATAAGTTTCTGTCAGTTCAACCGGATCAATCTGCCCCATTCCGATACCACGGCCCAAATCACATGCCGTCATGGTCAGCCAGTCTTGCATCCGGTCCCCTCCCGAGTAATTCCGTGATCGGACGGTAGCGACAGGACCGCACATGGACAATCCCGAAAGGGCGCGCATATTGCAGCACATGGAACACAGATCCGATATCCTGATCGTTGGTGGTGGCCTGAATGGCCCTGCACTTGCGCTGGCGCTGGCCCAGACCGGGCATTCAGTCACGGTTGTTGACGCTCTGGCAGAGAAAGTACGCAAGAATGCGGCCTTCGACGGGCGCGCCTATGCGCTGGCATTGGCGTCGCAACGTCTGCTCGACGCGATAGGCGTTTGGGAAAAGGTGGAAGAGCGCGCCCAGCCGATGCTGGAGATCAAGGTAACGGATGGTCATGCCGGTGCCGGACCTTCCCCGTTCTTTATGCATTTCGACCATGCCGAGATCGAAGAAGGCCCGATGGGCTATATGGTTGAAGATCGCCACCTGCGGCGGGCTTTTCTGGAGGCCATGACCGAACAAGACGGGATTACCGAAATCAGCGGCAAAACGGTCGTGTCTCAGGACATCTCGGCAAACGGGGCAACACTTACACTGGATGACGGGTCCACCTTGTCCGGCAGCCTTCTGGTGGGTTGCGATGGCCGCCGCAGCGGGACCGCTATGCGCGCCGGAATCAAGCGAACCGGCTGGGACTATGGCCAGACCGCTCTGGTCTGCGCCATTGAACACGAGCTACCGCATCTCGGTATCGCCCATCAGTTCTTCATGCCCCCCGGCCCGTTGGCGATTCTGCCGCTGACCGGGAACCGCAGTTCCATCGTCTGGAGCGAACGCACTGAGACGTCCGCGCAGATCAATGCGCTGCCCGAGGCAGATTACCTACAAGTTCTGCGCCCGCGCTTTGGCGATTTCCTGGGGGATATCCGCCTGCAGGGTGACCGGTTCACATACCCGTTGAACCTGACCATCGCCAATTCCTTCATCTCGGACCGGTTGGCTTTGGTCGGAGACGCCGCCCATGGCATGCACCCCATCGCCGGGCAAGGCCTGAACGCAGGTCTGCGTGATGTCGGTGCATTGGCCGAGGTTCTGACCCTTGCGGGACGACGTGGCGAGGATATCGGATCAACGCTTGTGCTGGAGCGCTATCAAGAGTGGCGCCGGTTCGACACAGCCTCGCTTGCGATGGCGACTGATATGTTCAACAAGCTGTTTTCGAACGATAATCCCCTGCTCCGCATAGGTCGGGATATTGGAATGGGTATCGTCGGATCGCTGCCCGGGCTGCGCCGAGGTTTCGTGCGCGAGGCTGCAGGTCTGACCGGAGACCTGCCGAAACTGCTGCAGGGACACCCGATCTAGTCCAGCTCTCGGGCCTCATCCACTAGCATCACTGGAATACCGTTGCGGATTGGAAAGGCCAGAGCGGCGGCTTTTGACACCAGCTCTTGCCGTTCGGCATCATAGTGCAGCGTCGTGTGGGTCTGCGGACAAATCAACGCCTCAAGCATATGGCGGTCAAAGGCGTGTTCGGTATCGCTCATTGCAGTTTTTCCTCATTCGATCCGCCGCGCATGGCGAATTCAATTAGTGTCACCAAGGTTTCGCGCCGGGTGCGTAAGCAAGGGGCCTCAAGCAAAGCCTGCTTTTCCTCCGGGTCAAATTCCAGCATCATGGACAGGGAATTGACCAAAAGCTCATCATCGGCATCTTTCATTGTGTCCCAATCGGTGGACAACTGACGGGACGAAAAAAACCGTTCCAACAGCCGCAGGAACCTGTTCCGATCAAAACCGTCATCCACCTCGGCCTTGCCCAGATCACGGTCAAACCCGTCCCAGGACACCGAAACCCGGCGATACGGGGTGAAACTGTCCAACTCTGATTTGACCCTGAACCGAGAGATTCCCGTCAGCGTAATCAGATACCTGCCATCTTCGGTCTCGGAAAACTGGGTGACCCGTCCAGCGCAGCCGATCTGGTGCAGCTTGGTTTCGTCGCCCTGACAGGTATTCGGTTGCACCATCCCGATCAGGCGTTCTTGCGTTTTCAGCGCGTCGTCCAGCATCTGTAGGTAGCGCGGCTCAAAAATATGCAGCGGCAGGCGAGACCGTGGCAGCAGCAGCGCTCCGGGCAAAGGGAAAACGGATACCGTTTCCGGCAAATCGGCAGGATGCATCATGTACCCGAGTTTAGTTCTGATCGGAGATTAGGCAAATATCATCGAGCTGAGCTTGCGCCGCCCGTTCAGAACAATCGGGTCATTGGGCTTGAGCGCATCGAAAATTGTGAAGAGCTGCGCCTTTGCTGCCCCATCATTCCACTCGCGATCGCGGCGGAACAATTCCAACAGTTGAGCCACTGCCTCTTCGACATCGCCATTGGCATGCAGGGCCTGCGCCAGATCGAAACGGGCTTGATGGTTGTCTGGCTCGGCCTCAACTGTTGCAGTCAACTCACCTACCGGACCAGCATCTGCAGCCTGCTTGGCCAATTCCAGTTGCGCATGGGCCGCTTCAACCTCGGGTGAAGTGGAAATCTCGGCAGGCGCACCATTGAGGATCGCCTCAGCCTGATCCAGATCCCCCGATGCAATATGCGCGCGCACCAACCCGCCATAAGCGGCAGCGTGATTGGGGTCTTCACCCAGTATGGCGGCAAAAGTCTGTGCCGCGTCTACAGCGGCCCCCTCGGTCAACATTTCTTCGGCAGCTTGCACAGCATCATCTAGTTGACCACCCGGGCTTTCACCGCCCGCGGCTTCGATCACACGATCTATGAAGGCCTTGATCTCGGACCCTGGCAAAGCGCCCTGAAACCCGTCGATCGGTTGGCCTTTGTGAAATGCATAGACCATCGGAATCGACTGGATGCGCAGTTGTCCTGCAATCATCTGCGCTTCGTCCACGTTGATCTTGACCATCTTGACCGCACCCTTGGCAGCGGTCACGGCCTCTTCCAACGCCGGGCCCAGCGTTTTGCAGGGGCCGCACCAAGGCGCCCAGAAGTCAACGATGATCGGCGTCTCTTGTGAGGCTTCGACCACATCGGCCATAAAGGTGGCCTCGGTCCCGTCTTTAATCAGATCAGTGGCTTGGGGGCTGCCTGCGCCGTTCAGAAGGTCCATGGCTTATACTCTCTGGTTCGAACTTGCGCCCTATATGCAGTCCAATGCGGCAGAAACCAAGGGGAGAGTTCGGCGAATTTGCTTCGGTCAGACGTCAAACGTGGCAAATACCGGGGCGTGATCACTGGGTTTTTCCCATCCGCGCGCGTCGCGCAGAATGCGGCTGGAATGACCCGCGTTCGAGATATCGGGCGTAGCCCAGACATGATCCAGCCTGCGTCCCTTGTCGGCGGCATCCCAATCTCGTGCCCGATAAGACCACCAGCTGTATAGCTGGCCCTCGGGAATATCCTGCCGGGTGATATCGACCCAGCCACCTGCATCCTGAGTCTCGGCCAGCGTTTCAACCTCGATCGGCGTATGTGAAACCACCTTCAGCAACTGCTTGTGCGACCAGACATCATCTTCGCGGGGCGCAATATTCAGATCGCCCACCAGAATGGACTTTTTCGGCTTTTCCGCATGGAACCAATCGCGCATGTCAGCGAGGTATTCCAGCTTTTGGCCAAACTTCTCGTTCACTTCGCGATCCGGCACGTCGCCCCCAGCGGGGACATAGAAATTATGAATGGTCACGCCATTCTCCAACCGCCCCGCAATGTGTCGCGCATGACCCAGACCCGCGAAATCCTTATCCCCTACTTCCTCAAGCGGAAGGCGCGACAGTATGGCGACGCCGTTATACCCCTTCTGGCCCCGCGCAATCATATGCGTATAGCCCAGCTCGGCGAACCCTTCGGTCGGGATTTTGTCGACCGGCGATTTGCATTCCTGTAGACACAGCACATCCGGCGCCTCTTCCTGCAGCAATTTCAGAACGATAGGCTCGCGCAGGCGGACCGAATTGATGTTCCATGTGGCAAGGGTGAAGGGCATATCCGGGGGTTCCTTTGTCGAAGTTGCCGCAGGTTAGCGTGGCGCCAAGCGAGGTGCCATCGAAAAACAAAGCAATGTTGCCTGACCCGGCGGTTACGGAAACTTGCAAAGTTTCCGGTCCGATTTCATTGAATGAAATCGGATGCCCGGTGCCGTTATCGCCCTGCACGATACAGTTGCACTCGACAAAAAAAGCCGGGCCATCAGGCCCGGCAGTCCAACAGGGAGGTGCATGTCATAACCCGGACATGCGCGGGTTGGGAGTAATCTAAAGATACCTACAGAGTATCACTTTGATCCAAGTCAATCCACCATTAGTCAAGCAACAAGGCGATATCCGCCCGATTCTGTGACCAAAAGGCGTGCATTCGACGGGTCGGGTTCAATCTTCTGACGCAGACGATAGATATGGGTTTCAAGCGTGTGTGTTGTAACGCCCGCGTTGTAACCCCAGACTTCGTGCAACAGAACATCACGTGCAACAACGCCGTCAGTTGATCGATAGAGGAACTTGAGAATGTTAGTCTCTTTCTCGGTCAGGCGGATCTTGCGATCATCTTCGGTCATCAGCATCTTCATGGCCGGTTTGAAGGTGTAGGGCCCCAGAACAAAGACCGCATCCTCGGATTGTTCATGCTGGCGCAGTTGGGCCCGAATCCGGGCCAGAAGAACCGGAAATTTGAAAGGCTTGCTGACATAATCATTAGCGCCAGCATCAAGGCCCAGGATCGTGTCAGCATCGCTGTCGTGCCCAGTCAGCATCAGCACCGGGCTTTTGACGCCCTGCTTGCGCATCAGGCGACACAGCTCGCGGCCATCGGTATCCGGCAGGCCGACATCCAGAATCACCAGATCGTATATTGCTTCGCGCGCGCGTTCCATTGCCGACGCGCCATCGGACGCCTCGAACACGTCAAAGTCTTCGGTCATGACAAGTTGCTCGCTGAGCGCTTCGCGCAGGTCTTCGTCGTCATCCACCAGCAGGATTTTCTTGAGCTGAGCCATGTACGGTCCTCCTAAGCCTTTTCCATCACTTGCGTATGAAGAATGCAATCAGCAAGATTTACTGCAGTCGTCTCACGCCCTCGTGTCTGACGCCGAGGAAATGTTTCACATTTTCCAGTGATCGGGGTAGGACAGGGTCTGATCGTTTCAAGGTAAACTGCATGAGTCTCACTCCCGACATCACCGAATTGCTGGCACGGGCGCGGGCTGACCTGCGTATGGGTGTTCCCGTTGTTCTGACCGACGAACTGGGATTTGGAGTACTCGCATTCGCCACCGAGACCCTGAGCCCGCAAAGGTTGGCCGATTTGCGCGGCTTGGGCGGGGATCCCGTTGTCGCCATCACGGTTCGGCGCGCTGAAACACTTAAAGCGCGTGCATATGACGGCGATCTTGCTCGTGTCATGATCCCGGCGGATGCTGGGCTGAGCTGGGTGCAGGCGGTGGCCGACCCGTCCGATGATCTGAACGCCCCGATGAAGGGCCCGCTGATGACCGAACGACAAGGCAGCGCAAATCTGCACCGGATCGCTATTGCGCTGGCCAAGTCGGCGCACTTGCTTCCGGCCGCCGTCGTCGCCCCAATTCGAGACGGGCGCGAATTTGCGGCAGATCATGGTCTGACCTGCATTGACCATGCCCGGGCCGCGCCACATCTGACAGATCGCAGCGCTCTGCACCCTGTCGTCGCCGCACGCCTGCCGATGGAAGTGTCGGAGGCCGGGCGCCTACATGTATTCCGCCCCGAAGATGGTGGAGAAGAACACTATGCGGTTGAAATCGGTCGCCCTGACCGCGACAAGCCCGTCCTCGCGCGGCTGCATTCGGCCTGTTTCACGGGCGATCTCATGGGCAGCCTGAAATGTGACTGTGGCCCGCAACTGCGCGGGGCCTTGGCCCAGATGGGGGACGAGGGTGCGGGTGTCCTGCTCTATCTGAATCAGGAAGGACGTGGGATCGGGCTCGCCAACAAAATGCGCGCCTATTTTCTTCAGGATCAGGGATTTGACACAGTCGAGGCCAATCACCGGCTTGGATTCGAAGACGATGAACGGGATTTCAGGCTCGGCTCGGATATCCTGAAATCGCTGGGCTTCAATTCGGTCCGTCTGCTGACCAACAACCCTGCAAAAATCGCGATGATGGAACGCACAGGTATCGCCGTCACCGAACGTGTTCCGTTGAAAGTAGGTGAAACAGATTTCAACCGCGCGTATCTGGCGACCAAAGCGGCAAAGTCAGGCCACCTGCTGTGACACCAAGCGATCTGGTTCTTACACCACGTGGCATTCGGTTTCTCGGGCACCTGTTCCCCTGCGCTATAGGCAAAGGGGGCTTGAGCCCAACCAAGCAGGAAGGTGACGGAACAACACCAACAGGTGTGCATCACATTGTGGGTATGCTCTATCGCGCAGACCGAATGCCACGGCCGGCGCATTGGGCACGACCGATCGGACCGCGCGATTTATGGTCAGACGACGTAGAGGACGATGCGTATAACCATTTGGTGCGGGCGCCTCATGATTTCAGTCACGAAAAACTGCGTCGCCCAGATCCGCTTTATGACCTGATCTTGATAACCGATTGGAACTATCCCAATTCAGAACCCAGCCGGGGATCGGCCATCTTCCTGCATCAATGGCGACGCCCACGGTTTCCGACCGAAGGCTGCATCGCATTCAGGCGCGACCACCTACGTTGGATTGCCCAAAAAATCACGCCGGGCACACGGCTGATCATCCCTGAGGCTTAACCCGCGCCCCGAATATGGCAGACCCAATACGGACGTGTGTGGCACCCAAGGCGATTGCCGATTCAAAATCACTGCTCATTCCCATCGACAAACCCTCCAGCCCATTCCGCTCTGCGATTTTTGCTAATAGCGCGAAGTGCAGCGCGGGCTCCTCTTCAACCGGTGGAATGCACATCAAACCTCGGACGGGCAGGTCCATGCCGCGGCATTCTGCAATGAACGCATCAGCATCTTGTGGAAGAGTACCGGCTTTCTGATCCTCTTCGCCTGTGTTGATCTGTATAAAAAGATCAGGGCACTTACCCATCTCTTGCGCCAATCGCGCCAATATTTTGGCGAGCTTTGGTCGATCAACTGAATGGATGGCATTGCAAAGCTCAATCGCCTGCCGTGCCTTGTTTGTTTGCAATGGACCGATCAGATGCAGATCGATGTCCGGAAAACTCTCGCGAAATGCAGGCCATTTGCCAGCGGCTTCCTGCACACGGTTTTCTCCGAAACACCGGTGGCCCTGCTTCAATACGGCTTCGACCCGGTCGTTAGGTTGCACCTTGGAAACCGCGATTAATTGCACCGAGCCTTCGGCGCGTCCTGCCGCAGATTCAGCTTTGGCTATTCGATCGGTGATTTCTTGCAGCGACATGGGTCCCTCATTCTGCGTTTGCAGCAGCAAAACACCATGTGGCGGCAAAAGAAAAGGGCAGGTCCGAAGACCTGCCCTTGAACCTTGTGGTTCAGATCAACTTAGAAGTTGAACTGAGCACCAAAGTCGGCACGCAGCTGGCTGTCGCCGTCGCCACGCTTCTGGTTGCCGATACCACCGCGCAGCGATGCACCGCCACCCAGGTCGTAGATGGCACCGATGCCGTACTGCTGCAGATCGTCGTCTGCCGAACCGTCACCGTAAGCGAAGGTCAGAGTGGTTGCCGCGCCCAGGTTGTAGGCTGCCGACAGACCGTATGCGGTGCCGTTGCGGTCATCGTTTGCAACGTCATCGTCTGCGACGAACAGAGTACCGGAGAAGTCACCGAATTCTGCACCCAGGGTCAGAACGGTCAGGCTCTGCTTGTCGGCGTCGCCCAGACCGCTGGTCTGACCGTAGGCCAGAGCGGCAGTTACGTTACCGAAGGTGTAGGTCGCGCTGATGTCCCAGCGGTCTGCATCATCAGTGTCCGCACCGGCAACAGCTTCGTCAGCAAATGTGCGCTGGTCATACGACGCGCCGAAGGCGAAGTCGCCAACTGCGTACTGGAAGAACACAGCGTTTGCGCCCGAACCGGTCGACGAGTACGCCAGGAAGTCATAGTCGACGCCCGAGTACTGACCAATGAAGCTTTCCAGGCCAGGCTCGTTACCGTAGTAGTTTGCCAAGTTGTCGAACGAACCGGCTACGTTACCGGCGTCAACACGCAGACCACCGAAGATGACCGAGAAGCGTGCGCCGTTCAGGCCAGCAGAGTTTGCTTCGCCGTTGCCGGCATCTTCGTCTGCCTGCAGACGAACACGGCCTTCGAAGCGAACGCCACCGTCAGTTTCAACGATTCCGTCGATGTTCAGACGGAAGCGCGAGACCAGAATGGTTTCGTCGGTTTCTACGCCGGTCGCTTCACCACCACCAATTGCGTCAACGGTACCTGTACGGTCTTCCAGGTATCCCAGACCAAAGCGGCCGTAACCGCTGAACTTTACTTCGGCCGCTGCAACACTTGCGGTTGCAATCAGTGCGGTCGTTGCGAAGAGAACTTTTTTCATCTTGTTTCCCTCGGTTTCAAAGATTTTCTACTCGACACATGCAAAGCACGCGTCTCAGCACGGACACCGTTTCGCTTTTTTTGCCCCCGTTGCGCAAGCTTGGCATAAACGCAAAGACGTCATTCGGCCCAAATTGGTGCAAGGATGCCACAGTCGAATTCAACGGATCGTGCGGTTCGCGCGAGTCGATCATAAAAGAATAGGGTTGTTGCTGTACGGGTCCTTGTCTAGGAGTATCACTCGACAGAGCAAAACAAGTGACACGGGACCTTCCAACGATGCGCCGTATTACGATTCCAGGTTTGATCATGGTAACGGCTGCCTTATCAGCCTGCGGAGGGCCACCGCCTGGCGATGCAAGTGTGTTGACCGCTGATGGCAGCTCGACAGAGGAACGCGAACTGAATGACCCGAATCGTTCGACGATTTGGGATGTATTTGGCCCGAACACCTCAGAGCAGGTCACTCAGGTAAATCGCTATCTGTGGGCCGCATCGCTGGATGTATTGAATTTCTTACCGATCCAAGAGGTCGATCCGTTTACCGGAGTGATCGTAACGGGTTATGGCACACCGCCCGGCGGCGGGCGTTCCTATCGCGCGACAGTTCACATCAGTGATCCTGCTTTGGAAGCGCGTTCCTTATCCGTAGCTCTTCAGACCAGTGGCGGTTCTCCGGTCAGCGCTGCAACGTCGCGCGCCGTCGAAGATGCGATCCTGTCTCGCGCGCGTCAGCTACGCATTGCGGACAACAAGTTCTAGAAACCCGACAAAAATCACACTATTACCACGCCGGGTTCCTACCCGGCGTTTTCATTCACGAAGGACCGCATGATGTCTCGCTACTCGGCCAACGAAATCGAAGCAAAATGGCAGGAGGCCTGGGACAAGGCCGGAATCTTCACCGCCAATCACAAGGCGGACAAGCCGAAATACTATGTGCTTGAGATGTTCCCCTACCCGTCTGGCCGTATCCACATGGGGCATGTACGCAACTACACGATGGGTGACGTGATCGCCCGCCACAAGCTCGCAACCGGTCATAACGTGCTGCACCCGATGGGCTGGGACGCGTTCGGGATGCCTGCGGAAAATGCCGCAATGGCCAGCGGCGGCCACCCCAAAGATTGGACCTACGGCAATATCGCCGACATGCGCGGACAGATGAAGCCGCTGGGCCTGTCGATCGACTGGTCTCGTGAATTCGCCACCTGTGATCCGGAATACTACGGCCAGCAGCAGGCTTTGTTCCTAGATATGCTCGAGGCCGGTCTGGTTTATCGCAAGAACGCCGTGGTGAACTGGGACCCAGTCGATATGACCGTTTTGGCCAATGAACAGGTAGAAAACGGCCGTGGCTGGCGTTCAGGCGCCTTGGTTGAGCGTCGCGAGTTGACTCAGTGGTTTTTCAAGATTTCCGATTATTCCGAGGAACTGCTCGACGCGCTGGATACGCTGGATAACTGGCCCGCCAAGGTGCGCCTGATGCAAGAGAACTGGATCGGCAAGTCCCGTGGCCTGCAATTCGGGTTCGAACGCACCGATGGAGGTGAGCCGATCACCGTCTACACGACACGGCCCGATACGCTGATGGGCGCGTCGTTTGTTGGCATCTCGCCCGATCATCCGATTGCCAAGCAGCTTGAGGCAGAAAACCCGAAAGTCGCTGAATTCGTTGCTGAATGCCGCAAGGGCGGCACCACCGAAGAGGCGATCGAAACCGCCGAAAAGCTGGGTTATGACACCGGCATACGTGTAAAACATCCACTCGACCCCAGCTGGGAGCTGCCGGTTTGGATCGCCAACTTTATCCTAATGGACTATGGCACCGGCGCCATTTTTGCCTGCCCAGCTCATGATCAACGTGACCTCGATTTCTGTCGCAAATACGGCCTGCCTGTGGTCGACACATTCTTTGCACTGGATGATGACACTCCGGTCGACAAGATCGCGTTTGTTCCACCAAAAACCGAGAAAGTCCGCTGGGTGAATCATTTTGCGGGTCTCACCGAGGCAACGGGTGACGAGGCCATCAATGCCACCGTTGATTTCGCCGAAAAGGCCGGTTGGGGTGAAGGTGTTACCAAATACCGCCTGCGCGATTGGGGGCTCAGCCGCCAGCGCTATTGGGGCTGCCCGATTCCTGTTGTGCATTGTGATCAATGCGGCACGGTCCCCGAGAAGAAAGATAATCTGCCGATCGAGCTGCCTTATGATGACGGCAACAGCAAACCCATAGATTTTTCGATCCCCGGCAACCCGCTGGACCGCCACCCCAGCTGGCGCGACACCCCTTGCCCTTCCTGCGGCGCTCCAGCCAAGCGGGAAACTGACACGATGGACACGTTTGTCGATTCGTCGTGGTACTTCGCCCGTTTCACCGCCCCGCGCGCTGAAACACCCACCGATCTTGCCGAAGCCGAGTATTGGATGAATGTCGACCAATATATCGGTGGGATCGAGCATGCGATTCTGCACCTGCTCTATTCGCGCTTCTTCGCACGGGCGATGAACATCACTGGTCATTTGCCGAAGAAAGCGATTGAGCCGTTCAACGCGCTGTTTACTCAAGGCATGGTGACTCATGAAATTTATCAGACACGCGACGCCAACGGTCGCCCGGTCTATCACCTGCCCGAAGACGTGACCGACGGCAAACTGACCGACGGCACCGTGGTTGAAATCATCCCCTCAGCCAAAATGTCCAAGTCGAAAAAGAACGTCGTCGATCCGGTCAGCATCATCTCGGCCTTTGGTGCGGATACTGCGCGCTGGTTTGTTCTGTCCGACTCCCCACCTGAGCGCGACGTGGAATGGACCGCGTCGGGCGCCGAAGCCGCGTTCAAACATCTCAGCCGCGTGCACCGCATCGCCGCAGAAATCGCAGAATCGGATCTGCCGGCCACTGCAGATGACGAAACGCTGCTACGTGAGATGCACAAAGCCATTCATGACGTATCGGGCGGGGTCGAATCCTTTGGCTTTAACGCATCTATCGCAAAGCTTTATGCATTCACTAACACGCTTGCCAAATCCAAAGCGGGCTCTGCAGTCAAGCGCGAGGCAGCCAAGACATTGGCGCAGCTGATGTCGCCGATGACGCCACACTTGTCCGAAGAACTTTGGCAGATGCTGGGCGGAGAAGGCCTGGTTGCAACCGCGCCTTGGCCCATCGCGGATGAGACGATGCTGATCGATGACACCATAACCCTGCCGATTCAGATCAACGGCAAGCGTCGGGCCGAGATCAGCGTAGCCAAAGATCTGGATAAAGCAGAGGTTGAAAAAATCGCCCTCAGCACCGAAGCTGTGCAAAAGGCGCTAGATGGCGCTGCACCGAAGAAAGTGATCGTTGTTCCGGGCCGGATCGTTAATGTCGTCGTTTGATCGCAGAACCCTGTTATTGATGCCGCTGGCGCTCGCCGCTTGCGGGTTCGAGCCGGTCTATGCGCCCGGAGGATCAGGCTCGGCCTTGGATGGCAAGGTCGAGGTGTCAGCGCCGAATACCGTCGAAAGCTTTCTGCTTGTTCAGAATCTGGAACGCAAATTAGGTCGAAGCGCGACCTCGGGCAACGAATACAAGCTGGATGTGGGGGTTTCGACGGTCACCCGCAGGGCCTCGATCACCACAGCAAATGAAACCAATCGCTACACCATCGACGGGAACGCGACTTATGCGCTGAAATCCAATGCGACCGGGCAAATCATCGCCTCGGGCAACGTTACCGAATTTGTCGGCTATTCTGCTGCGGGCTCAACTGTGTCGACGCTGGCCGATGAGCGTGATGCGACCGAGCGGCTGATGGTGATTCTAGCCGATCAGATCGTGAACCGCCTTTACGCCACGCCGGGCCTGTCCACATGAAGTTGAGCCCGCGTGAGGCTGAAGGGTATTTTTCCAAGCCGGACGCGGACAAAGCCGGATTGCTGATCTACGGGGCGGACGCGATGCGCGTTGCGTTGAAGCGTCAACAGGTGCTGGCGGCTTTGCTGGGACCTGGCGCCGAAGAGGAAATGCGCCTGACCCGCATTCCCGGAAGCGATCTACGCAGCGATCCGGCCCTGTTGCTGGACGCGGTCAAGGCTGTCGGATTTTTCCCCGGTCCCCGCGCGGTGTTTGTTGAAGACGCCACCGATGTCGCAGCGCCTGCGATTCTCACAGCCCTTGAAGACTGGGATCATGGCGATGCACAGATCATCGTGACGGCCGGGCAGCTCAAACCCAGCTCGAAAATCCGCAAAGCTTTCGAAGCGAACCCTGCCGCATACGCTGTTGGCATCTACGATGACCCGCCCTCGCGTGCCGAGGTGGAGCGCATTCTGGCGCAAGCCGGATTGAAGAATATTCCGCGCGATTCGATGTCGGCGCTTAGCGAACTTGCGATGGCGCTCAGCCCTGGTGATTTCACTCAATCAGTTGATAAACTGTCGCTTTACAAACGCGGTGACGCCGGTGAACTGACGATTGAAGACATTGAAGCCTGTGCGCCGCGGTCGACCGAGGCGGCGCTGGATGATGTATTGAACGTCGTTGCCGAAGGCCGGGCACAGGAAATCGGCCCCCTTATCCGACGCCTGCAGGCGCAGGGCACCAACGGGGTCACCTTGTGTATTGGGGCGACGCGGCATTTCCGAACGCTCTATGCCTGCGCATCCGACCCTGAAGGCGCGGCGCAGGGAATCGGCAAGCTGCGCCCTCCGGTCTATGGCAAACGACGTGACCGGATCCTGAGGCAAGCTCAGGGATGGGGGGCGCCCAAGCTGCAGACCGCTTTAACCGTCCTTACAGATACGGACCTATCCTTGCGCTCGGCAGGTCAAACCGCACCTGCGATGGCACTGGTAGAGCGTGCAATGATCCGACTGGCGATGCTGGCCCGATCGGGTTAAGGCCTAGCGCGCCAACCACGTTGCCGCCGACTGACCGGCCCAACGTCCCGTCGCCAGACAGGCGGTCAGAAGATAACCACCGGTCGGGGCTTCCCAATCCAGCATCTCGCCCGCGCAAAAAACGCCCGGACATGCAGTCAGCATCAAACCGCTGTCCACGGCACCCGATGCTACCCCGCCAGCGGTTGAGATCGCCTCATCCATCGGGCGTAGCCCAGCATACCTGATGGGCAGGTTTTTCAGCGCACCGATCCATTGCGTTTGCTTCAATGCGCGGCCCTTAGTCATTTCGTGGAACAAAGCGATCTTTTGCGGAGACAGACGCAGACCATTCTTCAACCAATGCGAAAGCGTTGCCTTTGATTTCTTCGCGTCCAATCGCGCCTGCATCCCTTCAGCCGTCACATCCGGGACCAGATCAACAAACAGCGGCGCCCCCGTCCGCAGCGCAGGGGTCAGGGCATACATACCGCCACCTTCCAGGCCTTTTGCGGAAATAGTGGCCTCACCACGGCTATCCAGATCGCCCGCCATCCACCGCACCGACTTGAGCGCCGCGCCAAAATGTGGCTGCATATAGGGGCTCCAATCGACTGACAGAGCGGCGTTAGCCGGTGCAAACGGTGTTAGATCAACTCCGCTGTCTGCAAGCCATTGGGCCCAAGCCCCATCCGAACCCAACCGCGCCCAGCTGGCACCCCCCAATGCCAAAACCGTCGCGCCGGGCGAGCAAAACTGCATGCCATCTGGCGTGTCAAAAGCCAAAGCCCCACCTTGCCATCCCTGCCAGCGCCAGCGTGTCCTGATCTGAACACCGGCCTGATCCAATCTGGCCAGCCAAGCCCGCAGCAAGGGTGAGGCCTTCATGACTTTCGGAAACACGCGCCCGGTAGAGCCCGTGAACATCTCTTGCCCAAGATCACCGGCCCAAGCCTTCACCGCCTGTGCGTCAAACGCTTGTATCATCGGATGCAACCAATCCTTTGCATCCCCGTATGCGCCCATAAGCATGTCAAAAGGCTCATCCTTGGTCAGGTTCAGGCCGGACTTCCCCGCCATCAGGAATTTACGCGCGACAGACGGCATGGCTTCGGCCACTACAACCTCGTGCCCGGCGGCGGCAAGCTGTTCGGCGGCCATTAGCCCCGCTGGTCCTGCCCCGATAACCATGGATTGCGCCATTGTGTCCCTCTTGCCCTGTACACGCATCAGCGCGAAGTTAGGTCATGGCAAATTCCGATCCGATCTGCCCGCTCTGCAACCGTCCGATCCCCGAAGGTGGTGGAAGCCTGCACCATCTGATCCCAAAGCTTAAGGGAGGCAAGGGCGGACCCACCGTTTTATTGCATCAGATATGCCACAAAGAGATCCACGCGACACTGACCGAGGCCGAACTGGCGCGTGACTTCCACACTGTCGATGCACTGCGCAAACATCCGAGGCTTGAGAAGTTCCTGAATTGGGTGCGCAAACGCCCGCCGGGGTTTCGCTCAAAAGTGCCGGGAAAACGACGCGGGCGATGATCAGGCAGGAAGCCAGGGATCACCGAATGCATCCTTTTTCGGGTCAGCCAGCCCTTCAATTTCGATCCCAAGATAGTCCGGCACCGGTGCAAACCGGGCATTTGGGATGTGTTGGTATTCCAACGTGGTATATGGGCGCTTCCACAGCCATTCGCGATTCTCAACCGCCCAGAGATCGGGGTTGGGAGGCTCCTCTGCGGTGAACGCATAGAAATGCAGATCGAACCCGTGAGGTTCGACATCCTGCAGAGACAGCAAAGACAGTCCCATGGATCGGCAAAACGCATCTTCGGCGACAATATCGCCGGTTCGCAAAGTGATCTGGCCGATACAGGCCTTCGCGAAGGGGGCGTCCGGGCTTGTAGCATCAACCGGTCGGTTGCCCTCGAAATCCTGCTGCAGCAGTTCAATGGCAAACCCTTCGGGGTCATTCAGATGGCACATATAGCCGATATCCAGAAACTGCCGCGGCGCGCTGACCGGGATACCCTTCTGGCGCAGGTGTGCTGCGACAAGATCAACATCCGGCAACGTGATCCCGATCTTCCAATACCGCTGCCCCGGGTCGTGGCGGTAGCCCCCGCCACCCGGCATCAGCAACAGATCGGCATCCTGACCGGAATATCCAAGACGACGATTGGCGCCTTCAACCCTGACAGACATGCCAAGCGCATCACGATAAAACGCCGCCAACGCATCCGGGTCCTCCACCCGCAATCGGAGCGCGGCCAACCTCATGGGCACAATCCGGCTATGCCCGCAGCAACCGACGGATCTGCGGACAGGCTGTCGGCTACAAGTTCTTGTGCAGTTGGTATCAAATGTTCGGGCTCAACCACCCGATCAACCAGCCCAAAACTATAGGCTTCTTCTGCAGAAATCTTCTGTCCAGCCATCAGTATAAGCCGGGTTCTGGCCGGACCGATCAACTCTGCCATCCGCTTGGGATCCGAGGGCTGCGGCAAGAATCCCAGCTTCATGACCGGGTAAAAGAACTTGGCCGAGGGCACTGCGATACGCAGGTCACAGGCCAGCACCATACCGTTGGCTCCACCGGCCAAAGTGCCGTTGAGCGCGGCCACCGTCAGACAGGGCAAGGCGGCAATGGCACCCGACAACCTCTCCCAAAGATCGGAGGTCGCAAGGCCCGCCCGCGCTTCTTCAAGATCGGCGCCCGCACTGAAGACCCGGCCCGCCCCCGTCAGGATCAATGCACGTGCCTCGGTCGCCGCCTCTGCGATGCGAACCAATTCGCTTAGCATCGCTGAGGTCAGCGCATTGGCCTTGTCCGGATTGTTCAACGTGACGGTCCACAACCCATCATCCTGTGTCAGTTCGATCACGTCAGCCCGACCCTTTTTCGGATGTCTTCGTTGCGCAGCGATATCTCGGTCCCCAAGAACTCATCCGCATCTGCCGAGCACATCCACATCAACGCCCGCGCGGGCCAGTCTGCGGGGATGTGATCGTCCCAATCCAGCTGACTTACTGGATTGATTCCGCTGGCCTTGATCACCCGCTGCATATCTGTGGCCACAGTTCCCGGGGACAGGCCCATTGCGCGAATACCGTGATGCGCCTCTTCCAGATGCAGGCATTCGGTCAGCATCTTGGCCCCGGCTTTTGATGCGCAATAGTGGCTCCAGGCTTCGACCGGATTCGACGCGGCACCGGACGAGACTGTCAGAACGGTCCCGCCGCCTGCTGCCCGCATGATGGGCAGGACGGCACGCATTCCGTAAAAGACACCTTTCAGGTTGATGTCGATTGCTTGGCTCCAGGCCCGGGTGTCGGCATTCGACAGATGAAAGATCGGATCAATGACGCCCGCGTTCCCGATTAGCACATCCAGCTTGCCGAACCGGTCGATGCAATCGGCAACTGTCTGTTCAACCTGGGAAAAATCGCTGACGTCGCAGGCCAGCGCCATGGCGTTTTCACCCAATGCCGCAGCCAGAGCGTCAATCTGATCGCGGCTGCGGGCGACCAAGGCCACATTGGCCCCAGCTGCGGCAAAAACGCGCCCGGCTTCCGCTCCGATGCCTCGGCTTGCCCCTGTGATCAGTACCGTTTTCCCTTGCATATGCATCGTTTAAATCCCTGCATTTGAAATTGTCTTAACTCGTACCCTGCAAATGGGGAATTGGTCTACCCCTTCCCCCTTGACGCTGGCCGCTACAGGCACGACCATGCCGGCAAATTGATCAAGAAGGGTTCTCTTATGACTGTTTTCCTTCGCCGTAGCTGCGGTGCAGCTTTGGCCTATGCTGTTGCAACCAACGGCGCCTTTGCAGATGTTACCGCCA
Organism: Ruegeria sp. D7; assembly: GCF_056534355.1. NCBI lineage: Bacteria > Pseudomonadati > Pseudomonadota > Alphaproteobacteria > Rhodobacterales > Roseobacteraceae > Ruegeria > Ruegeria sp. D7. The sequence continues at coordinate 53,462 of NZ_JBQFPG010000013.1, forward strand.
ATGATGTCTGGGCCGATTGGCAGGCTTATCTGGGCGGCATGGGCTATGACGTCACTGGCGATCAGAGCGTTTCCGGCAACGTCACCACCATCGCGAACATGACGATGGCCATGGCCATTCCGGACACCGAAGGCACCTTCGACATGGTCATCCCCGAGATGACGTTGACCGAAAATGGCGACGGTACAGTCAATATCGGCTTTCCTGCCAGCTTCCCGATGACAATTTCGGGTGAAGCCGAGGGCGAGACATTTTCGGCTGATCTGATGTACGCTCACGACGCCTTGGAAATGGTCGTTTCGGGTACCCCCGAAAACATGACATATGACTATACGGCGAACAGCCTGACTCTGTCGATGGACTCGATGGAGTTTGATGGCGAAACCGTATCCAGCGACATGTTTGCCTTGAACGTTCAGATGAACGAAATCGCAGGCACATCGCAGATGCAGATCGGCGAGATGCGCGATATCGCGCAGCAGTTCACGGCCAGCAGCCTGTCCTATGATGTGGCCTTCAACGAGCCCGAAAGTGAAGACACGGGCCGGATCAGCGGTAAAATAGATGGTTTGAAATTTGATGGCGATACAATCATTCCACCCGGTATGGATGTCGCCAACATTGAAGACATCTACAAGGCCGGGTTCGCCGCTTCAGGTACATTCACATACGCCTCGGGCAGCACCGAAATGGCAGGCACTGCCGAGGGTGAGCCATTCTCGCTCAGCAGCAGTTCCGAAGGAGGCAGCTTTACCGGCAGCATCGATGCACAGCGCCTTGTCTACGATCTTGCGCAGAACAGCACCAAACTAGCCGTCACCACGTCGGATCTGCCTTTTCCAATCGAAATCGCGATGGCAAATGCAGGGCTGAAATTCGAGCTTCCGGTGCAGGCCTCGGAAGAAATCCAGCCATTTGGGTTTGGCATGAACCTGACGGATTTCACCATGTCCGACGTGTTGTGGAGCATGTTCGACCCTGCTAGTGCGCTGCCGCGCGATCCGGCGACCATCGCGTTGGATGCAACCGGCACCGCCAAAGTTCTGGTCGATTTCATGGACCCGGAAGCCGTCGAAGAGCTTGAGACATCTGATATCGTTCCGGGCGAACTGCATTCGCTGAAGATCAACAAGCTTCTCGTATCATTGGTCGGAGCCCAATTGAGCGGTGATGGCGACTTTGCGTTCGACAACTCCAACACGGAAGAGTTTGATGGCCTGCCTGCCCCGTCGGGTGTCGCCAACTTGAAACTTGTTGGGGCCAACGCCCTGCTGGACAAGCTGATCGGCATGGGCTTTGTGTCGGAAAACGACGCGCTGGGCGCGCGTATGATGATGGGTCTGATGGCTGTTCCGGGCGAAGGCCCGGACACGTTGAACTCGAAAATCGAGTTTACCGAGGATGGACAGATCCTGGCTAACGGTCAGCGTATCAAGTGACAATCAAATCGGGAAAGGCCGCTGCGCTGGCCTTTCCCGCCCGAGGCACATAAAGCCAGTGGGCTGCAGGCCTTGCGGGACAGGCTATCCGAGGCTAGGTCCAGAACAACAAGACCGGAGGCCTCATGACGCGAACACCTCAAACAATCAGTGAAGAGCTGCTGAATGCAGCCCGCAAGGCAGGTGCCGAGGCAGCGGATGCCATAGTAATTGATGGCTCATCCGTTTCTGTGGAAGTACGTAGTGGTGCATTGGAACATGCCGAACGCTCGGAAGCGACCGATCTAGGGCTGCGGGTCTTCCTTGGCAAACAGCAGGCAATCGTATCCAGTTCGGATAGTCGCCCCGATACGCTTACCGCGATGGCCGAGCGCGCCGTGGCCATGGCACGGGAAGCGCCGGAAGATCCGTTCACCGGCTTGGCCGCGCCTGACCAATTGGTCGCCAACTGTAATATCGACGCGCTGGAGCTGTTTGACCCAGCCCCTGAACCCGGCGCTGAAGCTCTGATGCAGGATGCGCTGGCGGCAGAGGCAGCAGCGCTGGACGTTGCGGGAGTCTCACAGGTGTCTGACGCTGCGGCCGCCTATGGTACCCACCGGGTCCATCTTGCCGCAACAAACGGCTTTTCGGATGGCTACATGCGCAGCAGCCGTTCAACCTCATGCGTCGCCATTTCCGGCGAAGGGACGGGAATGGAGCGTGACTATGACGGTGACAGCCGGACTTTTCAGTCTGACCTGCGCAGCCCCGCCGAGATTGGTCGCACGGCTGGTGAACGTGCGGTTCAGATCGTGGGAGCACGCAAGCCCCAGACCGGCAGTTTTCCGGTGGTGTTCGACGAACGGATTTCATCATCCCTGATCGGCCATCTGCTGGCCGCCAGCAATGGCGCGGCGATAGCCCGCGGGGCCTCGTGGCTGAAGGAAAGCCTTGGGCAACAGGTTCTACCGGCACATTTGTCTTTGATTGAAGACCCGCATCGCCCGCGCATTTCGGGCTCGCGCCCGTTCGATGCCGAAGGGCTGGCAACACGGCGCAGGGCGATCGTTGAAGATGGCGTACTGACCGGCTGGACGTTAGACCTGTCCAGCGCCCGCAAATTGGGAATGACCTCGACCGGCAACGCAGCGCGCGGCGTATCCGGGCCGCCGTCGCCCAGCAACTGGAACCTGAGCCTGACGCAAGGCGAGAAGACCCGCGCCGAGTTGTTGCGCGACATGGGTACTGGGCTTTTGGTCACTTCGATGATCGGATCGACCATCAATCCGAATACCGGCGACTATTCACGCGGCGCTTCGGGATTTTGGGTTGAGAACGGCGAGATCACCCATCCCGTCAACGAGTGTACCATCGCTGGCAATCTTCGCGACATGCTGATGCGAATCATTCCGGCAAACGATGCGCGGCCTTACCTATCGCGCGTTGTACCCTCGCTGTTGATCGAAGGGATGACACTTGCCGGCAACTGACCTGCCCCTGCTGATCGACGCTGCGCTTGAGGCCGGAAAGATCGCCACGCGCTATTCGGGTCCTGATGCCCAGCGCTGGGATAAACCCGAAGGCGCAGGCCCGGTGACCGAGGCCGATCTGGCCGTCAACGCGATGCTAGAACGTGATCTGCAGGCGGCCCGCCCGGATTATGGCTGGCTGAGCGAAGAAACCGAGGATTCACCCGATCGTCTGGCCCGTGATCGGGTCTTCGTCATCGATCCCATCGACGGCACCCGCAGTTTTGCCGAGGGGTCGCGCACATGGGCCCATTCGCTGGCCGTAACCGAGAACGGTGAGGTCACGGCAGCCGTCATCTACCTGCCCTTACGTGATCTGCTGTATGCGGCTGCAAAAGGGCAAGGTGCAACGTTGAATGGCACTGCCATCCAAGTGTCAGGGCAAGCGCACCTGCCCGAAGCCGAGATTTTGGCGGCAAAACCCAATCTAGATCCGCGCCACTGGCAATCCGGTGCTGCACCTGACTTTCGCCGTGTATACCGCCCGTCTCTGGCCTATCGGATGGCGCTGGTTGCGCAGGGACGGTTTGACGGGATGCTGACGTTGCGACCCAGTTGGGAATGGGATATCGCCGCCGGAGATCTGATCCTGCGCGAGGCAGGCGGGCTCTGTACCGATCGTTTGGGGCAACCTCTGCGCTTCAACAATACCCACCCGCGCCTGAACGGCGTGGTGGCGGCAGGTTCAGCGGTGCATTCGGACCTTCAGACCCGACTTAACCCGAATGGGGCCGGAATTCCGGCATGAGCAAGCCGCGATCTCTGAGCCTTGCGGCCTATCGAGTCCTGTCCTGGGGCGTCCCGCAAAGCACGGGTCACCCCGAGATTGCGCGCCCGGAAGGTGAACTTCTGTGGGTCCATGTCAGTACACCCGATCGGTTGCGGGCCGTCGACAATATTTGCCGTCGGCTGCTGTCTGTGCGACCAGAACTTTCGCTGTTGCTGACCGCCCCACCCGATGTTGATCTGAAGGACTGGGAAGATTGCGATACCCCGATCACAATGCTGCCCGCCGAGCATACCGGCGCGGCGCGCACGTTCTTGGATCACTGGCGCCCTGATATGGGGCTGTGGTTTGGCGGTGGGCTGATGCCCAATGTCATAACACGCGCACAGGAGCGGGGCATTCCGCTAATTTTGCTTGAGGCTGTGGTCGACGTGAAAACCGCAAGGGGTGGACGTTGGCTACCTGATATCACGCGATACACGCTGGATTGCTTTACAGCGATACTTGCGCCCAATGATGACAGCGCACGCCAAATCCGACGCCTGGGAGTGAACTCGGCAAAAATCTCGGTCGCGCCACCACTTCATATCAGCCCCAACCCAGAGCCCTGGCCCGAAGATGAATTGATCGAGACCACTCACACAATGGCCGGGCGCCCAGTTTGGCTGGCCGCGTGGGTTCAGGACAAGGAATTCATCTCGGTTCTGACGGCCCATCGTCAGGCCTTGCGGATGCTGCCACGTCTGGCTTTGGTCCTGCATGTGGCGGATATGTCCGAGTCAGCGCCCTTGTTTAAACGCCTCGAAGCGATGGACCTGCGATGCGCCAACTGGGATGAAAGCCATCCAATCGAAGACACCACACAAGTGATTCTAACGGCCGAGCCCGAGGATCTGGGCCTTTGGCACCGTGTATCCGCAGTTACCTTCATGGGAAGTTCACTGGAACGCGGGGCGCGGGGGCACGACCCTCTGACCGCAGTCGCCTTGGGATCTGCGGTAATCCATGGGCCTCATGTCAGCAAGCATAGCAGTCTCTATGACAGATTGGGGCAGGCAAAAGCCGCGTTGAAGATACGAACCGCAACAGAGTTGGGCGATGGCGTTGTCGAATTGTTGGCACCTGACCGCACAGCAGACATGGCATTGGCCGGATGGCGGATTGTCACCGAAGGGGCTCCACAGGCGGACCAACTGATCGATATGGTACAGGATACACTGGACCGGCGAGGGCGTGACGATGCGGGCACCTGACTTCTGGAACTCAGCCCCTGATCGGTTGGATCTGCGCGCCAGGCTGTTGGCGCCACTTGGTCGCCTCTATGCCACTGCAACCGCCCGTCGCGTGGCGAGCGGGCAAGGCATCTCGCCGGGCGTACCGGTTATCTGCGTTGGCAACCTGAATGCCGGTGGCACAGGGAAGACACCGACGGTGATCTGGGTTTTGGAATATTTGAGGGATACCTGGCATCAACCTCATGTCGTGACCAAAGGCCATGGTGGCTCGCTGGAAGGCCCGGTGCAGGTCGACCCGCGCAAACACACAGCGGCTCAGGTCGGGGACGAACCCCTGTTGCTCGCCGCGTTTGCCGAGGTCTGGGTCGCCAAAGATCGTGCAGCGGGCGCGCAGGCAGCCGCAGCGGCAGGGGCAACCGCGATCGTGCTGGACGACGGTTTTCAGAACCCCGCAGTTGCCAAGGATTTTTCCATCATCGTGGTGGATGCGCAGCGCGGATTTGGCAATGGCCTTTGCCTTCCTGCTGGTCCACTGCGAGAGCCTGTGGCCGTTGGATTGAAACGTGCCGATCTCGTGTTGTCGCTTGGGGACGCCGCAGCGCAGTCAACATTTTCAGAAAGATGGGAACCTGCCCTGACGGTCCCACACGCCACCGGCGAGGTGTGTCCGCTCCAAACCGGAATGGACTGGAACAATACACCCGTTCTGGCCTTTGCGGGCATAGGCTATCCGGACAAGTTCTTTGGAACTCTGCGACAGCAAGGCGCTAAACTGCTGCGGGCCGAGGCACTGGATGATCACCAACCACTGACTTCAGCGCTGATGACGCGGCTTGAGAACGAGGCCAAAGCACTGGGCGCGCAACTGGTGACAACCGAGAAAGACGCCGTGCGCCTGCCCGCCACTTTCCGCAACAAAGTTCTGACCCTACCGGTTCGGTTGCAAATCAATCAGGATGACAAAGTCAAAGAGTTGTTGGCGAAGGCCGCGCCTTCACCTTAGGCAGATGGCCAGCCCAAAACAGGCTGACCATTCAGGATTTAGCTGCCAAGCTCGGCTTCGATCAGCGTCTTGAAGTCGTCATACGGCTGATTTTCAACCTTCTTCCCATTCACGACGAAAGTAGGCGTCGCCTGAATTCCATCGCGTTCGGCATTTTCCTGATACCAGGCCACCAGTGTCTGCGCGCGGGTACCGTCCTGCAGGCAAGCCTCAAGCTGATCATTGTCTATGCCAGCGAGACGCCCGATCTTGCGCAGTTCATCAACGATTTCGGCAGGACCTCCGGCACGGGTCCATTCCGACTGGCCTTCATACAGCAGGTCGGTGATGCCAAAGAACTTGTCAGGTCCTGCACAGCGCGCGACCATCGAGGCCCACAGGCCATAGCGGTCGAAATACACCTCGCGGTAAGTGAACTTTACCTTGCCGGTATCGATGAAGTCCTTTTTGAGCTGCTTGTACGCGCCCTGATGGAAATTCGCGCAGTGCGGGCAGGTGTACGATGCATATTCGATGATCTCGACTGGCGCGTCTTCGGCCCCCTGCACCATCTCGACGATGGTCGAGGTGTCCAAATCCGCCTCTTGCGCCTCAGCAGCACCAACAAGCGGGTTCGAAGGGATCGTGTTACTCGACGTTGTCAGCCAATAGCCGCCAGCGGCCACGGCGACAGCCGCACATATTACGGTTGCAATCCGGCTCATTCATCAGCCCTTTCTTAGCGTTTCTGTCTGGATAAAACGTTGCGGCCCAAACGTTCAAGGGCCGCGCGCAAATCTTCATCATCAACCGCGCGCGACACATTGTCGGCCTCAGCTGCGATTTCTGGTGAAACAACCGGTTTCGTCTGTTTCGGTTTGTGATCGAAACTCGCCTGCCCCTCAGCAAATCCGGTAGGCGCGGTCTGGGTGATACGCACCCGATTGATCGCGTTGTAACCATAGACCGCATTCACTTTGTCGCGCAGCTGTTCTTTCTGCATCTCCAGCATTGGCGCCTGCGGCCCGGTGGTCAGCACCGTCAGCGTCGCGCCAAAGCCACCCTTGGCGTATCCCACATTCACCGGCCGGGCGATCGACGCGATGTCCTGGCCCACAATCTCGGCCCAATGGGTCAAAAGGCGCGAGACGGCAAATCCCCGGCTTTCCCCGGCCTGCCTGATCCGGTCGTTCAGCAAAGTGGCGGTGCGCTTGAACCCGCGGGTCGAGGAACGTCTGCGTTGCATCTGGTTTCCAACTCCTGCGTCGCTATTGTAATAGGCTGATACCCGGACGCCAGTGAAACCCGACAGAGAGTTACATAAAACTTGCGTGACTGCACCGAATCTGACCTGAGCGATACGCTGCTGGATTGGTACGACCGCCACGCACGTGAAATGCCTTGGCGTATTGGCCCGGCAGCGCGTGCCGCAGGCGTAGCACCAGACCCCTACCGCGTCTGGCTATCCGAAGTGATGCTGCAACAAACGACCGTTGCCGCTGTTCGCGACTATTTTGTTCGTTTCACCACGCGCTGGCCAACCGTCGAAGCCCTTGCCAATGCGCAAGATGATCAGGTCATGGGGGAATGGGCTGGCCTGGGCTACTACGCCCGCGCCCGCAACCTTCTGAAATGCGCGCGGGTGGTTGCGTCCGCGCATAACGGGCAGTTTCCCGACAATTACGATGCACTACTGGAACTGCCGGGCGTTGGCCCCTATACGGCGGCGGCCATAGCAGCCATCGCATTTGATCGACCAGAAACTGTCCTGGACGGCAATGTCGAACGGGTCATGGCAAGGCTCTATGATATTCACGAACCCCTGCCCGCCTCAAAACCCCTGTTAAAGAAAAAAGCCGCGGCATTGACCCCGCAGCACCGACCCGGAGATTACGCGCAGGCTGTCATGGATTTGGGTGCAACGATCTGTACTCCAAAATCTCCGACCTGCGGCATTTGCCCCCTGCATGCGGCCTGTCTGGCGCGGAAGGCGGGGACGCAGATGGAACTGCCGCAAAAAACGCCCAAGAAGCCCAAACCCACCCGGCTGGGCCACATCTACATCGCCCAACGCGGCGATGGTGCTCTGCTGTTGGAACGCCGCCCCGACAAGGGTCTGCTGGGCGGAATGCTGGGCTGGCCTGGCTCGGACTGGTCCGAAACACCGCAGGAAAGCCCTCCGTTCCCGGCGCGATGGCACGAAATCCCCGGTGAAGTGAGACACACCTTCACCCACTTTCACCTGATCCTGCGTATTTGGACAACCGAATTGCCAGACGGTTGCGATCCGAACGGTCTGACTGTCATGGACAAACACCAATTCAGGCCCAGCGACCTGCCCACTGTTATGCGCAAGGCTTTTGACCTCTGGCGCGGCCAATAGACTGCTGGGCAAAGCCCAGTGCGCGGTCTACGGTGCCGCCAACGTTTCGGAGCCTCAACATGATCGCATCTGACACCCTGTCCCGCTGGCAATCCGCCCTTCCCTTTTGGGTCTCATATCTCCTGATCCCACTGATCTGGATGACCACCACGGCAGGCGGATGGTGGGTCCTGCTGGTACCGCTTTCGACATGGTGGGTCTTTGCGGTGCTTGACCGGCTGACCGGCCTAAACCTTGAAAACGCCGACCCGGATACGCCAGATACGGGGCTGCAATGGTATATCTGGCTGACCAAAGCCTGGGCGCCTGTGCAATTCCTCACGCTCTATGGGCTGATCTGGTACACTACCCGAGCCGTAGATATGAGCTCGGTCGAAAAAATCGGCGTGTTCTTCGGCATGGGCGTCCTTTCCGGAACGATCGGGATCAACTACAGCCACGAGCTGATGCATCAGAAAGGCAAACTGGAACGCTGGCTGGGCGATTTCCTGTTGTCGATGGGCCTTTATTCCCATTTCCGGTCCGAGCACCTGCTGGTTCACCACCGCTACGTCGGAACTCCGCGCGATCCGGTAACCGCTCGCTACAATGAAGGTTTCCACCGGTTCTATCCGCGCGTTCTGCGCCAAAGCCTCATCTCAGCCTTTCGCGCCGAGCGGGAAAAACTGGCCCGCAAAGACCGCCCGTGGACCGACCCGGCAAACCCGTTCTGGCGCTATTGGAGCCTGCAAGGAGCCATGCTGCTGCTAGCATTTCTGATCGGCGGATGGGCAGGGCTAGGCCTGTTTTTGGTACAGGCCGGTACCGCGATCTGGCAGCTTGAACTTGTTAACTATGTCGAGCACTACGGGCTGACGCGCAAATATCTGGGCGATGGCAAATATGAGCATGTGCACCCGCGCCATTCCTGGAACGCGTCACAAAAGGCCTCGAATTGGTTGTTGATAAACTTGCAACGCCACTCGGACCACCACTACAAGCCAAACCGGCGCTTTCCATTGCTGCAACACCATACGCAGGACGCAGCGCCGCAACTGCCTCATGGATATCCGGTCATGACCCTTGCCGCGATGATCCCGCCCTTGTGGCGGCGTATCATGAATCCGAGGGTCCGCGCTTGGCGGCGTCAATACTATCCCGAAATCACCAACTGGAAGCCTTACAACAAAGCGCACAACCCTGCCCCTCGCACCTGACTGCAGCGCGCACCAGCGCGCTGCCCGGCCCAACGGGAAGGATCACATCTTTGATCCGGTGCTGACAGGCGGGAGCCCTGGTTGCTACAGCACCCAGACATCCATCGGGGCTGTAACACCGCGAACAGGCTGGTCCGAGTGCTGTGCAAACCCGGTCATCATGTCTTGCGCATTTGGCGTCTCGCTTAGAGCCTGAGACCGCAATGCATCGCTGACAATGATGCGCGCTTGAAAATCGCGCGTCAGGGCCTCTAGCTTCGCAGCAACATTCACCGCATCGCCGATCACTGCAAATTCCAGCCGGTTTGCACCGATATCCCCCAGTACGACCGAGCCATAATGAACCCCGACCCCGATCCGAATCTCTGGCTCACCCGCGCGCTTGCGCTCCAAATTCCAACGGTCGATCATCTCGACCATGGACCGCGCGCATGCCAGCGCATTGCTTGCATCCAGCTCTCCGGGTACGGGGGTTCCAAACGTGGCCATCAGCCCATCGCCCAAGTATTTGTCGAGTGTTCCGTGATGGCGAAACACCTCGGTTTCCATTCGGGCGTGGAAACCACGCAAAACTTCAATAACCTCATATGGATCACGGCCAGCCGAGAACTTGGTGAAGCCAACGATGTCGATAAATAGAACCGCGATATCCTCTTTGCGGACCTGCTTCAGAGGTTCGTCGTTCTGGCTCAGCTCATCCACCACATTCGGCGAAAAGTATCGAGACAGATTCGCGCGTTCACGTTCAAGCCCAGCATTGGACATCAGCAAGCGATTGAGGCGGCGCATCGACACCCCAAGCGTCACTGCGACCATGACAAAAACGATCACCTGCTGGATGCGTAGGGTTGGCATGAAACTGTTGGGATCCATGAACTCGGCCACATCCGGGTAGCCTGACAAAGCCTCGGCCAAACGCTCGCTAATCCCGGGGATCGGGGTGGCGACCCACCAAGCGATCACCCATCCAGCCGTCCACATCATCGCCGTCCACGAACCGATCGCAATGACAGTGCGCCAGGAATAGGCAAGCGTCCCTGCTGCTAGGATAATGAAGAAATATTGAAAATTGTCGAACCGATACTGCATCGCCAGTGGTCGCACATCGTCGCTGAACGGGTTTGGCACAATCATCCCCAGCGTCATGATCAGCAGATCGACGAAGATCAAAAGCAACTCGGTCCGTGATTGCCCCACACGACCCGCGCGTTGGATCAGCCAACCATTGGCGCAGATCAGAAGCAGGATGAAATGGTACCATAGGACCTCCCACTGGGGATTCAGATAGATCAGCAACAGCCCGGTCAACGCCATCGCGATCCACCGTGCACGAACAGCCAGTTCAAGCCCCTCTCGCTTGTGTCGTTCCAGTGCTGCCTCGGTATATTTGTTGTCCAGATCGAAGTTGTCCGGTTGCGTAACAAAGAACCGGCTGAGGCGGGATTGACTGGCGGTGGTCTCGGTCATTGCCTTTATCTCCCAAAAGGGCTGTCAGGGGCTGCCCTATGCAATCATCTCACAGGCAAAAACAAAAGACCCCGCCGGTAACGGCGGGGCAAGGCGTAGTGCCTTGTGTCAGGCCACAGGCACCGGCGGTATTCAGTTATGCAATTCGGCCCTGATCTGCTGACGCAACACGTCGATGGGCACGGTTTTGCCATCGCGTTTGAAGCACCAATAGGTCCAGCCGTTACAAGACGGTGCATTTTCCAGATGCGCGCCAACCTGATGGATCGAACCTTTGACGTTCTGCCCTACCAGAGTCCCGTCGGCGCGGACCTTGGCTTTATGGCGTTGGTTCATCGAATACAGTTCCTCACCCGGGCGCAGCATACCGCGTTCGACCAATTGGCCGAAGGGCACGCGCGGCTCAGCGCGCTTGCTAGCGCTGACTTCCAACGCTTCGCGGTCAAACTTACGGACCTTTGAGATACGCTTTTCAGCCACCTTGCGATAACTTTCTTCGCGCTCAATCCCAATGAACTCACGCCCCAGCATTTTCGCTACAGCACCTGTGGTGCCCGTGCCAAAGAACGGATCCAGCACCACGTCACCGGGATTGGTCGAGCCAATCAGGACACGATGCAGCAGTGATTCCGGTTTCTGTGTCGGATGCGCCTTGTCGCCGTTTTCGTCCTTGAGCCGTTCATGCCCGGTGCAGATCGGCAGTACCCAATCGCTGCGCATCTGCACGCCTTCGTTCAGCGCTTTCAGTGCTTCGTAGTTAAACGTGTATTTGGCCCCTTCGCGCTTGGACGCCCAGATCATTGTTTCATGCGCATTGGTAAACCGCTTGCCACGGAAGTTTGGCATCGGGTTGGATTTACGCCACACAACGTCGTTCAGAATCCAATAACCCGCATCCTGCAGGGCGGAACCCACGCGGAAAATGTTGTGATAAGACCCAATCACCCAGATCGCACCATTGGGCTTCAGCAGACGATGCGCAGCCTTCAACCATTCCCGCGTGAACTGGTCATAAGCCCCAAAGCTGCTGAACTGATCCCAGTGATCATCGACCGCATCGACCTGAGAATTATCGGGCCTGTGCAATTGACCTTTCAACTGTAAATTATACGGGGGGTCCGCAAAAATCAGGTCAATCGACGCCTCGGGCAGACTGTTCATCGCCTCGATGCAGTCACCGGATAGAATCGTGTTTAAAGGGAGCGCGGCTGCGCCCTTTGTCTTGATTGTGGTCATATCACTGCCTCAGTTCCACGGCGCTTTTGCGCTCATTTGGTTGAGACAAGGATGAGTCAAAGATGATTCGCCGTCAATTTCTTTTTTGAATCAGCGACTTACGATTTACTCTTGATACAAGATATTGTGGACCGGTTTGAACGAACGTCTATGGTGTGGGGTCACGCCAAGATTTTGCAACGCCTCGCGGTGCTGTTTTGTCGGATATCCGGCATTCGCCTCCCACCCATAGCCGGGATGCTGTTGCGCCAAATCCACCATCAGCTGATCACGCCAGATTTTTGCAATGATCGACGCTGCCGAAATCGACACCGACCGTGCGTCGCCCTTCACCACCGCCTGCGAGGGTAATTTCATACCGCGCGGGATCATGTTGCCATCAATCAGCAAGAAATCCGGAGCCGGGTCCAGCGCAGCTACCGCGCGTACCATCGCCAGATGCGAGGCGCGCAGGATGTTATGCTCATCGATCTCTGCAACCGTGGCTTCGGCCACCGCGACCTCTGCCCGGTCGCGCAATATCTCATCCAAACCGCCGCGACGCTTGGCCGTCAGTTTTTTTGAATCGTTCAACCCAGCGGGAATGTCATCCGGGTTCAAAATAACCGCTGCGGCTACAACCGGGCCGGCCAGCGGACCGCGCCCAACCTCATCCACCCCGGCAATTCGGGTATATCCGCGTGCCAGCAAAGCCCGTTCGAGTTCATAATCAGGTGTCGTCATACCCTTGGCAAATCGCGTTTCGTAGCGCTTCGCAAGAAAAAAGAGAGGGCAGCTTGCGCCACCCTCTCCCGCGCGGCGCTTCTATGGCGCCACTCCTGCTCGAAACCTGTTACTGGTAAACGACACGGTATCCTTTCTGGCGCAGGCAGGCGGGTTCGTATGCCCGTTTTACCTTTTTACCATTCCAGAAACCAACCTTGCATTGGTGTGGCAGGCTATCGGCATGTTTATAGTACTTCTTCAGGCAATTCGGCCCAAGCAGCGGACGCTTGTTCGAATAGGCATTGAACGTGCGCAGGCAACGCTGTGGTAGGTCATAACGGGCCACGCGCTTTGGCAACGGGCGTACAGCATGTTTTTTCTTGGCCTTCTTCGCCTTGGCTTCAGCCTGCTTGTGACGCTTGCGGCGCTCTGCCTCTTCGTCGCGCTTTTTCTCCTGATGATAGTGGTTGATCGCAGCACCTATGAGCGCGATCGCAGCCAATCCGCCGAGAATATCTCGGGTATCTGCCGCCCGTGCCTGCGACGCCGAGATCCCCGTGATGGCGACGGCGGTTGCTATGATCAGAGCGATAAATTTCCGGTGCATGATGCGTGTCCTTTCGGATAATGGGCAGGCCGGTTACCGACCGCGGAATTGATAACCTGACACTGCGACCACCCCGTTCAGACAAGCAATAACGGCATACTGTTATTCAATATCAGCACCACAAACCCCCTGAGGTTATTGAATATCCACCCAACCCATGCGCAGGATGCAGCCCATGAAACAGATCCTCTCTTCTCTGGCTCTGACGGCCCTGATATCGGTTGGGTCGCAAGCCATCGCGGCAGATTGCTATGCCGACTACAAGGCCAAGCAGGACAATCCCTTACGCCTGCACTATGGCGTCATGCAGGTCTCAAGCTGCGATAAAGGCTCGGCCCGGAAAGAAGTCGCCAAGCGGCTGAAATCAAACGGCTGGACCCTGCTGAACGTGATGACCGTTTTCGAGGCGGGTGGATTGGATCAAAGGAAGGCCAATGCCGGAAAATACTATCTCCGTTACTGAGGCGCGTCGTTCGGGGGTTCGGCTGGTTGGTCTGGGGATTGCGGCAATCGTCGCGATCCTGGTGACTGCAGCGGTTTTCCTGTTCTGGACGCTACCGGACGCAAATGCCTTCAACGCGCGGGTTGAACGGCTGTTTGTCGAGGCTGACCTGACCTCGCAATCGGAAATCCGTCTGCTCGAGATTCTGGCGCAATCGGGCACCGCCTTTGCCGATACGCTATCCAGCTATCGAATGGTCATCTTCGTGCTGTTGGTCTTTGCCAGCGCCATGCTGATCACCGCGCTTGTTTTTCTGGTCATGCTGGTTCTGCTGAACCGCCGCATGGCCCAGATTGAGCGGACGGGGATCCAGGTAACATCCCTGCTGATCAGCCGTGAAGAGAATACCGTTTATCTCAACAACATGGATTTTAAGTTGACCCCCGCCGCGATGGAAACGCTTTCGGTTCTGGCTGAATCCCGGCTGGATGACGAGGTCCTGTCGGGTGCCCAGATCGAAGCGATGATCTCGGGCAGAAACGCTGCAGATTGCGATGAGGCCGCCGGGGCAACCCGGATCAAACGCCTGCGCGACGCCTTGGGAAATCAGATGGTCAGTGAGCTGCTGGTGAAGAACATCGCCAAGAAGGGCTATATGCTATCGATTGAGAAAGACGTTATTCAAATGGTCTGAGGATGCCATTGCGGTAAAATCTACGTGCGCATCTTGGAATTCTCGCCCTCAAGACCCATGATATAAGGGCTTGGCCAAGGGAGGTTGCAGATGAACGTCCATGCCACACCGAATGTCAAAGGCTATGGGATATCAGTTGAGCCGCTGCAGGGACGGATCGCGATCTACCGTGGTGATATACTGCTGGCCGAAAGCCACAACGCCAAAGTGATGTACGAAACGCGGCTACCTCCCGCGATCTATGTTCCGCGCGAAGACTTGTGCGTCGAACTCAGCCCTGAGACCGAATTGCAGACGTTCTGCCCCTTCAAGGGTACCGCAACCTATCACGACATTAGCCTGCCGGAAGAGCGCCTTACGAACTCGATCTGGGCCTATGAAGACGCCTTCCCTGAAAGCGCGGCCATTCAGGGCCATATTGGATTCATGCCGGATACCGCGACGCGGATCGACCTCGGCGACAACCAACTGCGTCAACCCGACGATGGCAATATCAGCGGCCCCCTGATCGATTGGCTGATGCGCGGTGCGTCCGAAATTGACACTCCTGATGCCTTCACAAAAGCGCTGGCCGAGAAAATGCTGGAACATGGCATCGCTATTCAACGCCTAAGCATTCTGGTCTGGTCGCTGCATCCGCTGATCGCAGGCAAACACTATATCTGGGAGAAAGACTCGGCTGAGATTTCGACCCACACTCCGACCTATGAAATTCATGATCACCCTGCCTTTACCAATAGCCCTCTGCGTCACGTTTCAAACGGGTTGGGTGGTGTCCGCCAGCGCCTGAACAACGACAATCCGCATAACAGCTTTCCGATCATCGAAGACCTGCGCGCAAAAGGGGCCACCGATTACGTTGCCATGCCACTGCCTTTCTCGGATGGGCGGACGAATGTCCTGACCCTGACTTGCGATCATCCCGATGGGTTCACGACCGAGAACCTGGGTCTGGTTTTTGAATGCTCTACTGTCATCGCGCGGTTCTACGAGGTCTTCATGCAGCGCGAAAACGCGCAGGTTCTGCTGGAAACCTATGTAGGCAAGCGCAGCGGTGCGCGCGTTCTGGGGGGCGAGATTCGCCGCGGTGATGGCGATGACATAGATGCGGCGATCATGTTTTGCGATCTTCGAAATTCAACCGCATTGGAAGAAAAACTGGGGCGTGATGACTATATCGAGCTACTGAATGCGTTTTTTGAGACAGTTTCAGGGATCGTGCACGACCATGACGGAGAAGTTCTGAAATTCATCGGCGACGCTGTTCTTGCCGTCTTCCCGGCGGGTGACGATGCCGCCAAAGCCCGATCCAGCGCGCAGCTTTCGGCAACTGAGATCGTCGAAAAACTGGGTGAATTGCGCAGTGACGGAAGTGATCATGATTTCGACTGCTCGATTGGTGTCGCCTATGGCCGCGTCACCTATGGCAATGTGGGCTCGCGCGAACGGTTGGACTTTACCGTGATCGGTCAGGCCGCCAATGTCGCTGCCAGATTGGGCGAATATGGCAAAACCGTCGGACATAGAATTGTTGTCTCGCAAGATATCGAACCTGTTTGCAAACAGGCGATCCCTTTAGGGGCGATCAAGCTGCACAACGTCTCGCAACCGATCAAATCATTTGCCCTGCAAACCTCAGCCGATGCCTGATTTGACAGTTTACTTCGCAAGAGTTGAACCTCAAATTGTGCCACTCACTATCTCGGATCGGTCAACCTATGGCCTTGCGCGAGAAACCGTACACACCGTGTCTGGTTGACATCAATGGTTCAAAAACCACCGCCCAGCAGGATCAGAGCCGTCTGCGCAGGTGAGATCGTCTGTTGGATTTGATTGATCTGATTGCGGGCCAGATACGTGTCGGTCAGTTTGTCGATTGCTTCACCTTCAGTGAACTGCGCCAAATCGGATGACCCTGTAACGCGCTGCAATCGATCTTTGAACACCTCAAGCTGCTTGTCGATATCCAGTTGCGCAAATGCTGCAGGCAGCCCCAATGCCGTTTCCATCATGCGGCGCAAGGGAGGCAGCCCCATCAGATCAAACCACCTTCTGTCCTCACTGCCACCCTGGCCAGCCAGATCGCGCAATGCATGCTGGGTGTACAACGCGATACGCATCGATTCATCTGCTTCACCAACCGAGATTTCAAATCGCGCAATCAAGTTGTCGTCGGCGATCTTTTCCATGGCGTCCACCAATCCGGTCTTGCGCACATCGCCGGGACCAAGTCCAAAGGCATTGGCAAAATCACGGTACCTGCCGTCGGCCAGCCTGTTCGCAAGCGCATCGTCAGCCTGCGTTCCATCGGACAAGATTTTTTGGACAAAATACCGATTGTCGAGATCACCTTCCAAGCCAAACGCACCCAAAGCCACCTGCAACAACCGTCGGTCCGAAACCAGATCCTCGGCCGTTTGGACCTTGCCGATATTGTCTAGAAAATACCTTGCGTCCCGTTCATTGATCCCCGAGGCAGAATAGCTTTGAAGCTGCGCATCATAGGTACGCTGCAAAAAGCGCCAGCCAACCAGACCACCTGAAGGTATGACCGGCTGGAAGGTCACTGCTGATACGCCATCAGACGTTCTTCGCGCGGCAACAGTGAACGCAAGGCCTTTAAACACTTATAGTATTGCTCTGCCACCAATGCTTCAGTTGCGTTGGCCAGGACCCGGCGACTGTCGGCATCCGTGAAAACCTGGCTCAGCTCTTCCACGCGCCGCAGAAGTTGCTGGCGCGCCTGCTCAGGTTCGGTATCGCCTGACAGAACCAACTGCGCGGCATAGCAGACACGGCGTACCGGCGTGTTGACCTCTTCCGGGTGAATGGCATCGCGCAGGCGCAGGACATTTGCCTGAGGTGTCATGATCGAAAACCGACTGCGTCGATCCCCGTTTTCGACTACAACACCATTGATCAGAACCCGTTCCTTTGGGGCAAGTTTCAGGACCAGACCCCCCATCAGTTGCCCCTCATTTGACGTAGCCCGCGCAACACGGCCATGTTGATCTCAAGCAGCGGCTCAACGGTCGCCTTGTTCGCCAGCACCTGGCTGCTGTGTTGTTCGGTAAACTCAGCCAAATAGAAAATCCGCGCACGCAGATTGCTCGGCAGCCCGTTATCCGCATCCGCCACATCGGTTGCCAGCACAGTCCACAGGCGGCGATTTTCGTGCAAGGCTTGAACGAACCCTCCGAAATCAGCCGCTTTCCGTGTGGAAGCAGCCTTCAACCGATGTGTAATCCTGGAAATCGCCTCATACTCTGTATCCCGAGGTGTTCGCGTCGGTGCAGCAGATTGCGCATAAGCGCGGTGAGCAAGCGTTTGCGGTGTCACTTGAAATCCTTCCAATTGTCCTTCAGCGGGCGATTAAGTCCGGGGCACGGCGTGCGTGCCCCGGATCAGTTCCAAAGTTAGCGGAACAGCGACAGGATGGACTGTGGCGCCTGGTTCGCGATCGATAGCGATTGGGTTGCCAGCTGTTGCTGGACCTGCAACGCTTGCAGTCGCGCCGAGGTTTCTTCCATGTCAGCGTCAACCAACGAGCCGATACCGGATTTGAACGAGTCAGACAGGTTCGAGATGAACTCTTTCTGGGTCTCGATCCGACCCTGCGCCGAACCAAAAGCCGCCGAGGCATCAATCGCAGTATCGATGAGGCCTTCGATCGCGCCAAGCGCTGCGGATGCGCCGGCAGAAGTCGACACATCAATCGAGGCCAGAGCGCCTAGACCGCCAGAGTTCGCATTGGCATATTGACCGCTGATCTGCAGCGAATCCGACCCTTCGTTGGTGATATCGAGTTGCGCAGCATTCGTACCCGGATCATAGACGACCGAAACATTGGCATCCGAAGCTTCGATGGCAGCTTTTAGCCCCGCAGCGATGATCTCTTCGGGCGCGTTGCCTGCGGCGATATCCTCAGCCCGGACTGTATAAGACGCGACATCGTCGCCCAGTCGGACCGTGAAAGTATCACCAGCGGACAATGTGCCCGGATCAGCGATCACGATGCTTCCATCATCATCGCTTCCGCCGTTTCCATCCAACGAAAATCCGAATGCGTCGGCCGTATCCGCAGTGACCCCGTCAGTTCCAGTGAACACGTCGGCAGCAGTGTAACCACCTGTCGACAGGTTTTGCGCCGATACACTAATGGAAGACGCTGTCACGTTGCCTGCATTGTCTCGATCCAAAGAGGACAGAATGCTTGCGCCAGCCCCACCGTTCACCAGATTGAGGCCATTGAACTGGGCAGCGCCGACAACCGATTCGATCTGATCCCTAAGCGCGGCCACATCGGTGTTGATCTTAGCACGATCAACGTTGTCTTCCTGCGCCGCAACGATCTTGCCTTTCATCTGGTTCAGCAGATCCGTCACAGTTTCTGAGGCGTTTCGAGCAACTGCGACAGTGGATTCACCCAAGGCCAGGCTGTCCTTGATCGCATTGAAGCCGTTGACGTCTGATTCCATCACCTTTGAGATGGCCCAGACAGCCGAGTTATCCTTGGCTGTAGCCACATCCTTGCCGGTCGAGATCGCGTTTTGCGTCTGGGCGAGGTTCTTGTTGACCGATTTGAGAGTTTGTAGCGCAACCATTGCGCCATTGTTCGTCAGAATGCTGGACATATTTGTCATCCTCTTAGCGTTCGGGCGCGTTTGACGCCCATGTTGGACCCACCAAACCGGCAGGCATTCTGTCGTTCTGACCTGTGCGTCGTGCCTTGTGGCCTTCGCGCCACCCGTTGTTTCAGGTGCATCGCCACATTTGACCCCGATCTCCTAACGGAGTGCTAAGACGGGCAAATCCGAAATCTCGGATTTGAATCAAACCTGATGCTATGCCCGTTTTTCCAGCTTTGCCCGCGATCGCAAAGCAAACCCGCTACGCTGCCCCGAGGCGTCATAAGTGCTGAACTCCTGTCGGACCTGTTTCAGTTCCGCCATTCGGTCCGCCACAGTCCGAATACCCTCGGCCGCACTGTTCAAAAGGGCTTGGTTGCGCACGACCTTCTTCTGGATCCGGATCAGATCATCGCTTTCCAACACCTGCAGATCATTTATTGCACCGATCAAATTTTCTTTTTCAGGCACCAATCGATCCAGATCGGTCAAATCCCCCTGGACCAGGGCCGTGCGCTCCAGATCCAAAAGGTCTTCCAGTGCCTGAATCGGATCTTTATCCATCAAACTTCTCCATCATTGCATTGAACAAAATTTCGGAAAGGCCGATTCCACCCGCCTTTGCCATTTGCTGTGCCTGCTGTTGCACCAGAAACGAAGCAAATTGATCTTCGCCTGCGCCACCGCCAAAAGAACTTCGTGTTTGGCCGAGGCCTGCAGACTTGAGCATTTCAGCCAGAAAAGCGGCTTCCAGCTCAACAGAGGCGGCTTTCATTTTCTGTGGAATCTGGGCGGAATGCATGGTCGCACTGGTAGATGTAATCGTCATCGGATTCTCCGAAAATTGCTATGAACTTTCTCGATCAAAGGGGAAAGCGGTTAAAATAAACGTAACTTCCTGTGGGCACAGTGCCGGCCAGATCAAAGAAACCCCGGAGCGAAAAATGACCAACCCGCTGACGATCATGTCGCCTGCATCTGCCACGGGTGACAAACCGGGGGCATCTCAGGGTAAAGAGCGTGATACCAAAGGTGGGTTTGCCTTTGAGGAAGTGCTCAATGAGGATGTCGAACAAATCGAGTTGAAGGAAGTTGATCCGTTTGTGGCTGATTCAAACCTGCCACCCAAACAATCAGAAATTCCATCTGTTTCTACGGCAGATTCAACTGAGACAATCAAAACCGACGAACTAGAGCCCGCCCAACTGCAGGTGGCTGCGCAAGAGGTCGCAAATGCGCCGAAACACCACGCAGATTTTGCCGTCGGTGAGACGAACCATGTTGCCGCTCCGCCCAGCCCGGTACAGCAAATTTCGCAGTTGGCCTCTGAAAACTCAACGCTAAGACAAAATGCAGGCTCGCCCGAAGCGGCTGCCCCAAGGCCTGACGCAAACGTGCTTCGAGCGCCAACCCAAGTTCCGATCCCTGATGTTAGCGGAAATGGATATCTACACCATAGGCCGGCCTCACACGCGCTAAATGCTAGCTTTTTGGGGGATACGTTTTCGAAACTGGAACCGCCAAGTCCCGAACCAGAGGTGCCACTCGTCGCACGCGCAGTTGAGCCTGTAGAGGCTCGAATAACCCGGCAAACTGTCATTTCTGCCGCCTTGAAACCGCAGACAACAGCTTGGAATCTCGACCGGGCTCCGGGCGATGCTATTGCTGAAACGGCGATCAGCGCGGAAGTTGATGACCTCTTTGCTGTCAAAGACACAGCGGTGGGCCACACGATACGCGACACGACGCAAGCGATGCCCATCGCCGCAGCCCGCGCGGAAACGGCACGCACGATTGCGGGGCAACTGGCCGCTTCGATTTCGACCCGACCAAATACCGGTGGCGTTGAAATAGCCCTGAACCCCGAAGAGCTTGGGCGCGTATCAATCTCGCTCAACGGTCGAGAAGACGGGTTTCATCTATCGATCGCGGCCGAACGGCCTGAAACACTGGACCTGATGCGGCGACACATTGCGATCCTGTCGGCTGAGTTCGAAAAGCTGGGTTATGGGGATCTGTCGCTTGACCTTAGCATGTCCGGGGACTCGTCCCAGCATGGTGACCCATCAGAGCCTGGCCCTTCCTCAGAAACGGTCGAAATGGTTCGCGACGCGGACCATAAGGCACCCACACTTTCGGCTGGCCCTGAAAGGGGCCTTGATATGAGGCTTTAATTGATGATTTCAGCGACCAATTCAGTGACCGCAACGGGTGCAAATCCCGGCGCAAACAACAATTCGGAACGCTCGGCACTGACGTCAGATTTCGAGACCTTTCTGCGCATGCTGACCGTGCAGGCGCGCAATCAGGATCCGCTTGAACCTCTGGATTCCTCCGAATATGCCTCTCAGCTGGCGCAGTTCTCGATGGTCGAACAACAAGTCAAAGCCAATGAGCTTCTGTCTGGTCTCGCGCTGACAATGGGGGCAGTCGATCTTAATCAGCTCACCGGCTGGGTTGGGATGAATGTCAAAACCGATGCACCGTTTCGCTTTGTAAATCAGCCTGTTCCGATTTTTGCTCAGGCCGAACCCACTGCCGACCGGGCCGAGTTGGTCATCCGCAACGACCAGGGCACCATTGTCGATCGCATCCCTGTGCCTACCGATAAGGCCGAATTCGAGTGGGCCGGGGTCAGCAGTGCCGGTGATCCCTTTCCCGCTGACAGTTACTCAGCCACATTGGAGAGCTTCAAAAGAGGTGAGTTACTAACCAGCACGCCCGCATCTGCCTTCGGTCGGGTGGTAGAGGCACAGGTCAGTGAAGGTGGCATCATCCTGAAACTGGAGAGCGGTGCAGAGGTGTCCGCCGAAATGGTCACGCAAATCCGCACGGGTGCTTGATCTAGAAGGCAAGGCGGGCCAAAGCTTGGTGCATCGCGACTCGCCCCCTAAACCGGTATCTCTCCTGTCTGATCATCACCAACCTCCCCCGGGTCTTGTTGCCCAGCTCAGCACCCAAGGTTTGATCCGCCACGACGTGACCTTCGAGGTGTTGTACGGTGGGCGGACCAATCATGTCTGGAAGGTTTTGTCCGGCAATAGTGATGCCGTTCTGAAGTTATTCAGCACCGGGTTTCAGAACCCCTTGTTTCGCAACGATGCCCGGCTTGAGTCAGAATGTCTGCGCACGCTCAACAGCTTTGGCTTCGTGCCCAATTTACGTGCCACGGGTTCCTTTGGAGACGACAGCTGGGTCTACTATGACCACGCACCGGGCGTCCCTTGGCAGGACGATGTTTCGGGCGTGGCCCATCTGCTTGGAAGGTTGCACCAAATTCCGGTCAATCTGGACCTCCCTAACGGCTGCAATGGCAGCGCAGATCTGGAACAGCACGCGTGTCAAATTCTGGCTGATTGCCACGCGGAAGAGCGGCGATCGTTGCTTGCAAAAAAACCTCAGGCCCAAGTACCGCCGTTATCCGCGCGGTGCTTGATCCATGGCGATCCGGTCGCGGGAAACATCTTGCAATCGAAAAATGGGCTGACGCTGATCGATTGGCAATGCCCGGCCTTCGGTGACCCATGTGAAGACTTGGCGATATTCCTTTCACCTGCGATGCAGCAACTCTATCGAGGCGCGCCCTTGTCCGAGGCCGAAGAGACGCTGTTTCTTAAGGCCTACGACCAACCCGATATCACCGAACGCTATCTGTCATTGAGGCCTTGGTTTGCCTGGCGCATGGCCGCTTATTGTCTTTGGCGGGCTGAAAACGGTGCGGCTGATTATGCCATTGGGTATGAGTTGGAAGTTGAGGCCTTATAGGTCCGCCAGACCCAGATACGCATAGGCTGGCGGCATGACAGCGCGACGCCAACGGCCAAAGGGAAACCGCCCCGGCGCACCCGCAATAGGGGACGGAATGTCTGCGGATTGCCCCAGCACCAGTCGCGCCAAAGCACGTCCGCAATAGGTTCCCATCGCCACACCATTGCCGTGGTAA
Organism: Ruegeria sp. D7; assembly: GCF_056534355.1. NCBI lineage: Bacteria > Pseudomonadati > Pseudomonadota > Alphaproteobacteria > Rhodobacterales > Roseobacteraceae > Ruegeria > Ruegeria sp. D7. Next base: position 76,657 of record NZ_JBQFPG010000013.1, read on the forward strand.
GCAAACCCTGCATACATCCCCGGATGCTCAGGAACCGGGCCCACAAAGGGCACAAGGTTCCGGGCAAGGCAAACCATGCCGGACCACTTATGTGTGACATCGACCGTGTCCCAGGCGGGGAACATCCGCCTGAAATCCCCGAAGGCCTTTTGCCGAATGCGCGCCTCAGCCCCAGGGGATGAAAGCAGCCCCCCTCGTGTCCCAAACAGAAATCGTCGATTGGGCATCAATCGGAAATAGTGCAGCAAATAACGCGTGTCATAGGCCATCTGATCCGACGTCCAGCCTTGCGCCTGCAGCTCGACATCAGTCAGAGGCCGCGTCACAAGAACCGTTGACTGTGCAGGCATATAACGCGCGGCCAACCAGGGCGGCAGATCCTCGCTTGAGTAGCCATTTGTGCACACCAGAACGTTCGAAGCACGAACGTGACCCGCAGGCGAGGTCAGCACGAATCCCGAGGCGGCCTGTTTGATCTGCGTGATCGGGCTGTTCTGGAACAGAGTTGCGCCCTTTGCCTGGGCGGCGCCAGCCAAACCGAACAGATACTTTCGGGGGTTCAGGGCAAAGCCAATTGGCGTTGTATAGCCGCCGAAAAACGCCCCACCCAGCCCGAGGCCCTGCAGATCGTCAATCTCATGTAATTGTCCGGCCGGATCGGCCGACCGGCGCAATCGTTCCATCGCGCGCCGTGAATGGGCCAGTTGAGTTTCACCCTTGGAATGCGTTTCGGCGTCGATTTGGTTATCACGCAGAAGGTCAGCAACCAGTGAAACGGCGTCTTCTTCCGCTTGGTAATAGGCCTGCGTTGCCACCTGACCATAGCGACGGGTCAGGCCAGCCTTGCTGAGCTTTGACCCGCCCAAACAACAAAAGCCCCCGTTTCGACCGGACGCCCCCCAGCCCGGTGTTTCCTCCTCGAACACAGCGACCGAAACCCCTGCCTCGGACAGATGCAATGCGGCGGACAAGCCGGTAAACCCGCCCCCGATGACGGCGACGTCAACGCTGATATCGTCTTCGAGCTTTGGCCAAGCAGGGGTCGCGATCGTCTCATCCCACCAACACCCCGCGCGTGGCGCGGGGCCGTAGGCATAATCAGGAAATATACGCCTCATTCAGTGCTTGCCGCGGCCAACTCATCCTGTTTCTGCCGAACCATCGCCCTCTTGGTCACCAGGGACGCGGTAATAACGCCCACCGTGACAACCGCGATCATTAACGTCGACAGCGCGTTGATCTCTGGACTGACCCCCAGACGCACAGCCGAGAAAATCTTGATCGGCAACGTGGTGGCAGAAGGCCCAGATGTAAACGAGGCAATCACCAGGTCATCCAGCGATAGGGTGAAAGCCAGCAGCCATCCCGAAATCACTGCAGGCGCGATGATTGGCAGGGTGACCAAGCGAAACGCCTGCGCCGGAGAGCAGCCCAGATCCAGCGCCGCCTCTTCCAACGACCGATCAAAGGTCACAAGACGCGAGGATACGACGACCGAGACAAAACACATCGAAAACGTCGTGTGCGCCAGAACGATGGTCAAGATCCCCCGGTCCAATCCGATGCCAATGAATAATAACAGCAGCGACAGACCCGTGATCACTTCGGGCATCACGAGCGGGGCATAGATCATCCCGGAAAACAGTGTTCGCCCAAAGAACCGTCCGCCGCGCACCAGAACATAAGCTGCTGCGGTGCCCAGAATCGTGGCCAACGTTGACGAGAACACAGCCACACGCAGCGTGACCCAGGCTGCATCAAGAAAGGCTTCGTTCTGCATCAACTCGCCGTACCATTTGGTCGAGAACCCGGCCCAAACGGTGACAAGCTTGCTTTCGTTGAAGCTGAAGATGATCAGGATGATCATCGGGATATACAGAAAGGCAAATCCCAGCGTCAGTGAGACAGTATTGAACCAGCTCAGCCTGTTCATTGTTCTGCCTCCGTCTGCTTTTGCTGGTTGCGCTGGAACAGCACAATCGGGATCACGAGGATGAGCAACAGAACCACGGCCACCGCGCTGGCGACGGGCCAATCGCGGTTCGAGAAGAACTCTTCCCACAGCACCTTACCGATCATCAAGGTCCCCGATCCGCCCAGTAGCGAGGGGATTACGAATTCCCCAATCACCGGAATCATCACGAGGAAGCAGCCCGCGATAATACCGGGGCGCGACAAGGGGATTGTGATCAACCAGAATGCCTGCAGACGCGAACACCCAAGGTCTTCAGCGGCTTCGATCAGCGACCCGTCCATCCGTTCAAGCGACGAATAAATCGGCAGGATCATAAAAGGTAGGTAGGTATAAACGATACCGATATAAACTGCGGTATTCGTGTTCAGAATGGTCAGCGGCGCTGAGATGATGCCTGTCCAAAGCAAGAGCTGGTTCAGATAGCCTTCGTTGCTGAGGATACCCATCCATGCGTAAACCCGGATCAGGAACGAAGTCCAGAACGGCAGGATGACCAGCATCATGAATGTAGGTCGCCACTCTTCAGGTGCGCGCGCCATCGCATATGCGATCGGATACCCGACAATCAGCGTCAACACCGTTGAGATCAGCGCGATCTTTACGCTGGACAGATAGGCCTTCCAATAAAGATCATCTTCAGTCAGCCAGACAAAGTTTTCCAGATCAAGCTGGCTGAAGAAATCCCTGATACCCGCCCAACCTGCGGACAGGTCCAGCGTCGGAGTGTAGGGCGGAATGGCAAGTGCGGTGTCTGAAAGCGATATCTTTAGGACGATAAAGAATGGCACCAAGAACAGTGCCAGCAACCAGACATACGGGACAGCGATAAGAACAGCGCGGCGCATCAGTTTTCCAGCAGAACTGCGGCAGTCGCTGTCCAGGACAGCCAAACCGGGTCTTCCCAGGTGAACGAGCGGCGCGAGATGCGGCGGGTATTCGCTGTTTGCGCCTTGATGATCGTGCCGTTTGGCAGTTCGACATGATAGGTCGACAAGTTGCCCAGATAGGCGATGTCATGCACCTTGCCCTGAATGGCGTTGATTGCATCGACCGGGCGCTCGGCAGAGATCGCGACCTTTTCAGGCCGGATCGCCAGATGACAGCTCTGACCATCGGACAGTTGGGTCGCAGAAGACGCCGCTAACGGGGGCTGCCCTTCTGCCCACTCGATCTGATAACTTTCGTCGCCTGCTGCAGTAGCTCGTCCCTCAATGATATTTACATCCCCAATGAAATCAGCAACATAAACCGAGTTTGGTGTCTCATAGATGCGATCTGGAGTTGCCACTTGCATCAGTTTGCCCTGATCCATCACGGCCACTCGGCTGGCAACGGTCATCGCCTCTTCCTGATCGTGCGTCACGATGACAAAGGTCGTGCCGGTTTTTTCCTGAATGTCCATCAACTCGAACTGAGTATCCTGACGGAGTTTCTTATCCAAAGCACCCAAAGGTTCGTCGAGCAATAGCAGTTTTGGTGCTTTGGCCAATGACCGGGCCAGCGCAACGCGTTGGCGTTGACCACCCGAGATCTGGTGCGGCTTGCGGCGTGCGAACTGTTCCAGCCGGGTTAGGCGCAGCATCTCATCGACCCGCTCTTCCAGATCGCGCTTGGGCATGTTGTCCCGGCGCAGGCCAAAGGCGATGTTGTCCCAGATGCTGAGATGAGGAAACAGCGCATACGACTGAAACATCATGTTTACCGCCCGTTTGTTGGGCGGGATCGGGTCGATATCCTGTCCACCCAGAAGGATATGACCATCGGAGGGGGTTTCGAATCCGGCCAGCATCCGCATCATCGTGGTCTTGCCGCAGCCCGACGGGCCGAGCAGCGCAAAGAACTCGCGCTCGTAGATATCCAATGAAAGATTGTCGATTGCGGTGAATGCGCCAAAACGCTTGGTGACGTTCTGGAACTGGATCAAGGGTTTCGCCTGCGGGTCATCCCACGGCGCAAAGACTTCAGAATTCAAGGCGGCCCCCGTTTATCGGTCAGGATAAAAATGGCGCAAGGCAGTGGGCCCGCCTTGCGCTATAATCAGATCAGGTGCCTGATTTCACTTTGGTCCAGAGACGTGTCACCACTCGCTGGGTCTTTGCCGGATAAGGTGTGGTGATGTAGAGGTTCTGCATGGTCGCATCATCCGGATAGATCGCCGGATCACCGATCACGTCCTCCTCAAGAAACTCCTGCGAGGCCTTGTTGCCGTTGGCGTAGTACACATAGTTCGACGCCGCAGCCATGTTGTTGGCATCCAGGATAAAGTTCAGGAACTGGTGCGCGCCTTCGGGGTTTGGTGCGTCGACCGGAATAGCCATCTGGTCAAACCACATCAGCGAGCCTTCCGCAAAGGGATGGTATTCAATTTCCACGCCGTTATCCGCTTCCGCCGCACGGTCGCGTGCCTGCAAGATGTCGCCGGACCAGCCGACAGCAACGCAGATATCACCATTGGCGAGCGCATTGATGTATTCCGAGCTATGGAATTTCTGAACATACGGGCGCACACTGGTCAGAATCTCTTCGGTTTTCCCAATTACGTCTGTGTCGTGGCTGTCAGGGTCTTCGCCGATATACTGCAGCACCATCGGAATGATCTCAGACGGTGCGTCGAGGAAATGCACCCCACACGAGGCCAGCTTTTCCATGTTCTCGGGCTTGAGCACCAGATCCATGCTGTTAAGCGCAACATCGTCGCCCAGCACTTCTTTGACCTTGCCGACATTCAACCCGATACCTGTCGTGCCCCACATATAGTTGATCGAGTAGGCGTTGTTGGGGTCATACCCTGCGGTTCGTTCCTGGATCACATCCCATAGGTTGCCTGCATTCGATAGCTTGGCGGCATCCAGTTCCTGGAATGCGCCGGCCTGGATCTGGCGTTGTAGGAACGTGCCTGAAGGCACAACCACATCATAGCCTGACCCACCGGCCAGCATTTTTGTTTCCAGAACCTCGTTGCTGTCGAACACATCGTAGATCAGGGTTAGCCCTGTTTCTTCTTCGAATTTGCTCAGCAGATCTTCGTCAATGTAGTCGGACCAGTTATAGACGCGCACTTCTTCAGCAAACGCGGCCGAAGTCCCCAATGCGACGATCGCTGTCATCCCCAGCGTTTTCAGTTTCATATTTTTCTCCCTGCAACTGTGCGGCCATTTTGACCTTTTTTTGGATTTGATCAAGTTTTGCGTTTCACGACGGTTTCACCTATGGTCGGAATAGGTGAAGATTCTGGCAAGACAGAAACACTTGGATTGGGGCAAACCTTTTGGATTTGATCAAAAATAAAGCAGATACACCTCCGGTAGATGAAGAAAAACGCCCAGCGCACGAACAGGTCTATCGGACACTGAAATCCCAGATTCTGTTTGGCGATCTCGTGCCCGGGCAGCCGGTCACGATCCAGGGACTGACTGATTCGCTTGGTGTCGGCATGACTCCGGTGCGCGAGGCGATACGCCGTCTGATTTCCGACGGCGCGCTCATTTTTCAGGGCAATCGTCGCGTGAGCGTCCCGCTGCTTTCAGCCAACGACATCGAGCAGATGATTTTTGCAAGAATTTCAATAGAAACAGAGCTTTCCAGGCGATCCACAAAGAACATATCTATAACCGAGATCGACTATCTTGAGCAGCTGGATCAACGATTGGACAATATGATCGCGGATGGCGATGTAGGGGGTTACCTGCGTTTGAACCACGCCTTTCACCAATCTCTGTATTCCCATGCGGACGCTCCGATACTTGTTGATCTAGCCGAACGGCTATGGCTGCGATTCGGCCCTTCGTTGCGCATCGTTTGCGGTCGCTTCGGCACTCAAAGCCTGCCCGACAGACACAAAGACATTATTGCCGCGCTACGTGAGCGAGATGCAGAAAAGGCCGCGTTAGCAACAGCGCAGGACATTGAGCAGGGTATGGGAATGATGGGCGATGCTTTGCCAAGCACCTAGAAACCAGCGATTCGATTGACAGCATAAAATTTGATCATATTCTATCTGGCAACGACGCTTGCTGGAGAATCCGAGATGTCCACCATCACCAATCACATGCCCACTGCCGAATTGCAGGCGCTGGACGCAGCACACCATTTGCATCCTTTTTCGACCAATGAGGCGCTGGCAGACGAAGGTGTCAGGGTCATCACCCGTGCCAAGGGCGTCTATCTGACCGATAGCGAAGGTCATGAAATTCTGGATGGTATGGCCGGATTGTGGTGCGTAAATATCGGATATGGCCGCGACGAGCTGGCCGATGCAGCCGCACGTCAAATGCGCGAGCTGCCGTATTATAATACTTTCTTCAAGACGACCCATACGCCCGCCATTGCGCTGGCTGCAAAACTGGCTGAGCTTGCGCCAGGTGATCTGAACCATGTCTTCTTTGCCGGAAGCGGGTCCGAGGCCAACGACACCAACATCCGTCTAGTGCGCACCTATTGGGCCGAAAAAGGTCAGCCGGACAAGAACATCATCATCAGCCGCAAGAATGCCTATCACGGTTCTTCTGTTGGATCGGCGTCGTTGGGTGGCATGGCAGGAATGCATGCGCAGGGCGGCATTCCAATCCCGAATGTCCACCATATCAACCAGCCAAATTGGTGGGCGGAAGGCGGCGATATGAGCCCGGAGGAATTCGGCCTTGCCCGCGCGCGCGAGCTGGAAGAAGCCATTCAGGAACTGGGCGAAGATCGCGTCGCTGCCTTCATCGCCGAACCTGTGCAGGGCGCAGGCGGCGTGATCATCGCACCCGACACATATTGGCCTGAAATTCAGCGCATCTGCGACAAGTACGATATACTGCTGATCGCGGATGAGGTGATCTGCGGGTTTGGCCGAACCGGCAACTGGTTTGGCTCGCAAACCGTCGGGATCAAACCGCATATCATGACAATCGCCAAGGGCCTTAGCTCAGGCTATGCACCTATTGGCGGATCGATCGTCTGCGACGAAGTCGCCCGTGTCATCAGCGCCACCGAGTTCAACCATGGCTACACCTATTCCGGCCACCCGGTTGCCGCAGCAGTTGCGCTCGAAAATCTGCGCATCCTCGAAGAAGAAAACGTCGTCGATCATGTGCGCAACGTGGCCGCGCCCTATATGAAAAAGAAATGGGACGCATTGGTCGAGCATCCGCTAGTCGGAGAGGCAAAGATCGCAGGCTTGATGGGGTCCATCGCATTAACGCCTGAAAAGGCAAGCCGAGCCAAGTTCGCATCAGATCCCGGCACGATCGGATATATCTGCCGCGAACATTGCTTCAAAAACAATCTGATCATGCGTCATGTGGATGACCGCTTGGTCATCTCTCCGCCGCTGGTCATTACCCCGGCCGAAATCGACGAGATGTTCGTGCGCATTCAAAAATCGTTGGATGATGCGTTGGTTGAAATCAACGAAAAAGGTCTGATGAAGCCTGCGTCCTGATCATTAGATCATGGGCGACCCAAGTGGGCCGCCCTAATTATCAGCGCATCCTTTCCAGCAGGCCGAGCGACGGGTATCCATCCGGGATCAACCCCTGAGCAACCTGAAACGCGCGCACCGCGTTAATCGTATTTGGCCCGGTGCGCCCATCGATCCCTTGTGTATCGAAGCCCGCCTGAGTCAGCCGACGCTGTAGTTCTTTCTTTTCAGTAAAGCTCAATACGCGATCGCCACGCGGCCAATCGGCCTCAAACGGAGAGCCTCCTGCAAGCCGGTCGGACAGATGCCCGATGCCGATCACGTAGGCATCGGCGCCGTTGTAGGCCTCGATCACTTTGAAATTATTGAAGATCATCAGGGCGACACCTCGACCACCAGCCGGTAACAGAATTGCCGCTTGACCGTGATCGGGCACGGCCTTGCCCGAGTAAGCAAGAACCCCACGGGCCGCCCATTCCGACGGCATCATAGTGAAATCTCGCCGCGCGTTGGCGTAGTCAAAGTCGGATGGTAGTTGCACTTCGACCCCCCAAGGTTGGCCTTTGGTCCATCCATGTTTTGCCAAATAAGAAGCGGCTGATGCTAAGGCATCAGTTGGATTATCGGACCAGATCTCGCGACGCCCATCTCCATCGAAATCAACCGCGTAATCAAGAAACGAGGTCGGCATGAACTGTGTATGCCCCATCGCCCCAGCCCAACTGCCAACCATATTCTCAGGGTCGACATCCCCTGCCTGCAGTATCTGCAACGCGGCGATCAGCTGTCCCTCAAAAAAGTTTGCTCGTCGAGCATCAAAGGCCAAAGTCGCCAGCGACCGAATGGTTTGCTTGCTTCCTCGGTAGGTGCCGAACGAAGTCTCAAGACCCCAGATCGCGGTCACGACCTCTTTTTCGACGCCGTACTGGGCTTCGATCCGGGTCAAAGTCTCTCGGTGCTTGTCTAGCCCAGCGCGACCGTTGGAAATCCGCGTTTTTGAAACCGCTCCATCCAGATATTCCCAGATCGGTTTGGAAAACTCCGCCTGATTGCGATCGCGTTTGATGATGTCACTGTCATAGGTCACCCCAGCCAACGCCCGATCCAGCGTATTGACCGAGATGCCCTGCTCTTGCGCCCGCTTGCGAAATGCCCCCAGCCAAGCCTGAAATCGGGCATTCCCGTCTGCCGATAGACGTTGCACCTCGACCTTAGGCCGCAGCACGGGCCGTACCGAGACCGTCACATCCGCCGAGGCCAGTTGCACATTGTCGACCATAGGTCGGGCCAGAGGCCGTATCGAATTTTCTGTTGTATCCGCCTGCACGATGGATGCCCATAATGCGGCGGTCATAACGCCACCTACACACTTACGCATTCCGTTTTATCCTGATTACTGCTCAGAGCCGATGATAGCTCACAATCGGAATTTCTCAAAACGCAGAACGTCAGGTTTCCTGATCCTGTTCCTCACGTTCCGCGCGAAGACGGGCAATGGCTTCACGCAATAGCGATACGCGATTGGGTCGGAAGCTATCCTCGGTCACATCCATGCCCTGCATACGATCCAGCCGAAACACTCGGAAATCCTGACGCAGGTGGCACCAACTCAGCAATACGCTGGCACGGTCCATATAGACGATGCTCAGCGGATTGACCCGACGACGGGTGTCTGCGCCTTTAGCATCGGTATAGGCGAACTCGATCACGCGTTCATCCCACGCGGCTTGGCGTAAAATGGCAACGTCAATTGTTGGCACGGCTGGCCTGTCAAATCGCGTGGCGGTCAGAACAGCATGGCTCAGCCGATGCGACTGGCGCTGCGGCAACCGGCCCTGCAGCTTGCGTAGGGCCGCGCTTGCAGCATCCGACAGCGCCGGGTCTCCGATCAATTGCACCTCGCGCAAGCCCAACACCAGCGCTTCGAGCTCGTCATTGGTGAAACCCAACGGCGGTAGGGTCGCATCCTCGATTAGGGTGAACCCGAACCCGGCCTCTCCGTCGATTATCGCCCCGAGGCCACGCAATGCATCGATATCCCGGTGCACTGTGCGCGGCGAAACGCCTAAATCCTGCGCCAATTGAACCGACGTTCTGGGCGAGGGGCCAGATCGTAGGGCCTGCATCAACTGAAAAAGACGGGCGGTGCGGGACATAGTATAGTCTACTCTAAGCCTAACGTCAGAATCTGTCATCAGTCCGGCGTACCCATCAGGCGTCCCAACTATGGAGCTGATGATGCTGACCCTTCTCACCTTCCCCTCTGCCTTTGGCCTGTTCAGCGCCAGCCCATTCTGCGTGAAAACGGCCCTGATGCTTCAAAGCGCGGGCCTGCGCTGGCAACGGTCCGATCTGCTGGACCCACGCAAGATGCCACACCAGAAGCTGCCGGTTCTACGCACGCCTGAACGTCTGATTCCGGACAGCGACCTGATCCGCGACTGGCTTGAGGCTCAGGGGGCCGATTTCGATGCTGGCCTGACCGATCTGCAAAAAGCCCAGTCCCGCGCGCTGATCCGCATGGCCGAGGAACATCTGTACTTCCATGTCGTGCAGGACCGTTGGGCCAATGATGAGGTCTGGCCAATCCTGCGCGATACATTCTTTACCGTCATTCCCGCACTGATCCGCAAGCCGGTTTCGAATTCAATCCGGAAATCCGTTCTCAAGGGGCTCGCGTTTCAAGGTGTATCCCGCTTTTCGCCCGTCGAACGACAAGACCGGCTGGAGCGCGACTTTGAGGCGATCTCGGCCTATCTTTGGCAATCGCCTTATCTGATGGGAGAGAAACCTACCTCGGCGGACATGAGCGTCGGTCCAATGCTGGCGGCGATGCGCGCGACACCATCAGACACCCCCCTGACCCGTCGGATTAAACAAGATAAGCTGCTCAACAGCTATATCGACCGAATGGAGCAGGCGATCCCGCTATCATGACAGCCTTTGAGGACAAAAAAGTCGCTGCAGCCTATGAGGCGCTACCGGAAGAGACGCGCAATGGGGCACTAGCGCTGCGCGAGTTGATATTCGAAACCGCGGCCTCACTGCCACGCGCTCAGCCTCTGGAAGAAGCGTTGCGGTGGGGCCAGCCCGCCTATCTGGCGCCCAAAGGCTCGACGATTCGTTTGGGCGGACACAAGGCGGCCTGTTTTGCGTTGTTCGTGCATTGCCAAAGCCGACTGATGGGGGATTTTACTTCCGCCTTTCCTGGCGAGGATCGGATCGACGGCAATCGCGCGATTCTGTTCGACCGGCCCGATCAGATTGATCCTACGCGCCATGGCTGGCTGATTGCGCGCGCGCTTACTTATCACCTCTGACGGCGTTTGCGTTCGACCTTGCGCTTGATCTTGTCCTTCTTGCGCTTTGTGCTGGCGGCCTTGCGCCGCGTTCCGCGCTTGGCGGGGCCACGGCCGCGCGGCAGCGCCTGATCATCGAGGGACAACAACTCCAATTCCAATCCGCCCGTCACCGGCGTCGCCTCGGTCAACCGCACCGTGACACGCTGGCCAATGGCGATGATCAGCCCGGTGTCCGAGCCCATCAGCGTCCCGGCCTCTCGGTCGAAATGGAAAAACTCTCGCCCCAGCGAACGCACTGGAACCAGACCGTCCGCTCCGGTCTCGTCCATCTTCACGAAGGCACCGAACCGGGCAATACCGCTGATCCGGCCAGAAAACTCATTGCCGACCCGCTCGCTGAGATAGGCCGCCAGATAGCGATCAGTCGTATCGCGCTCGGCCATCATCGAGCGGCGCTCGGTATCCGAGATATGGGTCGCCGTTTCTTCCAACCGTGCAATCTCATCCTCGGTCAATCCGTCCTTGCCCCAGCCATGGGCTGAGATCAGCGCGCGATGCACGATCAGATCAGCATAGCGCCGGATGGGAGAAGTGAAATGCGCATAGTTCCGCAGAGCCAGCCCAAAATGGCCGAAATTTTCGGGGTGGTAATAGGCCTGCGCCATCGACCGCAGGGTCGTCAGGTTGATCAGCTCCGCATCCTCGGTACCAGCGGCGGCGTTTAGCAGCGCGTTCAGATGTCGGGTCTGCAATACCTGCCCTTTGGCGAGGTTTAATCCCGCCGCCTGCGCCGTCTCTCTCAGGCTTTCCAGCTTTTCGGGCGCGGGCTCTTCGTGGACGCGGAACAGCAGCGGGCGGCGTTTGGTGATCAGGGTCTCGGCAGCGGCGACATTGGCGAGGATCATGAATTCCTCGATCAGCTTATGCGCATCCAGCCGGTCACGGAACGCGACGCTGGTCACCTCACCCGCATCGCTGAGTACGATTTTGCGTTCAGGCAGGTCCAGCTCCAGCGGCTGCCGCACGGTACGCGCCTTTTTCAGCGCAGCATACGCGGTATAAAGCGGATTCAGCACCGTATCCAACAGCGGCCCGGTGCGGTCGTTCGGGTTGCCGTCGATCGCCTCCTGCACCTCGTTATAATTCAGCGAGGCGGCAGAGCGCATCAGGCCGCGCACGAACCGGTGGCCTATCTTGTTGCCTTCGGCATCAATCTGCATCCGCACGGCAATACAAGCGCGCGGCACGCCTTCGTGCAGGGAACACAGATCGCCGGACAGGCGATCCGGCAGCATCGGCACTACGCGGTCCGGAAAGTAACTGGAGTTGCCCCGCTTGCGCGCCTCGCGATCCAGAGCCGTACCGGGTTTCACATAGGCAGCGACGTCAGCGATGGCGACCCAGATCACATGGCCACCCGGGTTCTTGGGATCGTCATCAGCATGGGCATAGCAGGCGTCGTCGTGGTCCCGTGCATCCGCAGGATCGATGGTCAGCAACGGCATATCACGCAGGTCTTCACGCCCTTTCAGTCCGACGGGTTTGGCTTTGTCGGCTTCTTCGATCACCTTGTCCGGGAAATCGTCGGGAATACCGTGTTGGTGGATGGCGATCAATGAGACAGCCTTGGGCGCGGTCGGATCGCCGAGCCGTTCAACAATACGCGCACGCGGCAGGCCCATGCGGTTCTTGGGTCCGGCCTGCTCGGCCTCGACCAGCTCACCGTCCTTGGCGCCCAGAACGGCCCCGTCCGCGACCAGCCATTCTGTCTGACCAGCCTTGTCGATGGGCACGATCCGTCCGCCCTCGGCCCCTTTGCGAAAAATGCCGACGATCTTGCGCGGGTTGGTGCCGATGCGGCGGATCAAGCGGGCTTCGTAATTGTGATCTTCCTCATGCACCACGGTCAGGCGGGCCAGAATGCGGTCACCCTCACCCAGCGCCGGATCGCTGGCACGCGTGACGAGCAGAACGATGGGCTCAACCCCCTCGCCGTGCCATTCCAACGGGCGCGCAAACAGGTCGCCATCTACGTTGGGAGCCTTTACCTGCAACACGCTGACCGGCGGCAGACGATCCGGATCACGATAGCTGCGCTTGCGCTTTTCCAGATGGCCTTCGGCCTCAAGCTCTTTCAGGATGCGCTTCAGGTCGATCCGATCCGCGCCCTTGATGCCAAAAGCCTTGGCGATATCACGTTTCGAGGTCAGGGTAGGGTTCGCCGAGATCCAGTCGAGGACCTCTTGCTTGGTCGGAATGCGTGTCATGAGTTTGGCCTAGCACGGGCATGCGACCGCGTCATGGTCAAAAAGCGGTGCATGATGTCAGCCGTGCAGATCGGCCACGGTATCCACATCGCTCAGGTGATCCAGCAACGTTACTCGGCACCCGCGAACCGAATTCAGTGTGTCTTTCAACGCGTGTTCCGTTGACCAGCGCACATCGCGGAATAACCCCGAAGGCAACGCGCCATAACGCTGAGCACCAACCAACCAATAGCCGCCATCCGGGGATGGCCCGAACACCATCTCAGCCCGGCCCAACGCGCGAAAGGCCCGCGCAATGTGACCCCTTGTGATGCCCGGAATATCCGCACCGATCAGGCACACCGGACCATCGGGAGCACCGCGCAACATCCGCCCCATACGGTCGCCCAGATCTCCGCGCCCCTGAGGCTTCCGGGGTAAATCAACAGGCCAGACCCGACTGTTCATTCCCTCCCTATTTGGAGAGACCGCCAGTACAATCTGCCAGCGTGGATCACGCAGATGCCGGATCAGAGATCGCGTTTGATGCCGAAACCACCAAGCAGCCCCAACCATGCCGATATCGCGCCCCAAACGGGTCTTGACCCGCCCTGGACGTGGCTCTTTCACCATGATGACCAGCGTTTTCTGCATGGATCAGGCGAAGTAATCCGTCAGAATACGGGTGTAGATCGCCTTGAGTTGATGAATTTGCGCCACTTCGACACATTCATCGACCTGATGCATGGTGTGCCCGACCAGACCAAACTCGACCACCGGGCAATGATCTTTGATGAAGCGGGCATCCGAGGTCCCGCCGGTGGTCGAAAGCTCGGGGCGAATATTTGTTTCTGCTTTGACAGCGCAAGCTACCAGATCAGACAATGCCCCCGGAGGGGTCAGAAAGCTTTCACCCGAAATCTTGATCCGGGTCTCGACATCGACGCCAAACGCCTCGGCAACGGTGTCTGCCTCGGATTGCAACCAATCGCTCAAACTGGCCCCGGAATGCAGGTCATTGAACCGGATGTTCACTGTCCCAGAACATTGCGCCGGGATCACATTTGTCGCCGGATTACCGGTGTCGATCGTGACAACCGCCAAGGTCGAGGCGTCAAAGTGGTCGGTCCCCTGATCCAGTTCTTGGCTGGCCAGCCGATCCATCAGCCGCGCCATCGCGGGCACCGGGTTCTTTGCCCGATGCGGATAGGCCGAATGCCCCTGCACTCCGGTCACAGTGAACCACGCAGTCATCGAACCGCGCCGGCCGATCTTCATCATTTCGCCCATCGTGTTCGGGCAAGTGGGTTCTCCCACCAGACAAACCGACATCCGCTCATCCGTTGCGGCCATGTGATCCAGTAAAGCAACAGTGCCATCCAGTGCGTCGCCTTCTTCATCACCTGTGATCGTCAGGATCACCGCCCCATCCGGGGGCGTGTCACGCACAAAATCGATAGCCGCTGCCGCAAATGCTGCCACGCCCGATTTCATATCCGTCGCGCCCCGGCCGTACATCACCCCGTCCCGGACCTCGGCGCCGAAAGGAGGCATGGTCCAGGCTGCTTCATCCCCTACCGGAACCACATCCGTATGACCATTAAAGCCAAAGCTGCGCGCGTGACCCTTCTGCCCCCACCGGGCGAAGAGGTTGCAGGTTCCACCTCGATCTACGCGAGTGCAATAAAATCCGGCCTCCTCCAGCACTTGCTGCAGCAAGACCAAAGCCCCGCCTTCATCGGGTGTGACCGATGGGCAACGGATTAGATTTGCTGTCAGCTCAACTGGATCGGTCATATTGGGCCTCTTGTCCTTAGGGGTGCCTGTGTTCGTGCACAGATTCAACGAATTGCCCGGATTGCCAACCCCGAATAGTCGAATTCCGAGACCGAATGCCCAAGCGGCTTGATTTTGCGCCCCAACAAAACATGAGCGTTGACCCAGCGGCTGCCTTGCCGCGCTGCCCTTAAGTGCGTTAGAGGGCCGCGAAACAGGTGATTCCACATGAAGCGTGTCTTCTTCGCATTGATCTGCCTGACTTTCGCGACTCTTGCGCAGCAAAGCCAGGCCCAGTCTCTTACGGTTACAACGGTAACCCGTCCTCCGTTCTCATTTGTCGAGGACGGTGCCCAGACCGGTTTCTCGATGGATCTTCTGGCGGCACTGTCTGAATCACTCGGCTGGGAATACTCGGTCAACCGCGTCGAGACATTTGGAGAAATGTTGGGCGCGGTTCAGGATGGCTCTGCCGATCTGGCGATCGCTAATATATCGATCACCGCCTTGCGCGAAACCCGAATGGATTTCACGCAACCGATATTTGAGGCCGGATTACAGATCATGGTCCCGTCAGAGGCCGCTCGCCAGCCATCGCTGTTGCACGCTTTGCTGTCTCGGGAATTGTTCATCGCCATCGGGCTGGCCTTTGCGATCCTGCTTGGTGGCGGCATGCTGATGTGGAGTTTTGAGAAACGCGCGCAGCCCTACTTTGATCGCAAATTGAATGAGGCGTGGTTCCCCTCGTTCTGGTGGGCCCTCAACCTGGTGGTGAACGGTGGCTTTGAAGAGCGGATGCCGCGCACCCCGTTTGGCCGCCTGTTGGGTGTAGTACTGGTGGTGTCATCCCTATTCATCGTCTCCGTTTTCACGGCCCGGATCACCTCGGTGATGACGGTGGACGCAATCACCGGCAGCGTCAATTCGGTCAACGACCTTTACGGCAAACAGGTCGGGACGATTTCCGATTCAACCGCCGCCAGTTTTCTGAACCGGCGCGAGATCGACTATACCGGCTATGGCGATCTGCAGGACATGCTGAACGCGTTTGAGAATAAGGATTTGGATGCGGTCGTTTTCGACGCTCCGATCCTGTCCTATTATGCAAGCCACGAAGGGCGCAGAATGGCGACAATGACCGGGGGCATCTTCCTGCGTGAAAACTATGGGATCGCATTTCCAACCGGATCGCCATTGGTCGAAGACGTCAATCAGGCGCTGCTGTCCCTGCGCGAAGACGGCACCTATGACGAAATCTATCGCAAGTGGTTCGGGGTAAGAAACTAAGCAGTTTCCTCGTCGCCGAAGAATGGCGTCATCTGTGCCACGATAACCGCGTTTTCATCCAGCGCCCGTTGCATCAATGCCCGCTCATCCGGATCGATATCATGTCCTTGCGCCTCACGCTCGGCCAGGGTGCCATAGCCGGTGACATCCAGCGGTGCAGTATCGGCCTGCTTCAGGATCGCTACTGTCTCGCGCACGGCTTCGGCCTCGTCCACGCCGCTGGCAAAACACATCAACGCCGCCCCGGTCGCGCCTTCGGGCAGGCCGTCGCCATCTTTGCGACCGATCTGAACCAACAACGTATAGACTTGCTGGCGCGAAGGTTTTTTCTGCTTTTCCATAGTGCCCGCAATACGCTGGCCCGATGGCACGGTCAACTCAGTCGCAGGTGCTGTCGTATAGGTGGTCCAACAGCATCTGCGCTGCCACGCGCTGCGTGTCGCGCCATTCCGCCCGGGGTCGCAATGGCATCACAGCATCCGTATTGAAATAAATTGCGGACATACCCGCTGCCACGGCTTGGACCCCTTGCATATTGGCAGCAGGCAGTTCGTTCATGATTTCAGCAGCGATCCTTGCCTCGAAGTCATAGACAAACCCAAGCAAGGGTTCTCGCAAATCCGCGTGTCTTTCTGAGGCTGCGACCAAAGCGGCAAACACCGCAGCACTTTCCGAAGAATAGGTGCCGCGTCCGAACAAAGCGTCCAGCATCGCTGCAACCCGATCAGTGCACGGCAGAGTGTCGAAGAGCGCCTCAACCTGATCCGCGAAGACTTTCAGGACGTGATCCAGCAGCTTGCGAACCATCTCATCCCGGTTGCCCAGATAGTGGCGCAGCAATGGCCGCCCGACGCCTGCCTCTTCTGATATGCGCGCCAGGGTCGAGCCATCCAGCCCGTACCGCGCGACACAACGCATAAATGCGTTCAGGATTTGCTCGGATCTGGCGTCTTTCATACTGGGACGGGGCATCAGAATCCGTTCGCAACTGGTGGAAAAACATCCGCCAGAACGTAGAGAACGCCCAAACCGATCCACAAACCCGTCAGCGACCAGAACAGTGCCGGATCTGTCGCGCGGTTTATCGGTTCGATCAAGAAGGCCTGCCCCGAGCGCACCGCCAAGAGCCCCCAAAATATGAACAACAGACCCCAAAGGCCGTAATACCCGGCGAAGGTCGAAACAAGAAGCGCCGCCAGAATTAGCAGTGTCATCCACCTTTGATTCCTCAGGGTTTGAATAAAAGTCATCCTGCCTCCAAGCGGGTTCAGAAAAATCTTAAGGTGAAATCTGGACATTCGAAGATTTATTGTCAATATTGATGATTATCATTTTTGACAATAAACGGACTCGACAATGCCGCCTGACGCACTTCCGGATCAACCCAAGCAACAACTGCCGCGTGAGGCATATGTCTCGGACAGTTGGTATGAGGCCGAACAGAAAACCCTGTTCAGCAAGTGCTGGAGTTTTGCCGGCGTGACTATGGATTTCACCGAGCCTGGCGATTTCAGGACGATTCAGGCCGGGGCCTACGCTCTGATTGTCATAAGGGACGCAAATGGCGACTTGCGCGCCTTCCACAACCAATGCCGCCATCGCGGAACCGAGTTGTTGGAAGGTTGCGGCAACGCAGGCAAGACCATTGTCTGCCCTTATCACAACTGGGTCTACAATCTGGATGGCGCATTGCGCGGAGTACCAGCCCAGCGCGAGTGCTTTCCGGATCTGGACAAGAAGGCAACCGCGTTGTTCGGTGCCTCAGTCGGTGTCTTCCGCAACCTTGTTTTTGTTCACCCAGAACCGGATCAGAGCTTTGACGCGTGGCTTGGCGCTCTGGCTCAAATACCTTGGCCTCATGATCTGGCATCAAGCGAGCTACAAGAGAACCCCGACGACGTGGTCTATGAGATCAACTGCAATTGGAAGGTCTTCTTTGAAAATGCAATCGATGGCTATCATCTGGCCTATCTGCACAAAGACACGTTGGGCGGGCCAACCCATGACAAGAATCTTTGGGAGGTTTCTGGCCACAACATGGTCTGGTGGTCGACCGAGCGCGAAGGCGTCAAACATCGTATCCCTCAGTTTGTTGAAAACTCGGCCAAAGGGTCCGGCCTGAAAACGGTACGGAATGCCGAAACGCCGGGCTATGGCGGGGTCTACATGCTGTTTCCGACCACGATCCTGACGCCAAACCCCTGGGGGTTTTCGATATCGACCATGGAACCGGTCGACGCCAACACAACTCTGCTGCGGGTCAGAAACTGGTCGCCTAAAGGCTGGTTCACCTATACGCATCGCGCGGCGGACATACCCGGATACGACCCGGAATCCGGTCGGATCAAATCCTCTCACTGGACCCAGCACCCACTGGAGACGGGGGATTTTCAGACCGAGGATGTCTGGGTGTGCGAAAAGATGCAGCGCGCCCTTCAATCGCCCCGATATCAAGTCGGCCCTCTGGCCAAAGGGGCCGGAGGTGAGGCGGCGATTGATTTCTTTCAGCAAACAGTGCTGGAGTTCATGCCAAAATAAGAAAGGCCGCAGAGCATGCACTCTGCGGCCTATTCAAACTGAAACGAGGGGATCAGTCGCGCAGTAGCTCATTGATCCCAGTTTTCGAACGGGTCTTTTCATCGACGCGTTTCACGATGACCGCGCAATACAGGCTTACATTGTTCTTGGACGGCATCGAGCCCGCAACAACCACCGAATAGGGCGGAACCTCGCCATACATGACTTCACCGGTTTCGCGGTCCACGATCTTGGTGGATTTACCGATGAATACGCCCATGCCCAGAACCGAACCCTCGCGGACGATGCAGCCTTCGACCACTTCCGAACGCGCACCGATAAAGCAGTTGTCCTCGATAATGGTCGGACCGGCCTGCATCGGCTCCAGTACGCCTCCAATGCCGACGCCGCCCGACAAGTGCACGTTCTTGCCGATCTGCGCGCAGGAACCAACGGTGGCCCAGGTATCAACCATCGTGCCTTCATCGACATAAGCGCCAAGGTTCACGAACGAGGGCATCAGCACCACATCAGGTGCGACATAGGCCGACTTGCGGACCACACAGTTTGGCACGGCGCGGAACCCTGCCGCGCGCCACTGGTTCTCTCCCCAGCCGGCGAACTTGCTGTCGACCTTATCCCACCAGCCGCCGTCTTGCGGGCCTCCGGTCTGGATTTCCATGTCCTTGATGCGGAACCCCAGCAGAACTGCTTTTTTCGCCCACTGGTTCACGTGCCAATCACCACTGTCGAGCTTTTCAGCTACCCGCAGCGAACCGCTGTCCAGCGCGCTCAGCGTGTCTTCGATTGCTTCTCGTTGCTCGCCGGTGGTCGCAGGGGTGATTGTGTCACGTACTTCCCAGGCGGCTTCGATGGCGGCTTCCAGTTGCGCATTGGACATGGGGCGTCTCCCTAGAGAATCTGTTCACGTTGATGTGGCCTATACGCAAGCGAGACCCATGGCGCAATGCGACGCGGATACCTCGGTTTGCGTCAATCATCGGTAAGTGCGCTGAGTGCGGCAAACATATCCCGGTCATTTTGGGTTCCGGCATTGGGTGCGGTCAGCAACACATCGCCGTAGAAAACCGAATTTGCACCAGCCAGAAAGCACAAAGCCTGCTCGGCAGTTGAAAAATCCGACCGCCCTGCGGACATACGCACCCGTGTTTGCGGCATGGTGATCCGCGCGGTCGCAACCATGCGCACCAGATCAAAAATGCCCACCTTTTCTAGATGCGCCAGCGGCGTGCCTTTGATCGGGATCAGCGCGTTTATCGGTACGCTTTCGGGATGCGGGTCAAAATTCGCAAGGACCTGCAACAGCGAGGCACGATCCCGCAGGCTTTCACCCATACCGATAATGCCGCCGCAGCACAGATCAATGCCTTCGTCCCGGCAATAGCTGAGGGTCTCAAGACGATCCTGATAAGTACGAGTTCCAATAATCTCGCCATAGAATTCCGGCGAAGTATCCAGGTTATGATTGTACGCCGTAAGTCCCGCCTCCGCCAATCGTTTGGCCTGATGTGGCTTGAGCATGCCCAGGGTGACGCAAGCCTCCATGTCCAGATCGCGCACGCCCCGCACCATGTCCAGCACATTGTCGAATTCTTCGCCGTCGCGCACCTGACGCCATGCAGCACCCATGCAAAACCGTTCAGCCCCCGCATCGCGCGCCCGTTTGGCAAGCGAGATGACATGCGCAGGGTTCATGAGCTTTTCCTTGGTCAGCTCGACCTCGCGATGATGGGCGGATTGCGGGCAATAGGCGCAATCCTCGGGACAGCTTCCGGTTTTTATCGACAGCAGGCTGGCTTTTTGGATGTCGTTTGGATCGTGATACGTCCGGTGAATTACATTTGCGCGACCTACCAGATCCAACAGTGGGAGGCGCATCAGCGCCTCCACTTCATCCACGGTCCAATCGCTGCGGATATCTTGCCCGGTATCAAGCATCTGGCTGCGGCCCACGGATTTTCTGCATCAGACCCGTCGGCTGGCCAATCACGAGAACGGCTGCCAATGCAATCTTCACGAGATCACCCAGAATGAAAGGGCTGAAACCGTAAACCAGAACCTTGTCTGCAGGCACGAACTGAGCCAACCAACCCAGACCCAGCGCATAGATCACCGCAAGTCCAGCCAGCATCGCCGGAACCAGAAACAGTTTGCGCAGATTGTCCGCGGCCCATCCAACCATTACCGAGGCGACCACGAAACCCAGCAAATAACCTCCGGTTCCGCCCATCATATAGGCCAGCCCGATGCCTTTTTCGGGCGTTCCGGCAAACACCGGCAAACCCACTGCCCCGGCAACCATGTAACCGATCACGGTTGCAGAACCGAGACGCAGCCCAAATGCCGCGGCGATAGCCATGACAGCGGCGACTTGAAGGGTCATGGGCACAGGCCAAAATGGCACCTGGACTTTTGCACTGGCGGTCAAAAGAAGAATACCCAACGCGACACGAAGGATCTGACCCGCAGGGGTTATTACTCCGGCGGCCGGGAGGGTGGATTGCAGAGTGGCTTTCATCGTCATTCTCTTTTTATAGATAATATAACACAGGTTCGGAATTGATCATCATTTTTATCTATTAAAAATCAAGTCAAATCTTCTGAGGAGGCACAGATCGTCGTTTCAATGGCAGAAAGTATCAGCTTGCACGACGGATATGGCGCACAAGTATCGAAGTTGCGGCGGAAACGTCTTTACTCTTCAGCGCCTGAATGATCGCAGCGTGATCCGTATCGACGCGCTGCACCCATTTGGGCCGCCAATGTGCAAACAGGTGCCTGGCACTGGCGATGTGCAGGTCATCGACAGAATGCAAAAGGCGGGGCAACCCGCATGGTGTCAGGATGGCACGATGAAACACCCTGTTCCGCGCCTCCCACTGAGGCATGTTTTCTGCCTCATCACACGCCTTTCGTGCATCATCAGCGGCCTTCAGAGCAGATGGGGTCATGTTTTGCACGGAATACTGCATTGCCAGCGTTTCCAGCGCGACACGCATTTCGATCACCTCACGCACTTCGGCAGGGTCCAACGCGGTGACGCGCATGCCCTTTCGCGGCTCGCTTTTGGCCAATCCATGCGCCTCAAGCCGCAGCAGTGCTTCGCGCACCGGCACATGGCTGGTCTCAAAGTCGCGCGCGATATGGTCCTGACGCAGCTTTTCACCGGCAGGAAGATCGCCGGTGATGATTTTCTGGCTCAGGGCATTATAGATTGTGTCGGCAATGGTCGCGGTCATGAATTATAGATAAAATCCATGAACAACATCTACAAGCCGTATTCTCAACCTGTTAGCGGATCTGGCGCGATGTTCCCGCCGCAAATCAGCACTGCGACACGCTCACCCGGCTCCGGCTGGTAAGCGCCCGAAATCAGTGCGGCAAGCGCAGCAGCCCCTGCTGGTTCAACCAGTATTCGATGCGTCTGCCACAGAGTATTCTGGGCTTGCGTTATCGCATCATCAGAAACCAGAACCGAACTCATGCCTTGGGCCAGCCGAAAGCAAATATCACCAATTCTCCGTGCGCCCAGTGCGTTCGCTGCGATGCCCGAAACGGAAACATCAACCGGTTCGCCCGCGGCTAACGCCGCATTCAGCGCGCAAGAGGTTTCCGGTTCGATCGCCACGACTTTGCGCGCACCCTGAAACCACGCCAAGGCTCCGGCAATCAGCCCACCGCCGCCCACGGCCACCAATACTGTGTCCGCCTGCAAGCCCTGCGCGTCCCATTCAGCAAAACATGTCCCCTGCCCAGCCACCGTCGCTGGCGCATCATAGGCGTGGATTTGCATGGCGCCGGTGCTTTCCTCATGCGCCTGCGCCATGGTCAGTGCATTGGCGTATTCACCCGAAACAACACTCAGATCAGCCCCGATCCGCTTGATCAGCGCAATCTTGGAGGGACCTGCAAGTTCGGGCACAAAAATCTTCGCTGGGTAGCCCAGTGATTGCGCGGCATAAGCCGCTGCAGCACCGTGGTTGCCACCGGAAGCCGCCACGACGCCTGCCGCGGGCACATCCATGCTGAGCAGGGTATTGAACGCCCCGCGCGCTTTGAAGCTGCCGGTGTGCTGCATATGTTCAAGCTTTATTTCAATCGGATAGCCCGGAATGTGGCTTTCCATCACTGGCGTGACCTGTGCGTGTCCGGCAATGCGGTCCCGCGCTGCCAATATTTCACTTTTCCAATCCATTCTTGTCTTTCCGTGACTGGCACTCTGCCCGCGAACCCTATAGCTGTTTTGGAAACACGCAAGCAGGGAACCCCGTTTATGAGAGAAGATCGCCTCAGCCCCTTTCGCGACGCACAGACCGACCGCTCCACCGCGAGCGAAGTGCCGGATACGCCGCAGACGCGGTCTTCGGCCTACCGACTTGCTTTCGCTGATGATGACTTCCTGTGTCGGGATGAGCTGCGCCCCGTTCGCCTGCAACTCGAACTGCTAAAGCCCGAAATGATCATGACCGAGCGTGAGATCACCTCGACCATCGTCATGTTCGGTGGCGCGCGCATTCCGGAACCCGCTCAGAAACACACGGCGCGGACCGAGACCTTGGCCGGGCTGTCAAAATACTACGATGAAGCGCGTGAGTTTGCACGGCTGATGACCGAGAAGTCAAATCAGACAGGCTGCCGCGAAAATGTGATCGTCACCGGTGGCGGCCCCGGCGTGATGGAGGCGGGTAACCGTGGTGCACAGGATGCAGGCGGGTGTTCGATCGGCCTGAACATCGTGCTTCCGCACGAACAGGCTCCGAACCTGTATGTAACGCCCGATCTCAGCTTCAATTTCCACTACTTCGCCATCCGCAAGATGCACTTCCTTATGCGCGCTCGCGCCATCACCATCTTCCCCGGTGGCTTCGGCACCATGGATGAGCTGTTCGAATCCCTGACCTTGATCCAGACCGGCCGCATGGATCGCGTCCCTTTCCTGCTGTTCGGGCGTGAGTTCTGGGAAAAGGTCATCAACTGGGAAGCGCTGGCCGATGCGGGCACGATCTCGGACGAGGATCTTGACCTGTTCCGCTTTGTCGACACTGCGCAAGAGGCAGTCGAGATCATCGAGAACTGGGAACCCGCGCCCCCACGCGATGAAATACCGGGGCGCTGAGCCATGAGCCCGAAGACCGGAGAAATGTTGCACTTGCGCGGGAATGCTCTGAACAAGGGCGAGCCTGTGGCCCTGCCGTTGACCCAAAGCAGCATGTACCATCTGCCCGGCGCGCCGGATGGGCATGCCAGCTATGGCCGGGTCGACAACCCGACCTGGGTGCATCTGGAACACGTTCTGTCGCATCTCGAAGATGCACCCTGCCTCAGCTTTCCTTCGGGTATGGGTGCGATTTCGGCGGCCTTGTTTGCGACGGTCCAAGCCGGGTCACGGCTGCTGATCCCGT
The DNA here is from genome assembly GCF_056534355.1 of Ruegeria sp. D7. Lineage (NCBI taxonomy): Bacteria > Pseudomonadati > Pseudomonadota > Alphaproteobacteria > Rhodobacterales > Roseobacteraceae > Ruegeria > Ruegeria sp. D7. Next base: position 100,587 of record NZ_JBQFPG010000013.1, read on the forward strand.
CCGACGGGTATTATGTGACGCGCCTTTTGGCTGATCGGTTCCTGTCAAATCTGGGCGTCTCGGTTATCGAACGCCCAACCACCGACTTTGCCGAAGGTGGCTTTGATGAATTCGATGTGGTGTTTCTGGAAAGCCCCTCGAACCCCGGTTTGGACATGCTTGATCTGCCAGTAATCGCCGAGGCCGTGCGCGAGGCCGGCGGCATCACCATCGCCGACAACACAACGATGACCCCATTGGGCCAGCGCCCACTGGACCTTGGCGTCGATGTGGTTGTGAGTTCAGATACCAAAGCGATGGGTGGGCATTCGGACCTGTTGATGGGTCATTTAGCCAGCCGCGATCCGCAAATCATGGAGCGAGTTGAGGAATGGCGCCGCGTCTCCGGTGCGATCCCGGGGCCACATGAAGCGTGGTTGCTACATCGGGGTTTGGAGACTCTGGATGTGCGGTTTGATCGGATGTGTAGCTCAGCACAAATACTGGCTGAACGGCTGGCGGCGCACCCGGCCGTGAAACAGATCCGCTATCCCGGACTGACCGATGATCCGGCGCACACATTGGCGACGGCTCAAACCACGCGCTTCGGGTTTCTGCTAAGCATCACGCTTGAGACCGAGAACAAAGCCGAACAGTTCATCAACAGCTGCCCACTGCTGCGTCCGGCTACATCCTTCGGCGGCGTCCACAGTTCGGCCGAGCGGCGCGCCCGTTGGGGGGATGCTGTCGATCCTGCTTTCATCCGCCTGTCCGTGGGGTGCGAACCGGTGGAAGAGTTGTGGCAGGCCATCGAGGCCAGTTTAGACGCGATATGACTATTTCTTAGGGTCGCGCAGTTCGGGAAACACGTAGATCGGCAGCACAATACTGCCGATCAGAGCGCCCAACCATACCAGCAAGGTTGCGGCCAACAGATTTGAGATACCGCCAATGGTCAGACCGGATGTGATCAGATCGGTGACCAGAAGGCCAACAAAGGTCACGATCAAGGCAATTCCGCCCTTCAGCGCCGGTGCCTTCTTTTCCCCCAGCTTCAGGATCAGCGGTTCGGCTATCACCTGGACCAGGGTGAACACGACTACCACCACGATGAAGGAAATCGGTCGGATCGCAAACTCTGACAGCAGCAAACTGGCCAACAACAGCCCGATGGCGTTCCCAGCCAGCAATGCCAGCACCGATTTGAGCCTGCGCGTCATGGGGTGATCTCCGTCAATGATCAATCTGAAACATCTTAATATTAGCAGAGCTTGACAGATTTACGAGACAATTTAGCCGCCTCTTCTTTTTGACCTGTTGAAATCAATTGATAAAATACCTTCATCAAGGCCAAACCCCACATCGACGAGAGGCAAGATGAGCGACGACCCCTATTCCGTACTTGGCGTCGCCAAAGACGCCAGCGATGCCGAGATCAAGAAAGCCTATCGGAAGATCGCCAAAGAATGCCACCCGGACCTCAAGCCGGGCGATGCCGAGGCAGAGGCCAAGTTCAAAGCCGCTGCTGCTGCTTATGACCTGCTGAAAGACCCCGAGACGCGCAAACGCTACGACAATGGCGAAATTGATGCGTCGGGTCAGGAACGTCCGCAGCAGCAGTATTATCGCGAATATGCCGAGGCTGCTGGCAACCCTTATCGCGGTCACGCGGCTGAACAGGACGATATGTCCGACATCTTTGCCGAATTCATGCGCGGGCGGGGTGGATATGGACAGCGCACGCAGGAGTTCCATGCACCGGGCCACAACCTGAACTACTCGCTGCAGATCAGCTTTCTTGACGCCGTTTTCGGAGCCAGCCAGAAATTGACCCTGCCAGATGGGAACCGGATTGAAGTGAAGATACCTGCGGGTATCACGACCGGGCAAACCATCCGCCTGCGTGGCAAAGGGGCCCCGGGGTACGGCGATGGGCCTCCCGGCGATGCGCTTGTGACGATCTCGGTTGCGGATCACCCGGTGTTCGACCGTCAGGGCGATGACATCCACATCACGCTGCCCATCACCATTGATGAGGCCGTTCTGGGTGGCAAGGTTCCCGCCCCCACCATCGACGGTGGCGTCAATGTCAGTGTCCCAGCGGGGACCAGCAGCGGCAAAACCCTGCGCCTGCGTGGCAAAGGGGTCAAGAAACGCGGCTCGTCCGAGCGGGGCGATCAGTTCATTGAACTGACCGTCGCAATGCCAGACAAGGTAGACGATGAATTGAAGCACTTCATGGAGACATGGCGCGAAACCCACGGCTATGATCCGCGCAAAGGAATGCCGTCATGAGCCGCACATTGACCGAAGCCGAACTGATCGACGCCATCGCCCGCCTGACTTCGGATCGCCTGACCGAATATCTGGCCGCTGAGATCGTGATCCCCGAGCAATCGGAGCAAGGTCTGCGATATCAGCGCATCGACGTTGCTCGTCTGGAACTGGCATGCGAACTGCATGACCAGTACGACATGGAGGCCGATGCACTGTCGATGATGATCTCTCTGATCGACCAGATGCATGGGCTGCGCGCCGAACTGCGCGAAGTTTTGAACGCGGTCGAGGCGCAACCGGAACCGGTTCGCCAACAACTGATCGAAGTGATCGGAACAGCGCGATTCCGTCGCAGTTAACGGGGTTTTGGGAGCCGGGATTTTGGCGTAGAAGGCGCCCTTGATCCTTAGCCCGGTATCCCCATGACCCAGTCCAGATCCGAATTGCTGATGCCTGCGGGCAATCTGCGTAAGTTGAAACTCGCCATCCTCTATGGCGCGGATGCGGTCTATTTGGGCACACCGGATATGTCGCTGCGCACTAAATCCGAGTTCTCGCTGGAAGAGGTGATAGAGGGAGTCGAGTTTTGCCACAACCATGGCCGGCGCGCGTACCTGACGCTGAACCTGTTCTCGCACAATAAGGACATTCCGAAGCTGGACGAATACATCGACACTGTCCGCAAGGTGAAACCTGACGGGCTGATCATCGCCGACCCCGGAGTGTTCCAATACGTCCGCGAACGCGCGCCGGAACTGCCGCTGCATATCTCGACGCAAGCCAATATCTGTTCGTGGTTGTCGGTGAAGTTCTGGCAGGATCAGGGGGCCGAGCTTGTGGTTCTGGCCCGCGAAGTCTCATACCCCGAATTGGTCGAGATTCGCGAGAAATGCCCCGATATCAAGCTTGAGGCGTTTGTGCACGGGGCCATGTGCATGACCTATTCGGGCCGCTGCCTACTGTCGAACTTCATGGCCGAACGCGGGGCCAATCAGGGCAACTGCGCCAATTCCTGCCGCTGGAACTATGGTCTGAAACTGCGTCTGAAAGATGGAACGCATCAGGAGCTGCGCATTACCGATGAAAACGCCGACCTATTCGAATTCCTGCTGGAAGAAGGCTGTCGCCCCGGTGATTTGATGCCCATCGAAGAGGATGATCGGGGATCCTACATCCTCAATTCCCGCGACCTGTGCATCATGCCCAAGCTGGATGAATACTTGAAGATCGGTGTCGACAGTCTGAAAGTCGAAGGGCGCGGTAAATCGGAGTATTATGCCGCCATCGTCGCGCGCGCCTATCGTATGGCCATCGACGACTATCACGCCGACCCCGAGAACTGGGACCCGAAGCCCTATATGCGTGAACTCGAAACAGTCGGGAACCGCGGCTACACGCTGGCTTTCCACGAAGGGCGCCTGACCAATTATGCACATGATTACGAACACACAGCCTCGATTGCGCAGTGGGAATATGCCGGGATCGTCACCGAGGTGACCGAGGATGCCTTTCTGGTCGAGGTGAAAAACAAGCTGGAACCGGGGGATGTATTGGATTTCGTCTCTCCGATTTCGCGCGAGACAGTTCTGCTGCGGGTCTATGACTTTGAACGCGCGCATGATGGGGCGCGGCTGGACGTTGTGCAAGGCAGTACCAAAACCATCATCCGCCTTCCCTTCACCCTGTTCGATCACGAGGATATCGACGATCTGCGCACCCGTTTCCCGGTCTACTCCGTCCTGCGCAAAGAACGTGCCCTGACCGACGAACATTGGAGCCGCATTCGGTTTGACAAGCTGGTGCAGGGGCTGGAAACCTCAGGTCGCGACAACCCTAAGGCCTATACCCGCCGTCGTGACGAGCTGGTCGAGAAAATCGGCGAAGACGGCAATGAGCGCCGCTTCAAAACCAATCGAATCGGAACCGAGGGATGTTGCGGCAAAGGCTGCAACGGCTGTTTGATCTTCTGGCAGGATGAGAAATACGCGCTCGCCCGCGAGGTCCTATCCAAACGCAAACAGGGTGAGCAACTCAGTCGTCAGGAAGCGACCGAGCTGAAGCTGCCTGACCCGGCGGCCTGAAGATCACTCTGCGACACGATACTCTTCGGGTACGTAAAACGTATAGTCCCGGTCCGCGACGGCCTCGTGGCAGACATGGCAGTAATCGACCTCTGACGCGCGAAAGCCCATCGTATCACCGAACAGCGAACCGTCCGGCATCACCATGATATAACGCCAGTCGGCTGTTTCCTGGTTGGTGCCTTCTGGCAGTTTCTCCATCACGAACAGGGCACCGGGATGGATATTGCCCTCATCTGTGACAGTCATACTGTCTTTGGCCAGGACCGAGCCTGCAGGCAGCTCTTCGCCTTCTTGCAATGTGCCGTAGTTGTGGGCCATGCGGTTCGCATAGCTGTTGACATAGCGCTGCCCATGCGTGGCCGAGATGTAGGGCGCATCGTTGAACAAAGGCCAGTTCTGATAGTTTCGGATCAAGTCCATCTGTGCCGCCGCATAACCCCGCGACATGCGTCGTATCAATGACTGATAGTGTTTCTGCGCTTGCTCCTTGGTCAGATCGGCTGGGTTTTCAATCGCCAAATGCGCATCCTGATCTTTGGTCTGAGCAGATGCCGCGTGGAGAACAAATCCCGAGATCGCCAGAACAGCTGCGATACCCAAGACTTGCCGGTGACTTACAATCATATTGTGGCCTCCCTGACTGATCAGTTCGCCTAAATGCCGCTTTGCTTCAGAAAAATGGTAGCGGCCTTAATTGGTGTTACCAGCACCGCCCCAGCAATCTCACCACCTTGTGTCTGTCGGTGAGTTCCCCATCCAGAGCGGGTCTGCGCCGAAGATACCAAATTTTGAACAAGGAAACAGCACTCAATTCATTAAGTTTTTCGCGTGAAGCCACGGCGCATGCCCTTAGCGGTTTAGCCCGGCTTCAGCCTCGATCTGCTTTCGCGATTTCCGGGCCCGTTCGGTGGCCGATTTTAACTGGCCACAGGCCGCCATGATATCCTCACCCCGCGTTTTGCGGATGGGTGAGGCATAGCCCGCCTGATAGATGATGTTCGCAAAGGCGCGGATACGATTGTTCGAGCTGCGCTTGTAGGGCGCGCCCGGCCATTCGTTGAACGGGATCAGGTTGATCTTGGCCGGGATGTTATGGCGCTTGATATGTGCGATCAGGCGATGCGCGTCTTCGTCGCTGTCGTTCACGCCATCCAGCATCACGTATTCGAACGTGATCCGTTCAGAATTCGACGCGTTGGGATAGCTGGCCAACGCCTGCAGCAGTTCCTCGATATTCCAGCGCTTGTTGATCGGAACAAGTACGTCGCGAGTTTCATCAGTGGTAGCGTGGAACGAGATCGCCAACAGGCATCCAATTTCTTCAGCCGTGCGCGCGATCTCGGGTACCACACCCGAGGTCGACAGCGTGATGCGGCGACGGGACAGAGAAATCCCCTCGGGGTCCATCGCGATCTTCATTGCGTCACGGACGTTTTCAAAGTTGTAAAGCGGCTCGCCCATACCCATCAGCACGATATTTGACAGCAGGCGTGTTTCATCTTTGGGCGCACCCGGTGTTGGCCATTCCTCAAGATCGTCACGCGCCATCATTACCTGCCCGACAATTTCGGCCGCTGTCAGGTTGCGCACCAATTTCTGCGTGCCCGTGTGGCAGAAGGAGCAGGTCAGAGTACAGCCCACCTGAGATGAAATGCATAGAGTTCCGCGATCATCTTCAGGGATATAGACAACCTCAACCTCATGCCCGCCCGCGATGCGGCACAGATACTTGCGGGTGCCGTCCTCTGAAACCTGACGGGTCACGACTTCGGGGATTTCGATTACGAACTGCTCGGCCAGTTGCGTGCGATAGGCCTTGGCCAGATTGGTCATCTCACCAAAATCACGCACACCCCATTGGTAGATCCATTGCCAAATCTGCCCCGTGCGCATCTTCGCCTGCTTTTCGGGCGTGCCGTGTTCAATTAGCGCCTCACGCAATCGATCGCGGGTCAAACCGACAAGGTTCATCTTCCCCTCGGGCAGTTTGCGGGGGATGGTCATGACGTCTTGAGTGATCGGCGCTTTGGGCGACATTGGCGTATCTCGGTGGATTCTGGCTTGGGATGCGCCTCTATATAGGAACACACGTAAAGATCAAAAGAATTCGTGCTTCAATTTGCGTAACGCAACAATTCGTCAACTCGCGCCCGGCCAAGGTCAACCCGACAGGCTGTGATGGCGATCCCCGTACCCGATCCTCCGCCGAACGAAGCACCTACCGCTTCGCACTGCGCATCGCGATAGGCCACCCACGCGTTTTGCGAGGCCTCCAGCGCAGGCACAGCGACGACCCGTCCGGTGACCTCGTCCAGTTCTTGTGCGGAGCCGAGCGCCAGCGAATAGCTGGAGTCTATCGCAGTGTTTACCCGCAATTCCATATTCGAAACACAAGATCCAATTTCCACCTGCGAACCGGCGTCAATACACTCCATAGTTGGATCCGCAATTGCGGATATCGGAAACATCAAAAAAACAAACGCCCATCGCATCCATCATTCCTCCAGACAGAGATATCTGTCTATCACAGATCAAGATGCGCGCCCAATCAAGATGGGCCACTAAAGCAGAAACTCAAGCGGCCCATTGTTGTTAGTTTACTGCGGGCGGGATGTAGCAATCTACTGCATCCAGGGTCTTTACGGGATCTTCCGGACCACATTGCTCACCCGTTATCGGATAGGTTTCCGATCCTTTCTCACAACCTGCAAGGATCACCGCAGACGCCATCAAGAGCACTGCCAGGTTTTTGCTTAAGTTCATTGCCGACTCCTCAACAAATTCTGAACTAATTAGTTCATAAAACGGGAACGCAGGCTTTGACACGGATCAAGAAACACCGCTCTACGTAGCGTAAATTTCTGAAAACACACAGGATCGGACCAAACAAATAAAACCCCGCCGGAAAGCGGGGTTTCGGAATTTGATCTGCTTGTGACTTAGTTCGTGCAGCGCGTTTCCGCGTCTTCAATCGCGGCCGTAAAGCCCAGCAACGAGAAAGTGTCCTTGGTCTGCGTACCACGTTCCGAACGGGCGGTCAGCACCGCCTCACTTCCGCGCTTCATCGCTGTGACGATCTTGGCATCATCCGAGGCGGTCGCAGGCCATGCCCACTCACCATCGGTGAACAGCTCGAACTCGCTGCCATCGACAACCAGATTGACAGTAGAACCAGACGCAAACGGATAGCCGCCGGTAAAGGTCACCTGCCCTTTAACCTCGGCATTCGGACGATAGAACACAAACAGCAGGATATCGCTGCGCCGAACGGAAACGACCCGGCCACCGCGTGTGTTCACGGTCTCTTTCGGGGCAGATACGCTCCAGCATTCGGTTGGGTCGTCCTCGACAAACACGCTCCAGTCCGTTTTTGCAGCGACGCGATTGGTACTGGTTGCCTGCTGAGCAATTGCCGTTGTCGCCATTCCTGCCATGCACAGGCCCGCGATCACGCGGACGAGCTTTAATCCCATCGGTTCAGCCTCCTAGCCCGACCTATTACCTCATACCCATCGGAAATACGTGCGAACTCTGCCGGTTCGTCTGTTCAGTTGCGTATTCCGATGATTGTCGACATACACACACTAACGCAGGTTTCGCCACAGGCGAAAGGGCGATTGGCAGATTTTTGCGCATGATTGATGGGGTGGACATGACACAAGCCGTACCAATGACAGAACTCTGGCGCGGGTCACTGTTAGAAAGCCTGCATATGGGCCATGCAGTGATCTGTGACGATAGTGGTCAGATCGTGCGCAGCTGGGGTGATCCAAACGCGGTGATCTATCCCCGTTCCTCGGCCAAAATGATCCAGGCCCTGCCGCTGATTACCTCGGGTGCGGCTGCAAAATACGGTTTGAACAGCGAGCATCTGGCTCTGGCTTGTGCCTCGCACAATGGTGCACAAATCCATACGGATCGTGTTTCCGCCTGGCTGGATCACCTCGGTCTGTCCGAGCCTGACTTGCGCTGTGGCCCGCAGGAACCGCAGGACATGGCGGCCCGCGACGGGCTGATTCTGGCTGACGATACGCCTTGCCAGATTCACAATAATTGCTCAGGCAAGCATTGCGGTTTCCTGACTTTGACGCAGCATATGGGGGCCGGGCCGGAATACTTGGAAATCGACCATCCAGTTCAGCAGGCCTGCCTGTCCGCCATCGAGGAAACCACTGGCGAGACCAGCCCAACCTATGGGATCGATGGTTGCTCCGCCCCAAATTTTGCGACTTCTCTGGTGGGACTTGCGCGATCGATGGCTTGGTTTGCCTCTGCCGCAGACCGTTCGGACCGCTCCAGCGAAGCAGCGGTACAGCTCACAGAAGCAATGGTGAAACATCCCGAACTTGTCGCAGGTGAAACTCGCGCTTGTACCGAGTTGATGCGAGCGATGAACGGGCGCGTTGCAATCAAGACAGGGGCCGAGGCCGTCTTTGTTGCCATTATCCCTGAACAGCGAATGGGCGTTGCGCTAAAAATCACTGACGGCACTACCCGCGCCAGCGAATGCGCCATCGCCGCGATTCTAGTGCATTTAGGTGTGCTAGAGGCCGATCACCCGGCCACCCTCAAATTCATGAACGCCACGCAATACAGCCGCCGCGGGTTGGAATGTGGTGTAATCAAACCCTCATCGGGATTCCCCGGCTGAGGCTTACATCTCGATCTCGTGCACCTCGGCCACTTCGACCGAGCCCGAGCCATTCACGACCATCGGGCAGCCTTTGGCCATCTCGGTTGCAGTCTCAATGCTGTCGGCCTTCACCACCGTGAAACCTGAGGCCGGATTTGATCCGCCATTGTCTTCAACCCCTCCGCTGCTGACCGTGTAGGACTGGCCTACAGGATTTCCCGGAATCTCTAATGAGCCGCCGATTTCCTGAAACCAAGCGCCCCAAGCGGCCATGGTCGCCTCGATCTCGGCGGGATCGGTTGGGGTGTGACCCCCGTGATAAACAAACAAATATTGGGGCATATCGCTCCTCCCTGATGAAAACCTATTTGCAAAGTGCTTCGAGTTTGCGCAGCGACGATGTCCAGCCTTCGTTGTGGTTCGTGGCCGACTCGGCATCGACAAGTTCACGGTGATCAACCACCAGCCGTGATCCGCTGTTGGTCGCGGTAACCGAAAAGGTCACATGGCTTTCCGCACCGCGCTGGTCCTGATCGTCATGCCAAGCCCACGTAAATCCAACAGATTTTGGTCGATCGATATGGGTAACATGACCCGAGACTTTGAACTGCTGACCCTCGCCATTCTGCATAACCGAATACCAGGGACCAATGCGCGAAAAGTCGAGATCATGTTCCGGTACATGCAACCCTTCGGGCCCCCACCACTGCAGAAGTTTCGCACCATCGCTGACCCATGCGAACAGGACCTCGGGACTAACGGGAAAATCTCGTTCCAGTTTCAGGTCGGCCATGAATTTTCCCTTTCAATAAGCTCTTCCAAACGGTCGAGGCTGCTTTCCCAGAAATGTCGTTTCGAAATCGTCCATTCGGCTATCGCGCGCAGCCCCTCGGGCTGCACCGAATACATCCGTTGCGTGCCGTGTACCCGCTGCTGCACCAACCCGGCCTCGCGCAAAACCTTCAAATGGCGCGAGATCGCGGCCCCTGACATGCCCTTGCCTTCTATCAAATTACCGACGGGCAGTTCGCCTTCGTCCATCAGTTGCTCGACAATCGAGAACCGAGTGGCATCAGACAAAGCGGAGAATGTGACCAGAAGCGTATTCATGGCTTTATTTAACACAATAGTTAAATTAAAGGAAGCCCCTTAGAGGCCTTGAAATTCTGACCTGCCATAGCCCTGCAAATACAACAACGCTGTCAGATCGCCGTGATTTATGCGGACATCACATTCGGCAGCGACCGAAGGCTTGGCGTGCAACGCGACACCCGTCCCCGCCCGACCCAACATTCCCAGATCATTCGCTCCATCGCCAACGGCAATCACGTCAACCTCGGAGATACCTAGGCGTGTTGTGATCTGCTCCAATGCCTCTATTTTGGCCTGTCGCCCAAGAATGGGCCGCTTCACGTCGCCGGTAAGCTTGCCATCCTCAGCCAGCAATGTATTCGCCCGGTTCTCATCAAACCCAAGCTCTTCGGCGACCTTAGCCGTAAAAGCCGTGAACCCACCCGAGACCAGCGCTGCATAGACCCCATTCGCGCGCATCGTGGCAAGTAACGCCTTGCCGCCGGGCATCAGCGTGATCCGTTCATTCAGAACCTTGCCGATCACGCTTTCATCCAGCCCTTTCAATAAGCCCACACGCTCAGTCAGCGCACCTTCGAAATCCAGCTCGCCGTTCATTGCTCGCGCGGTGATGTCCTTGACCCGATCACCGACACCAGCCTCATCCGCCAGTTCATCGATGCATTCCTGTTGGATCATGGTGCTGTCCATATCGGCCAGCAGCATCTTTTTCCGGCGACCGTCAGCTTTTTGCACGACCAGGTCCACGCCCATCTCTTGCAACTCGCCCCAAACGTCCCAGCGATTGTAGGGAATTTCTGGCAGGGAAAACTCGGCCGCCTCATCGAGGCTCAGCCAGTTCGCATCACCCCCGCCCCATGCATTCCGCAACGACTCAACCAGCGTCGCCTCTAAAGAAGGGGCCGCAGGGTTGGTCAGCAGAGTAGCTACATACATGTCAGGCCTCCGATTAGCGCACCTGCGGGATATCGCAGGTGCAGCATTTTCACCAGAGGCAGATTGATCTAACCGAGAATACCAGGCAGGCGCAGCCCATGTTCGCGAGCGCAGTCTTTCGCGATCTCATACCCCGCATCTGCGTGACGCCAGACCCCCGAGGCAGGGTCGTTCCACAGAACACGCTCCAATCGCCGCGCGGCATCTTCGGTACCATCTGCACAGATCACCATACCCGCGTGCTGACTAAAGCCCATGCCCACGCCGCCGCCATGATGCAGCGAGACCCAGGTCGCACCGCTGGCCGTATTGATCAGAGCGTTCAACAGCGGCCAATCCGATACTGCGTCCGAGCCGTCCAGCATCGCCTCGGTCTCACGGTTCGGGCTGGCGACCGAGCCCGAGTCCAAATGATCACGCCCAATGACAACAGGCGCTTTCAACTCACCATTGGCCACCATTTCGTTGAACGCCAACCCAGCGCGATGACGATCGCCAAGGCCGATCCAGCATATACGTGCGGGCAGACCCTGAAACGCAATGCGTTCCTGCGCCATATCCAGCCAACGATGCAGGTGTTCGTTCTCGGGGAATAGCTCCTTCATCTTGGCGTCGGTCTTGTAGATATCCTCGGGGTCACCCGACAATGCACACCATCGGAACGGGCCGATGCCCTTGCAGAACAGCGGCCGGATATAGGCGGGCACAAAGCCGGGGAAGGCAAAGGCATTCTCCAAGCCTTCATCCTGCGCCACCTGACGGATGTTGTTGCCGTAATCCAGCGTCGGAACGCCCGCGTTCCAGAAATCGACCATTGCAGCGACATGCTGTTTCATCGAGGCACGGGCGGCCTTTTCAACCGCTTTAGGATCAGTTTCGCGCTTGTCCTTCCACTGCGCCATGCTCCAGCCAATCGGCAGATACCCATTGATCGGGTCATGGGCGCTGGTTTGGTCAGTGACGATATCGGGGCGCATGCCACCGGCCTGCATCCGCGCATAAATTTCGGGGAACACCTCAGCCGCATTGCCTAGCAGACCCACAGATTTCGCCTCGCCCGCCTTGGTCCAGCTGTCGATCATCTCAAGCGCTTCATCGAGAGTCTCGGCTTTTTCGTCCAGATACTTGGTGCGCAGGCGGAAATCGATCGAGTCCGGATTGCACTCGACCGCCAAACAACTGGCCCCGGCGAACACCGCCGCCAGAGGCTGCGCGCCACCCATGCCGCCCAGACCGCCGGTCAGAATCCATTTGCCAGTCAAGTCGCCGCCATAGTGCTGACGGCCAGCCTCGGCAAAGGTTTCATAGGTGCCCTGTACGATGCCCTGCGTACCGATATAGATCCACGAACCGGCCGTCATCTGGCCGTACATCATCAGCCCCTTCTTATCGAGCTCGTTGAAGTGATCCCAATTGGCCCAATGAGGCACGATGTTTGAGTTGGCGATCAGAACCCGAGGCGCATCCTTATGGGTGCGGATGATCGCCACCGGTTTGCCCGACTGGACGATCAGGGTTTCATCCTCTTCCAGATCTTTCAGCCCTGCGACGATCCGGTCGAAATCGTTCCATGTCCGCGCCGCGCGACCGATGCCGCCATAAACCACCAGCTCGTGCGGGTTTTCGGCCACATCCGGATGCAGGTTATTCATCATCATCCGCAACGGCGCTTCGGTCACCCAGCTTTTTGCGTTCAGTTCGGGGCCGGTGGGCGGATAGATATCGCGGGTATTCTTGCGAGGATCGGTCATGTCAAAGCTCCAATGCAGTGTCTTGGATGGCGTCGAGAATATCCACCAACCAGCGACGCAGGCGCTTGGCTTTCGCCTCGTCAAACGCCCACGGAGGGGTTTCGGCGGACAGATAGGTAGATTGCGCCAGCTCCATCTGGATCGCGTGTTGGCCCTCATCAGGACGGCCATAGTGGCGGGTCGTCCAACCCCCTCGGAATCGCCCGTTCAGGACGGTGCTGTAAGGGGAGGAATGCGAAAATTCATAGGCCGCGGCCTCAATGCCGGGGGCACAGGTCGCGCCACCATCGGTGCCGATGTTCATATCCGGCAGGGTGCCTTCAAACAGGAACGGAATCTTGCTGCGGATCGAGTGGCAGTCAAACAAGATCGCAACGCCGTGTATTGCCCGCACCCTTTCAAGCTCTTGCTCAAGCGCGTTGTGGTAGGGCGCGTGGTAGGCGGTTCGACGTACCTCGATCTCATCGACTGAGGGCTCCTGCCCCTCGGCCCAGATCGGCTGACCGTCAAAATCGGTCAACGGCACCAGAGTTGTTGTGTTCTGCCCAGGATACAATGATACACCCGCAGGGTCTCGATTAGCGTCAATGACATAGCGGTGGATATGGGATTGCACGACCGTCGCGTTGGCAACGAGCCCATCGTAGAGCTGATTGATATGCCAATCCGTATCCGCCAGCGCCTGCCCATTCGCATTCAGTCGCGCGGCAATGTCGTCGGGTACATGCGTGCCGCCATGCGGCTGTCCCAGCACGATGGGCCCATCGCCACGCTGAACACTGAAAACCTGCATCACGACAGCTCCGGCATGGGCATTGCAGCTGCCTGCAGAATAGTTCCGCTTTCGACTAGGGACTTCGCGGTTTCCAATTCGGGTGCCAGATAGCGATCATCGCCAAGCGACGGGATATCGTCGCGCAAACGCCCAACCACGCTGGTCAGCGCTTTGCTGGTCGCCAGAGGCGCACGGAACTCGATGCCTTGCGCGGCGCAGAGCAGTTCGATCCCCAGAATATAGTTCAAATTATCAACCATCCGGCCTAAACGCCGCGCCCCGTGCGCCGCCATCGAGACGTGGTCTTCCTGATTGGCCGATGTAGGTGTGCTGTCGGTCACACATGGGTTGGCCAGATGTTTGTTCTCGCTCATCAACGCAGCCGTTGTGACCTCGGCGATCATCAGACCCGAGTTCAGCCCCGGCTCGGGCGTCAGGAAGGGCGGCAGATCAAAGCTAAGCGCCGGGTCGACCATTAATGCGATCCGACGCTGTGCGATCGCCCCGATCTCTGACAGGGCCAAAGCAATCATATCGGCGGCAAAGCCTACCGGCTCGGCGTGGAAATTCCCGCCCGAGATGATTGCATCCGGATCAGTCAGAACCAGCGGATTATCAGTGGCCGCGTTGGCCTCAGTTACAAGAGTTGCGGACGCCTGCCGGATCACATCCATCGCTGCGCCGGTCACCTGTGGTTGGCAGCGGATGCAATATGGATCCTGCACTCGCGTATCCCCATCACGGTGACTTTCGCGGATCTCAGAGCCCTCCAGAGTGGCCCGCATCGCCGCCGCCGCTTCGATCTGCCCACGATGCCCGCGCAACGCGTGAATCTCGGGTTGCAGAGGGGCGGTGGATCCCATGATCGCATCAGTTGAAGCCGCCGAAATCACCAGCGCATTTTGTGCTGAACGCCAACCTTCGAACAATCCGGCCAGAGCAAAGGCAGTCGAAAACTGCGTCCCGTTGATGAACGCAAGGCCCTCCTTTGGACCAAGTTGAATCGGCTCTAGCCCAGCTGTTTTCAGAGCCTCTGCACCCGGCATAACAACACCGTTCACCTTTGCCTCGCCCTCACCGATCACCACAGCGGTCATATGGGCCAGTGGCGCAAGATCGCCAGACGCGCCGACCGAACCCTGTGCCGGGATCACAGGTGTCACACCACACGCCAGCATCTGTTGCAGCAATTCGACAAGTTCCCAGCGGACACCCGAAGCACCTCGGCCGAATGACAGCAACTTCAGTGACATCATCAGCCGCGCCAGACGACGCGGCACTGCCGGACCCACCCCGCAACAATGGCTGAGGATCAGGTTGCGCTGCAGGGTTGAGGTATCTTTGGCCGCAATCTTGTGACTCGCCAGTTTGCCAAAGCCGGTGTTGACGCCATAGACGGGCTCGGTCCCTTCGGCAGCCTGCGCAATGCGGGCAGCAGCGACCTCAACCTTGGGTCGGCAGGCGGCGTCCAGCGAAATGGCGGCTTCGGTCCAGTAGATCTGGGCAAGCTGATCCAGCGAAACCTGACCAGGGACAAGCAACAGAGGTGTCATTCCAGACCTCCAAAAATACGTTTATGCAGAGGGTTGAAACCGATGCGATAGGACAGTTCTGCAGGATGAGTGGCATCCCAGACGGCCAGATCAGCGCGCAATCCGGGCGCGATCACGCCGGTATCATCCAGACCCAAAGCGCGGGCCGCGACGTGGGTAACACCTGCCAATGCTTCTTCAGGCGTCATGCGAAATAAAGTGCACCCCATGTTCATTGTTAGCAGCAGAGAAGTCAGGGGTGAGGACCCCGGATTGCAATCGGTCGCTAGTGCCATGGGAACATTCTTCTGGCGCAACAATTCAATCGGCGGAGCTTGCGTTTCATGCAGCGTATAAAACGCGCCGGGCAGCAAGACCGCGACCGTTCCGGCCCTGGCCATGGCGGCAACACCTTCGGCGTCCAGATATTCGATATGATCAGCGGATAGCGCTCCGTAAGCTGCCGCCAGCTTAGCCCCACCTAGATTTGAAAGTTGCTCAGCATGCAGCTTCACCGGTAGGCCAAGCTCTTGCGCGACAACAAAAACCCGTTCGATCTGTGTGGGATCAAATGCAATGCCTTCGCAGAACCCATCCACTGCGTCCACCAGCCCTTCGGTATGGGCCGCGCGCAGTGTCGGAATGCAGACCTCGTCAATATAGGCGTCATCCCGACCCGCATATTCTGGCGGAACGGCATGTGCGCCAAGAAAACTGGTGTTGACCCGAATAGGGCGCTCCCGCGCAATTCGGCGCGCCGCGCGCAACATACGCAGTTCGGTTTCGGTATCGAGCCCATAACCCGACTTCACCTCGATGCAGGACACACCTTCGGCCAGCAATGCGTCCACGCGCGAAAGCGCGCCTGCAAGCAGCTCTTCTTCTGTTGCTGCCCGCGTGCCGTTTACGGTCGACAGGATGCCTCCACCCGCGCGGGCAATTTCTTCGTAGGTCGCGCCCTTCAGGCGCATTTCGAACTCAACCGCGCGGTTGCCGCCAAACACAACATGAGTATGAGCATCAATCAGAGCAGGCGTGATCAAGCGGTCACCATAGTCGTTCTGCGGCCACTCGGCATATGACGGCGGCATTGCCGACCGAGCGCCAACCCAAACGATTTCCGACCCATCGATGGCAATCGCACCATCCTCGATCATCCCATAGGATTGGTCGCCCCCCATGGTGGCTACATGTTTGCTACGAAGAACAGTTTTTTTCGTCATGGCGATTCTTTTGGGCTCCCCCTGCGCTTGATTTTTTCGTATACGGCTAAAAATATAAAGTCTACACAAAATGGAATTACGATGACGGTTCATGCTAAAACGGCCCTGTTAGGCTCTGAGTGGGTGCACAACCTACGAGTCGAAATCGAAGACGGTCGGATCGCTGCGCTGAAATCAGGGACCGAGCCAAAACCCGAAGACACTCGGGTCGACGTGTTGCTGCCCGCTTTGGCGAACCTGCACAGCCATGCCTTTCAACGCGCCATGGCGGGCATGACCGAAACGCGCGTAGCAGGGCGCGAAAGCTTCTGGACCTGGCGTACCTTGATGTACCGATTTCTGGACCGCCTCACTCCTGCACAGATCGAGGCCATTGCTGCATTGGTCTATATGGAGATGCAGGAAGCCGGGTATGCTGCGGTCGGGGAATTCCACTACGTCCACCACCAACCCGGCGGCACGCCTTATGCGCAGTTGTCTGAGCTGAGTCAGCGCATCTTCTCGGCAGTCAGCCAAACCGGGATTGGATTGACACATCTACCGGTGCTCTACACCTATGGCGGCGTCGCGCAAGAGCCTCTGACCGGTGGTCAATTGCGGTTCGGCAATGATGTGGAAAGGTTCCTGCAGCTTGTCGAGGACTGTAAGCCGCTGATGCCTTATGCAGACAGCCAGATCGGCATCGCGCCGCACTCTCTGCGTGCGACCTCGCCTGATGATCTACGGCAAGTGCTGAACGCTACCCCACGAGGCCCGGTGCACATCCACATCTCTGAACAAGAGAAGGAGGTCACGGATGTAGAAGCCGCTCTGGGTCAACGACCGGTAGATTGGCTGCTGAGCAACGTGGATGTGAACGAACGATGGTGCCTGATCCATGCCACTCATATGACAGACGATGAAACCCGCGCTCTTGCCCGATCCGGGGCTGTGGCCGGTCTTTGCCCGATCACAGAGGCCAATCTGGGGGATGGTATTTTCAATGGTGCCGTCTACATCGAGCAGGGCGGTGCCTTTGGTGTCGGTTCAGACTCGAATGTGCGTATTTCGCTGCCCGAGGAATTGCGTACGCTGGAGTATTCTCAACGTCTGCGCGACAAGGCCCGCACTGTGCTGGTACGTGGCGAAGGCTCGGTCGGTCAAACGCTGTATACCGGAGCCGCCCGCGGTGGCGCACAGGCGCTGGGGCGCGACGCCGGAGAGATCGCAATAGGTCATCTGGCCGATCTGGTTGCGATCGATCGAAGTCACCCCACCCTGTGTACTTTGCGCGACGATCAATTGATTGACGGCCTGAGCTTTGCCGCGCCTGACGGAACAGTGACCGACCTTTGGTCTGCCGGGCGACATCAGGTGCGCGGCGGGCGCCATATCGCCCGCGATGCGATCCTGAACAATTATCGTGCCGCGATAAATGACCTTTTGGAAGACATCTGAACTGATATGACCCAAACCAGCGACACAACCAGCTACAAAGACATTAAGCAAACCGTCCTGCGCCGGATCCGCTCGGGCGAGTTGCAGCCCGACGCTCTGCTTCCCAATGAGCAAGAATTAGCGGTCGAGTTTTCGTGCACCCGCACCACAGTCAACAGAGCACTGCGGGAACTGGCGGATGAAGGGTTTCTTGAACGGCGCCGAAAGGCAGGCACCCGGGTCCTTAGCGCACCGCAGCGACAGGCGCGCTTCACAATTCCTCTGGTCCGAGATGAAATCGAAGCGGCGGGCGGAACCTATCGCTACGCTCTTGTGTCATGTGAAACGCAGATCGCCTCAGACTGGCTGGCGGCCCGGTTGGCCCTACGTGCTGATCAAAGTGTGATGCAAGTGCGATGCATGCATTTCTCCGGCAATTCACCGTTTCAGTTCGAAGACCGCTGGATCGTGATAGACAGCGTACCTCAGGTCACGCAGGCAGATTTCACTAGCGTCGGACCCAATGACTGGCTGGTGCAAACAGTCCCGTTCACCAATGTCGAGTTGACCTTTCTGGCCAGCCGCGCAGATACCACTTTGGCCGGATTTCTGGACGTTCCCGAGGGTGAACCCGTTTTTACTGCCGAGCGTATCACATGGCTGCAGGGTCAGCCGGTAACGTTTGCCAAGATGTATTTTGCGGCCGGATATCGGATGACAACCGAGTTCTGATTGTCCGGGCTTTACGCTTCCCCAATTCCACGACAGATTTGCTGCAGAATGTGCGCGTCTGCTGGAAAGGATATCGGGATGGGCAACCCGCTTTATGATCGTTTGCTGGGCATCCATGCAGGCAAGGATACGCCATTTTTGCACCTTCCGGATGGTCAGACTTTGACCCATGCCACGTTTCTGGACACGGCGGCCCGTCTGGCCAACACCATGACAGGACTGGAAATGGAACCGGGCGACCGCGTGGCGGTGCAGGTGGAGAAATCCGTTGAGGCACTGGCGCTTTATGCCGCCTGTGTCCAAGCGGGGCTGATCTTTCTACCTCTCAATACGGGCTATACGACGCAAGAGCTAAGCTATTTCATCGAAAACAGCGGAGCCTCACTGGTGGTGTGCGATGAGGCAAACGAGGCAGGGCTTGCCGAGATCGTGCAAAAGAACAATGCCCGGCTTGAAACGCTGAACGCCGACGGTTCAGGCAGCCTGATGCGACGCGCCCTAGGAATGCTTCCAGCCTTTCAGCCGGTCCACCGATCAGAAGATGATCTGGCTGCGTTTCTATATACTTCAGGCACGACGGGGCGTTCGAAAGGGGCAATGCTGACGCAGGCGAATCTGCTGTCGAACGCGGAGACCCTTGTGCAGGAATGGCGATTCACAGATGATGACGTGCTGTTGCACGCGCTGCCGATCTTTCACACGCATGGACTGTTTGTTGCGACAAATGTCGTCCTCGCATCGGGCGGGTCGATGATATTTCTGCCGAAGTTCGACCTGGAAGATATGTTACGCCTGATGCCACAGGCAACGGCGATGATGGGGGTGCCGACGTTTTACACCCGCCTGCTAAGCGACGACCGCTTCGCCCAAGATCTGACCCAGGATATGCGGCTGTTCATCTCAGGTTCAGCGCCTTTGCTGGCAGATACCCACGTTCAATTTGAAGACCGCACAGGTCATCGCATTCTGGAACGCTATGGCATGACCGAGACGAACATGAACACTTCTAACCCCTATGACGGCGAACGCCGGGCGGGAACGGTCGGATTTCCCCTGCCGGATGTTGAACTGAAGGTCACAGACCCCAAAACAGGTCAAACCCTAGCAGATGGTGAGATCGGCATCATCGAGGTGCGCGGTCCCAATGTGTTTCAGGGCTACTGGCAAATGCCCGACAAAACCGCCGCAGAACTGCGCGAAGACGGATTCTTCATCACCGGTGATCTGGGGCGGATCGATGAAGATGGCTATGTCCATATCGTCGGGCGTGGCAAAGACCTGATCATCTCGGGCGGGTATAATATCTACCCCAAAGAGATCGAGCTGCTGCTAGACGAACAACCCGGCGTGCTGGAAAGCGCGGTAATTGGCGTCCCGCATCCGGATTTCGGAGAAACCCCGGTTGGCATTCTGGTCCCTACCCCCGGTCATACGCCAGATATCGAGGCCATCATGGGTGCGGTTCGGGACGCGCTCGCCCGGTTCAAACATCCCCGCCAGTTGATCCTGCTGGACGAGCTCCCCCGCAACACAATGGGCAAGGTGCAAAAGAACATCCTACGTGACCGCTGCAAAGACCTTTTCACCAAGACCTGATCTTCAAGGCAAAAGCGCAACGCGACCCTTGTCCGTCAACAACCAGCAATCCTGTCCTTCGAGCACCGCAACGCCAACCGGACGGCCATACCCTGCGCCGCTATCCAGGTTGATGCGATTGCCGTAATGCGTTGATTGATCCACCGGCGTATGCCCATGGACGATCAGTTTCGGATGCGGACCTCGGTGGTTGTGAAAGGTTTGCCTGATCCAGACCAGATCATTTTCCCGTTGTTCGCTCAGCGGAATACCGGGCCGAATGCCCGCATGGACAAAAGCAATCTCGCGCGTTTGATGCATGGCGATGAGCCCTTGCAGAAATATCCGATGCGCATCGGGAACCGCACCCCGCGCTGTTGCATGCAGATCCTCGAGCCGTGTCTGCTGATCGAAGAACACGCCATAGCTTTGTAGTGTTTCGACACCACCCAACCGCTCGTGCAGCCAATGATACCCGACCAACATATGCGGATCGTGACGCGGGACATCTTCGAGGAACCATGAAAACATCCGGTCATGGTTGCCCAGCAGAGTGATCCAGCGCTTGCCCACATCGCGACCAGCGATCAGCCGATCCAGAACGCCCCGGCTGTCGGGGCCCCGATCAACGTAATCGCCCAGATACACGATCTCGGCATCGGGGCCGCCATCGCGTTCGATCAGCGCCAAGGAGCGCTCGAACTCATCCACGCGGCCGTGCAAATCTCCAATTGCGTAGATCGGATTGGTCATCAGCTTCCCCTCGGGCAATGGTGATTGCCGCACTTCTGGCGCAAAATCAGCACTTTGAAAAGGCGATGCCCACGCTTTGGACAAGCGCGGGCATCAATCTGTCACAGAAGTTCAACAGCGACCGTCAGGCCACGTCAAACTCCAACGGTTTGATCTGAGTAAACAGACCTGTCTCGGCGAGTTTGGCGCGCGCCTCGGCTGGTACCGGTTCATCAACATAAAGCAACGCAATCGCCTCACCGCCGGCTTCGGATCGTCCAAGAGTAAAGTTCGCGATGTTCACATCGTTCTCGCCCATGGTCTGTCCTAAAGCACCAATGATGCCCGGCACGTCTTCGTTAGTCGTATAGAGCATATGCGCCCCGATCTCGGCATCGATATTGATGCCCTTGATCTGAATAAACCGCGGCTTGCCGTCGCTGAACACCGTGCCACCGATTGAGCGTTCACGCTTTTCAGTCACCACAGTGACCTTGATATAGCCTTCGAACGCACCGGATTTGTCCTGATTGGTGGTCGATATCTGGATGCCACGCTCTCTCGCGACAACCGGGGCCGAGACCATGTTCACCTCGGGATTGAATTTCTTCATGATTCCGGCAACGACCGAACAATTCAACGCAGCCAGGTTCATGTTCGCAGCGACACCGTCATAGAGGATGTTGA
Source organism: Ruegeria sp. D7 (assembly GCF_056534355.1). Taxonomy (NCBI): domain Bacteria; kingdom Pseudomonadati; phylum Pseudomonadota; class Alphaproteobacteria; order Rhodobacterales; family Roseobacteraceae; genus Ruegeria; species Ruegeria sp. D7. The sequence goes on from NZ_JBQFPG010000013.1 coordinate 122,011, forward strand.
TTGCCTTGATCGGCTCATCCGTCATCTGACCAATGAAGCTGCCCAGATGCCCGGCCAGCTTGATCCACGGCCCCATGACCTTGGCCTCCTCTGCCGTCACACTGGGCATGTTCAGTGCGTTCTCGACCGCTCCGGTCAGCAGGTAATTCGAGATCTGCTCGGCCACTTGCAGCGCCACGTTCTCCTGCGCCTCAGTCGTGGCCGCACCCAAGTGCGGTGTGCAAACCACATTGGGTAGGTTGAACAGGGCGTTCTCCTTGGCCGGTTCCTCACTGAACACGTCAAAGGCCGCACCGGCGACATGACCCGATTGCAACGCCTCGGCCAGCGCGTCCTCGTCGACCAGACCGCCACGGGCGCAGTTGACAATGCGCACGCCTTTCTTGGTCTTGGCCAGATTCTCACGGCTGAGGATATTGCGCGTCTGATCGGTCAGCGGCACGTGCAGAGTGATAAAGTCAGCGCGGGCCAGAAGCTCGTCCAGTTCGACCTTTTCCACACCCATCTGCGCGGCTTTCTCTTCGCCAAGATAGGGATCATAGGCGACGACCTTCATCTTCAGACCCAAAGCACGCTCGCATACGATGCCACCAATGTTGCCCGCGCCGATCACGCCCAGGGTCTTGTTGGTCAGCTCAATCCCCATGAACTTGGACTTTTCCCACTTGCCCGCATGGGTCGAGGTACTGGCCTCGGGGATTTGCCGCGCCACGGCAAACATCATCGCGATGGCATGCTCGGCGGTGGTGATCATGTTGCCGAACGGTGTGTTCATCACGATGACGCCTTTTTTCGAGGCCGCATCCTTGTCGATATTGTCGGTGCCGATCCCGGCACGACCAATAACTTTTAACTTGTCTGCCTTCTCCAGAATGGTTGGCGTGACTTTGGTGGCAGAACGGATGGCGAGGCCGTCATAATGACCGATCACCTCGGCCAGTTTGTCTTTGTCCTTTCCCAGATCGGGCATGAAATCCACGTCGATGCCACGGTCGTGGAAGATTTGTACGGCGGTTTCGCTCAGCTTGTCAGAGACGAGTACTTTGGGAGCCATATTTTTGGTCCTTGAACATTGTGGAAGGTCCGGGCCGGATGCGGCCCGGTAGAAAAGGTCAGGCAGCTTCGGTTTGCGCTGCAATCTCGGCTTCAAAAGCCCATGCAAGCCAGGGCAGCATCGCCTCGATATCTGATGTCTCAACCGTGCCGCCGCACCAGATGCGCAGACCCGCAGGCGCGTCGCGATAGGCACCGATATCAAGCGCAATGTTTTCGGCCTCAAGCCGTTTGGCGACGGCTTTGGCAAAAACGGCACCATCTTGAATGCGCGTATCGGTGAACTTCAGACAGACCGACGTATTTGATTGAGTTGTCGAGTCTTCGGCCAGATTGGCGATCCAGTCATTTTGGTCGCAGAACGCATGAACCGCGCCAGCATTGGCATTCGCACGAGCAATCAGCCCCTGCAAGCCTCCGACTGAACGCGCCCAGTCCAACGCGAAAAGGTAATCCTCAACCGCGAGCATTGAGGGTGTGTTGATCGTCGCGCCGGTGAATATCCCATCAATCAACTTGCCACCTTTGGTCAGGCGGAAGATCTTCGGCAATGGCCATGACGGGGTGTAACTCTCCAAGCGCTCGACCGCGCGCGGAGACAGGATCAGCATCCCATGAGCCGCCTCTCCGCCTAGTACCTTCTGCCAGCTGAACGTTGTCACATCCAACTTGTCCCATGGCAAGTCCATCGCGAACGCAGCGGATGTCGCGTCACAGATCGTCAGACCCTGACGATCATCGGCAATCCAGTCGCCATCTGGGACCCGCACACCCGAAGTCGTTCCGTTCCATGTGAACACCACATCGTTGGCGAAATCGACGGACGCGAGATCAACGATCTGCCCGTACTCGGCGGTTTTCACTTCAGCGTCGATTTTCAGTTGCTTGACCACATCAGTCACCCAACCCGCGCCAAAGCTTTCCCAGGCCAGCATTTCAACTTTGCGCTCACCCAGCAAAGACCAAAGCGCCATCTCAACCGCACCGGTGTCCGAGGCTGGTACAATGCCGATGCGATAATCCGCCGGTATGCCTAGAATCTCTCGCGTGCCTTCAATGGCCGCCTTCAGCTTGTCCTTGCCGACCGCAGCCCGATGCGAGCGGCCCAAGGCGGCATCCGCCAGTTTGGTCAGATCAAATGTGGGGGGTTTGGCACAGGGGCCCGAGGAAAAACGCGGGTTGGCCGGCCGCGTCGCCGGTTGTTCAATAGTCATGTGTATTACCCTTCCAGATACACGCCCCTCGTTGGGGAGGGGTGTCCCACGCACAGAGGTATGGGTCGTTTGCACCTGCAGCAAGCGTAAAAGACGCTTCATCAGCGGAAAACGACACTGGAAATAGGCTCAGATCGGAACACAGGTTTCCGATGGGCGAAAACCCCCGCCAGTTGGCGGGGGTTTATTGATTGAGGTTTATTCTGCTGCGTCCATGTATTCGGTCATTGGCGGGCATGTGCAGATTAGGT
>NZ_JBQFPG010000014.1:0-120757 GCF_056534355.1 Ruegeria sp. D7
AAGGATACTGAACAGGCATCTCCCATCCCGCAAAATCAACCAACTTACCCCCCAACTCAACATGCAAAGCGTAAAGAGGCGTGCGTTTTAATTCGGTCATCAGACTAACCTTTCAATCAGCGGGACTGGTCGCGAACAACCGTGACGGTGCAATGCGCGTTGCGCACGACACGGGCCAGGTTCGGGCCAATCTCGTAGTTCGGAAAATCGCCTTTGGTCGAAGCCATAACGATCAGATCAAAGCCCTCTTTGTAGGCGAGCTTCAGTATCTCACGATAGACGCTGCCTTCTTCGATATGGATCGCCACATCAGATGCACCGTTGTGATCCAGTATGGCCTGCACCGCATTGCGCACGTGGTCTTTTGCGCCTGCGCCATAGTTGGCGGGCAGGTTCGGCAACTGGATGATCTCAGGAATGACGGCAATCGCGTGCAATTCGGCACCGTAGAACTTTGCTTGTTCTTGTGCGAGCGGCAGGGCGTTCTTCCACGAACGGTCGTCGGTGTGATCAATCGGCAGCAGGATTTTCGTGGCCATCACGTCTCTCCTCGAGAAATGGAATTCTGTTTGAAGCCGGGGGGCCGGGATGGCCCCCCGTATTTTCATCCGAGATTATTCGGCGGGTGTGCCGCCTGGCTCCTCGGACTTGCCACCTGAGGCAAAGAACTCTTTCGTCAGTTTGAAGACGATCGGGCTCAGCAGCGCCAGGGCGATCAGGTTCGGAATGGCCATCATCGCGTTCAGCGTATCGGCCAGCAGCCAGATGAAGCCCAGATCCGCTGTTGCGCCAAAATAGATCATGACGATCCACAGGACGCGGTATGGCATCAGGGATTTCACGCCTAGCAGGAACTCAACACATTTCTCGCCATAGAAGGACCAGCCTAAAATGGTGGTAAAGGCAAAGATCGACAGAGCGATGGCGATCAGATACCCACCGATACCCGGCAGCGACAGTTCGAACGCGTGACTGGTTAGTGCTGCACCGGATTCACCCGATGTCCAGGCACCCGACGAGATGATAGCAAGACCGGTGATGGTGCAGACGATGATCGTGTCGATGAACGTACCCAACATCGCGATCAGGCCCTGGTTGACCGGACCTTTGGTCTCGGCTGCGGCGTGTGCGATCGGAGCGGAACCCAGACCGGCTTCGTTCGAGAAGACACCACGTGCCACACCAAAGCGGATCGCGGCCCAAACGGCAGCACCCGCGAAACCACCTTCGGCGGCCGACGGGGTGAAGGCGTAGGTGAAAACAAGCGACAGAGCGGAGCCGATGTTACCGATGTTGATCAGTAGAACCAGCAGGCCTGCGACGATGTAGGCAATCGCCATGAACGGAACCAGTTTACCTGCAACCGCACCGATGCGGGTGATGCCGCCCAGGATCACGGCCGCGGTCAGAACCATCAGGACAACGCCGGTAACCGAAGTGTTCAGGCCGAAGTTCGACTCCAGAACCTGTGCAACACCATTGGCCTGTACACCGTTGCCGATGCCGAACGCCGCGATTGCGCCGAACAGAGCAAATGCAACACCCAGCCAGGCCCATTTCGCGCCGAGGCCATTTTTGATGTAGTACATCGGGCCGCCTACATAGTTACCAAGCTCGTCTTTTTCGCGGTATTTCACCGCGCAGACAGCTTCGGCATATTTGGTGGCCATGCCCACCAGGGCGGTCATCCACATCCAGAACAAGGCGCCCGGACCGCCCAGGAAGACAGCAGTGGCCACACCAGCGATGTTGCCCGTACCGATAGTCGCAGATAGCGAGGTCATCAGTGCGTTGAATGGGCTGATCTGGCCCTCGCCCTGACCTTCGCGGCCTTTGAACAGCAGGCTGAAGCCTGTGCCAATGCGCAGGATCGGCATGAACTTCAGGCCGACCTGCAGGAAGAAGCCAACGCCGAGAATGAGAACCAGCATCAGCGGCCCCCACACGACGCCATTGATGGCCCCTACGATTGAATTTAACGCTTCCATGGATTCCCTCCCATTTGCGTTAGGTTTATGCCCTGTTCGCCAAAGCCCGCTGGCGGGCCTGCTTGAGGGCGGCAAAGTCTTCGTCCGCGTGGAACGATGATCGGGTCAGCGGCGTTGCCGACACGTGCAAAAAGCCCTTGGAACGCGCGATCTGTTCCAGTTGGGCAAATTCTTCCGGTGTCCAGAACCGGTCAATCGGATGGTGTTTAGGGGTCGGTTGCAGATATTGGCCGACGGTTAAGAAATCGACATTGGCCGCGCGCAGGTCGTCCATGACCTGACGGACATCGTCCAGACTTTCGCCAAGCCCGACCATCAGGCCAGATTTGGTAAAAAGCTCCGGGTTCGCGCGTTTGGCATCATCCAGCAGACGCAGCGAGGTGTAATAGCGTGCACCCGGTCGCACAGTTGGATAAAGGTGCGGCACAGTTTCCAGATTGTGGTTGAAAACGTCCGGCGCCGCTTCAAATACGATCTCTGACGCAGTGCCTTTTCCAAGAAAATCGGGTGTCAGAACCTCGACAGTCGTACCGGGGTTCTGATGGCGCACGGCACGGATGGTCTGAGCGATATGCTCGGCCCCACCATCTGCTAGATCATCGCGATCGACCGAGGTGATCACCACATGAAGCAGGCCCAGTTTCTTGACGGCGGCGGCGACTCGCCCGGGTTCAAACACATCCAGAGCATCCGGGCGACCCGTTGAGACATTGCAGAACGAACAACCCCGCGTGCAAACCTCACCCATGATCATCATGGTGGCGTGGCGCTTGGACCAGCATTCGCCGATATTGGGGCAGGCGGCTTCTTCGCAGACCGTCGCCAGATCATGCTCGCGCATGAGGCGTCGTGTTTCATAGTATTCAGCGCTGTCGCCCTTTTTCTTGCGAATCCACTTGGGCTTGCGCGGGATGACACTGTCGGCCTTTTTGGCTTTTTCCGGGTGGCGAGGGCGAAGCTGGATGGTCATCTGGCTGGTCTCCCTTATGCGTGGATCGCGCGGCCCAAGGCGTCGAGGCAGGCTTCTTTGACGGCCTCGCCCATGGCCGGGTGCGCATGGCAGGTTGCAGCGACTTCGGACACCGTTGCGCCCTTTGTCATCGCCAGAACCAGTTCAGCGATTAGATCGCCGCCATGGGCTCCGCATATATGCGCACCCAGGATCTGGCCGTTCGGGTCTGCCAGAACCTTCACTGCACCGTCTGTTTCACCGGTCGAACGCGCGCGCGAGTTCGCCATGAAGGCGAATTTGCCGACCGAATACTCGGCACCGGATTCTTTCAGTGCTTCTTCGGTCAAACCAACCGAGGCGACTTCGGGGTCGGTGTACACCACGCCGGGAACAGTGTTGTAATCGACGTGGCCAGCTTCGCCTGCCAGCATTTCTACACAGGCGACACCATCTTCTTCGGCCTTGTGCGCCAGCATAGGTCCGGGAACGCAATCACCGATGGCGTAGATGCCCGGGACAGATGTCTGAAATGCGCCATCAACTTCAATGAAACCGCGTTGGTTCACGGCCACGTCCAGCTCTTCCAAGCCAAGGCCACGTGTGACTGGGCGGCGACCCACGGCGATCAACACCTTGTCGGCCTCGATCACTTCTTCTTTGTCCTTGCCGACGCGGTCCACAGTTAGTGTCAGACCAGTATCCGTTTTGTCGACGGATTTCAGTGCCCGGCCCAGCTGGAATTTAAGGCCACGTTTTGACAGCGCGCGTTGCGCCAGTTTGGCAATTTCACCATCCATGCCGGGCAGCACGCGGTCCAGATATTCGACGACCGTAACTTTAGCTCCGAGACGCGCCCAAACTTGCCCAAGTTCCAGTCCGATGACACCGGCACCGATCACCACCAGATGCTCGGGCACACTCTCCAGCGCAATCGCGCTCGTCGAACTGAGGATATCTTGCTCGTCAATCTCAATTCCTGGCAACGGAGTAGGTTCGGAACCAGTGGCAATGAGGATGTTCTTGGCCTCATGGACTTCGTCACCTACCTTGACCTGACCAGCGGCCGGAATACTGGCCCACCCTTCGATCAGATCAACGCCGTTTTTCTTGAACAAAAACGCAATGCCCTTGGTCAGGTCGCCTACGATCTTGTCCTTGCGTCCCATCATTGCGGGCACATCGATGCTGGCCCCCTCGACCGCAATACCGTGGGAGGAGAGATGTGCAAGTTCGGCATATTTGGCCGAGGAGGTCAGCAACGCTTTGGAGGGTATGCACCCCACATTCAAACAGGTCCCGCCAAGCGCACTGCGGCCTTCAACGCAAGCGACTTTCAGGCCCAGCTGTGCCGCGCGGATCGCGGCGACATAGCCGCCCGGACCGCCCCCGATGACAATAAGATCGTAAGTCATTTGGTCTTCTTTCAGTAGATCGGGTGGCTTGTGCAGAGCGCGCGGACCTTTTCACGGGTTTCCTTTTCGACGGTCTCGTCACCGTCAGACGATTGTGCCAGCGCGTCGAGCACATCACCGATCATGTGGCCAATCTGTTTGAACTCTTCTGGTCCAAACCCACGGCTGCAGCCTGCGGCCGTACCAAGACGGATGCCGCTGGTGACAGTGGGCTTTTCGGGATCACCCGGAACGCTGTTTTTGTTGCAGGTGAATCCTGCACGCTCTAGCGCCGCTTCGGCGTCTTTGCCGGTTACGCCGACTGGGCGCAGATCAACCAGCATAAGGTGGTTTTCAGTGCCACCCGAAACGATGTCACACCCGCGCGCCATCATCACGTTGGCCAGGGCCGAGGCACTGTCGACAACGCGCTGCATATATTCTTTGAATTCAGGCTGCAGCGCTTCACCAAAGGCGACTGCCTTGCCCGCAATCACATGCATCAGGGGGCCGCCCTGCAGACCCGGGAAAACAGCCGAGTTGATCTTTTTTGCCAGCGCTTCATCGTTTGTAAGAATAATCCCACCGCGCGGACCGCGTAGCGTCTTGTGCGTAGTCGACGTAACAATGTGTGCGTGCCCGATGGGCGAGGGATGCAGGCCGGTCGCAACCAAGCCGGCGATGTGGGCCATGTCTGCCAGAAGCCATGCGCCAACTTCGTCGGCAATGGCGCGGAAGCGTGCGAAATCGATCTTTTGCGAATAGGCCGATGCGCCTGCAATGATCAGTTTGGGCTTTTCGGCTTTCGCCAATTCTTCAACCTGATCATAGTCAATCAGCCCGGCCTGGGTCAGGCCATATTGAACCGGACGGAACCACTTGCCGGACTGGGCAGGTTTTGCGCCATGGGTCAGGTGACCCCCAGCATCCAACGACATACCAAGAATCGTGTCCCCCGGGCTGAGTAGTGCCAGCTTAACCGCCCCGTTGGCTTGCGCGCCCGAGTGCGGCTGAACGTTTGCATATTCACAGCCAAACAGCTTCTTCAATCGGTCAATGGCTTCGGCCTCAACCTCATCCACATATTCACACCCGCCATAATAGCGGCGACCCGGATAGCCCTCGGCGTATTTGTTTGTAAGTACGGAACCCTGCGCATCGATCACTGCCTGAGAGACGATGTTCTCGGAAGCGATCAGTTCGATCTGTTCAGCTTGGCGTATGCCCTCGCGTGCGATCGATGCAGCGATGACGGGATCAGCCTCGGTGAGCGGTTTTGTGAACATGATCTCCTCCTGTAATCTCGTTTCCAGTGTACGAAATTTTGTTTCCTATAGTGGAATTAATGTACGCAAGGCAACAAAAATTTCATCACAGTAAAGTTGTTTGGCTCGGGGGAAATGAGTAAGCTGTGATAAAACAAGGAGATTCCCATGTCTGAGGACAACCTGAAAGATGGTGCCGGACCGGAAGAACAGGACGAGGGGGCGGCTTTGGGTCGGTCGATCCGGGATGCACGCCGCGCAAAAGGCTGGACATTGGAGGAGGCCGGGCGCGAAGCGGGAATCGGTCGATCAACACTTTCAAAGATCGAAAACAACCAGACACGTCCAAGTTTCGAGATCGTGCGGCGGCTGACACAGGCCTTGGACATGAATACGCCACAGCTGTTCTTGCAGTCCGCCCAATCGGGAATTTCGGGGCGACGTGATTTTACGCCGAAAGGGCAAGGCGAGATAAGAAATACGCCGACCTACATGCACGAATTGCTGTGCTCGGACCTGACCAGTAAGCGAATGCTTCCTTATATCGCGACGATAAAAGCGCGTGACATATCAGAATATGAGAACTGGATCAGGCACACAGGCGAAGAATTCATGTACGTTATCAGTGGCGAGTTGATATTTGTATCCGAGCATTACCGCCCCTTACCGATGAAACCCGGAGATTCTCTGTACTACGATAGCGGTATGGGGCATGGCTGTATTTCTACGAGTAAGGAAGACGCCAGGGTCTTGTGGGTTTCGCTGGAATGACGCGTTAGGCCACGGCGCTTTCGCGCAGAATACCAATACCAACCTGAGCAAACGGATATCTCATGGACCGGACTATTTTCACTGGAACTATGCCTGCCCTTATGACGCCGTGTAAGGCCGACAGGACACCTGACTTTGACGCGCTGGTCAAAAAGGGCAAAGAGATGATTGCGGCCGGCATGTCCGCTGTCGTCTATTGTGGCTCGATGGGGGATTGGCCGCTTCTGACGGATGCCCAACGGATGGAGGGCGTGGAACGACTGGTCGACGCTGGCTTGCCGGTTGTCGTGGGGACGGGTGCCATCAACTCGAATTCCGCTGTGGCGCACGCAGCACATGCACAGAAGGTCGGCGCGGCAGGGTTGATGGTTATCCCTCGGGTTCTGTCACGAGGCTCATCGGTTGCCGCGCAAAAGAACCACTTCAAGGCTATTCTTTCTGCGGCAGCGGACGTGCCTGCGATCATCTACAACAGCCCTGTCTATGGGTTTGCCACTCGTGCGGAATTGTTTTTTGCACTGCGGGCCGAGCATCCGAATTTGGTTGGCTTTAAGGAGTTCGGGGGCAAGAGCGACCTGCGCTATGCCGCAGAACATATCACATCGCAAGACGGTCAGGTCACCTTGATGGTAGGCGTCGATACTGAAGTCTACCATGGGTTTGTGAATTGCGGCGCCACCGGATCGATCACCGGGATAGGAACTGCACTGCCCAAAGAGGCATTGTTGCTTGCGGCGCTTTCGAAAAAGGCAGCAGAGGGACATGCCGAAGCACGGTTGCGTGCGCGCGAACTGGACGAGGCATTTGGCGTTCTGGCAAGTTTTGACGAAGGCACAGACCTTGTTCTTTATTACAAGCATTTGCTGGTGCTGAACGGCGAAGAGGAATACCGCCTGCATTTCAATGAAACCGACGTGTTATCTGACGCCCAGCGAAATTACTGCGAGCAACAGTACAATTTGTTTAAGTCGTGGTTTACCGATTGGGTTCGTCAGGGTGGGGTCATTGCGGAATGCATGTGATTGACAGCCATACCGGTGGAATGCCCACACGGGTCATTCTGGACGGGGGGCCTGATCTGGGTTCAGGATCACTGGCTGAACGCGCCAAGCGACTGGCAACGGAACATGAGCGGTTCTACAAGTCTGTTCTACTGGAGCCGCGCGGCCAGCCCGGCATGGTCGGGGCGCTCCTTGTCGAACCGGTCAGTGCTGATTGCAAAGCGGGCGTGATCTACTTTGACGCGGATGCGGTACTGGGCATGTGCGGCCATGGGACGATCGGGTTGGGCGTAACATTGGCGCGTCTTGGACAGATCGAGGTTGGCGCGCACCGAATCGAAACTCCGGTAGGTGAGGTTAAGATTGATCTGCTGGACGCCAACACCGTGCAGGTCACCAACATTGAAAGCCGCCGCGTTCTTCATTCCGTGACGGTCGAGACTGCAGAGCATGGCACCGTCACCGGCGATGTTGCTTATGGCGGCAATTGGTTCTTCATTGTTGAACCAAGCCCGATCCCGATTGCGCCTGAGAACATTCGCCCGCTGACCGACATGGCTATCGCAATTCGCGAAGCCTGCATTGCGCAAGAAGTTGGCGGGGAAAATGGCGAGCCGGTTGATCATGTGATCTTTCAGGGCACCTCACCGAATGCAGGTATCCATAGCAGAAACTTTGTTCTGTGCCCCGACGATGACTATGACCGTTCGCCTTGCGGCACCGGCAGCTCGGCCCGGCTGGCCTGCCTCGCGGCCAGTCGGCGCTTGTCCGCTGGGGAAGAAATCGTTCAGGAAAGCATCATCGGAAGTTCGTACAGGCTGTCCTATCAGCCGGGGCAGGGCGGGGGCATTGTCCCTCAGCTAACTGGCCAGGCGCATGTGATGGCAGAGGGTAAGCTTTTCTTTGCGCAGAATGATCCGTTTCAATTTGGTATTGCGCGTTGACGCAGGGAGAGGAGCAAGACGGAATCCCATTCGGGCGTCGTGTTCAGAAAATCGTATCAGGTGGACAAACCGGCGTAGACACTGCCGCATTGGAGTTTGCCCGCGCAAACGGCATCCCTTTCGGTGGCTGGGTGCCGAAGGGTCGAACGAATGAGGATGGGTTGATTCCGGCGCATCTCAGCGGGCTTGTTGAAACGAAGTCTGAAGATGTCGCTGAACGGACAAGGCTCAACGTCTTTGCCAGTGACGCCACGCTTGTTTTTATCGACGGATCAGACAGTCCCGGCACGCGGAAAACGGTAGAGTTTGCAGTTGATGCTGAAAAACCGCATCTGGTGGTGGATATAAGAAAAGGAAAGGCCGATTGCGCGCAACAGATGCGGGATTGGTTGAGCGCCAACCCTGTCACTGTTCTGAACATTGCAGGCCCGCGCGCTTCTGAGGCCCCCGAGATTGGCCCGCGCGTGCGCAAGGTACTGGACAACTGTCTGGATCAGTTTGTTCAGCCCAAGTAATCGCGCAGTGCTGGCGGAGGATTGTTGAAGAGTGTCTCGGTCTCAGCAGGTGGATGTGCGATTTGATCCGCAACCAATACGGTTTGGTCGGTTATCCGAAGCGCATCCCGTGGGTCGTGGCTGACCATAAGCAGGGTGGTTTTGGTCTCGGCGACTAATTCAGCGACCAGATCGAGCATCTCAGTTTTCAAGGCAGGGCCAAGGGCGGCGAAAGGTTCGTCGAGCAATAACACCTGACGCTTTTGCACAAGGATCCTCGCCAGCGCCACGCGGCTTTGCTGACCTCCTGACAATTCGGCGGGCTTTCTGGCCGCCATTCCCTGCAGGCCAACGCGGCCGAGGGCCGATTGAATGTGGTGTTGGTCGTCTGCAGTCAAACCTCCATTGGGCCTTAGGCCCAGGGCGACATTCTGTTCGGCGCTCAGGTGAGGAAACAGGTTTCCGTCCTGAAACAGCATTGCCATCGGTCGACTGCCTGGTGGTAATGTCGATAGGTCATGATCCTTCCAGTGGATGTGCCCACTTCTCAGGTCTCGAAAACCGGCGATAGTTTCAAGAAGTGTTGATTTTCCCGCCCCCGACGGACCGATGATCGCAACGCTGGATCCGGCCTTGACCTCAAGGTCAGCGCTTAATTGGAAATCGCCATTTGCGATGATACAATTGTCAAGCTTCAGCATGCCAGCGACCCCCTCGATCCAGAACCCAGAAAACACCCATCGATAGTATAAGCAGCAGCAGCGCGCCTCCTGCTGCTGCCTGCATCTGGTAGGCGCCCATCAGGCGGTAGATTTGCAGGGGCAGCGTTGCGATCTGCGCATCTGCAAACAGGGCGATCACACCCAGATCACCCATCGACAGTGCTGCGGTCAGGCCCGCGGCAAAGCCAATTTGGGGCCGCAGGCGCGGAAGCATGACACGCAGGAAAAAGGACCAGTTGTTCATGTTCAGGGCCAACGCCAACCGCCCGTGCCGTTCCAACACATCGCGCGCTGCGGGAACCAAAATTCGAAGGGCGAAGGGCAAGGCCATGACCGCGTTCACAAGCGCGGTTACCGGCAACGCAAGAGTTGTCGGATTGGCCAGCGGGCGGATCAGAATAAAGAGACCCGTACCAATGACCAGGGGCGAGGCGGCGAGGCCAAGAAGTCCGCCAAGTTCGACGATGCCGAACCGGCCTGTCGCGACGGCTGTCGCCATGGGCAGTGCCAGCAGTAATAGGAGCATGGTACTGGCGGCGGCAACACAGATTGAAATTATAGCGGCACGGAACACCAAAACCGGCATCTCAAACAGCCCAGCGATACCCGAAATCGTGACGGATGCCAGAGGTAGCAGCAGGAACGCGGCGGCAGTGATAATCCAAAACGCATCCAACAGCGGTCCTCGGCCATCCCAGCGCCGGATCTCACGATTCAGGCCGGTACCGAACCCGTCGCCGCGCGAGAACTTTAAGGCTGCCAACGCAGCCGCTGCAATCAGGACAAGTTGCAAAGCGGATAATAAGGCGGCGCGCCCTAAGTCAAAATCATATGTAAAGGCCTGATAGATCGCGAGTTCAATCGTGGTGGCGCGCGGCCCTCCACCCAGCGTCAGGGCAACCGCAAAACTGGTCAGGCAAATGGCGAAGATCACGGCCAGCACTCCGGGCAGAATGCGGCGAAGCATTGGCAATTCGATCAAACGGAACATTGCCATTCCTTCGCACCCAAGTTGGGCCGCTAGCCGGAAACGCTCGGCAGGGATCTCCTGCCAACCCTGCAAGATCAGGCGTGTTGCCAGAGGTAGATTAAAAAATACGTGGGCCAGAACGACACCATGCAGCCCATAGATTCGAATGGGCGGCAGGCCGAAATAGCCTAACGCGTCCGAGATCCATCCTGCCCGGCCAAAGACCTGAAGCAATCCCAGAATGGCGACGATGACCGGTAGGATGAAAGGTGCACCCAACAGCGTGATCAGGACTCGCCTGCCGGTGAACCGGCGGCGCGCTAGTGCGCGGGCGACCGGAATAGCCAGACCGGCGCTGAACATTGCAGAGAGCGTCGCCTGGAGCAGGGTAAAGCGTAAGGCAGCCCAGTCGGCGGGACCAAACCCGCCGCCTGCATCTGCCCGCACCGCCACCATGAACAACGTGCCCAATATCAGTGCGGCAACGATGGCCGCCGCACTGACACCGGGGAGTGGGTTTACTGGCTGAGTGCGCCCAACCATTCCGAAAGCGCCTGTTCCCGCGCGATGGCGGCTTGGACCTGATCAAACAGCAGAGACTTCTGAGGGATCGTTAGAGTTTCAAAACCTTCGGGCAGACCGGAAGATGGAGTTACGGCCGGGTACATCCAGTTGGTTGTTGGAATGATCGTCTGAAACGCGTCAGACACCATGAAGTTCAGAAACTGATCTGCCAACTCGGGCTGATCGGAATTGGCTAGCTTGGCCGCAACCTCGACCTGCATATAATGGCCTTCGTCAAAGGCTGCTGCTGCTTTGCTGGCATCTTCCTCGGCAATCAGGTGATAGGCTGGCGAGGTCGTATAGCTTAGAACCATGTCGGCCTCACCTTCAAGGAACAAGCCATATGACTCGGACCAGCCCTTGGTAACCGTCACGATATTGTCAGCAAGGTCAGCCCAGATTTCTTGGGCTTCATCGCCATACGCGGCCTTGACCCACAGCAGAAGACCCAGCCCCGGCGTCGATGAACGCGGATCCTGAATGATGATCTTGATGTCACTATCTGCCAACTCGCGGAAGCTGTTAGGAGCGGCAAAATCTGCATTGTGAACAAATGCAAAGTAACCCCAGTCGTAGGGTGCAAAAACTGTGTCGGTCCACTCGATGGGCAGAGAATACTCGGCAGTGACTGAATGAGGTGCAAACAGGCCGGTTTCTTTAGCTGCCGATATCAAGTTGGTATCCAAACCCAATACAATATCGGCGTCGCTGTTTTCGCCTTCCAGCCGAATGCGTGACAGCAGTGCCGCGCCATCTTCGACGCCGACAAGGTTCAGGTCGCATTCGCATTGCGCTTCAAACGCCTCTTCGACCTTCGGGCCGGGCCCCCAGTCCGAAACGAAGCTGTCGTAAGTATATACGGTCAACGTGGGCTTATCGGCTGCCACAGCCGAAGTCGCAGTCAGTATTCCCGCAGCAATTGCCAGATGTTTCATATCATCCTCCAATGCGGCGAGAGGGTAAGGATGGATGAAACCTGTACCTTTCCCTCCGCCGGTTCTAGCCGGTTCAGGTTCAACGGGTTTGCCAATTGGCATCTCAGCGCGGTCTTTAGCGCACCCCGAGGTAGGGTCGTGATTAGGGGGATGAGAGGACGATTTCAACCGAAATCGTTAGGTTCTCGTTCAATAAGCATTGAGTGAAATACAATAAGAACGAGCCAAGAAGCCAGAGAAGTCCTTTAGGAGATATGCGCATATTTGACGCGCATATAGTATATTGGTATTCTCAGGCACATGGAGGCCAAGACAGAATGAACGCTCAACCACGCAAACCGACCAATCTATCACTTGATAGCGCTTTGCTCACCGAGGCCAGAGCGCTGAACGTGAACCTGTCGCGTGCCGCCGAAGAAGGAGTGCGTGCCGCCGTTGCCGCTGCGAAGGCAGCACAGTGGAGGGCCGAAAACGCGGAGGCACTGCAAAGCTCAAACTCGTATGTTGAACGGCACGGGTTGCCCTTGGACCGCTTTCGTCAGTTCTGATGCCGAAATACGATGTATTCCCCAACCCATCCGGCGATGGCTATCTTCTGGATGTGCAAACCGATCTTTTGAGCGATCTGAATACCCGCATGGTGGTGCCGCTTTTACCAAAAGCACATGCGCCGAAACCAGCGACCCGCCTCAACCCTGAGTTCCTGATAGATGGTGTGCTGGTTGTAATGATGACCCAGTTCATGGCTGCTGTTCCTGTGGGACTCCTCAAATCACCAGTGGGTCATCTGAAAGATGATTTCGAGCAGATCACCGTGGCTGTAGACATGCTGATGCAAGGGTTCTGAACGACAATAGCTGGCCTCATTGGCCAGCCACTTTGCGCGCATAACACCTGTCAGGTGTTATGCTTCTGCTCTACTTGTCGCGCAGTACCACGACACTGCAATGTGCATGACGGACCACACGTGCAGCCGTTGAACCGATCAGATAGTCCGAAAGGCCCGGTTGGTGTGACGCCACCACTATGCAGTCCACTTTGTGTTCTTCGGCCCAATCCAGAATGGAATTTGTTGGATGACCTGTAACAACATGAGTGCCGATCTTCGGAGACTCCATCGATGCGTTCAGTTTGTCCTCAAAATCAGAAACGCTTTTCTGAACCTGCTCGGGTGGAAAGTACGACCCGATATACGAAGGTAGTTCTTCGAGAACGGACAGCACCGATACTGTCCCGCCATCCGACAGCAAGCGGCTTGCTGCATCCAGAGATTTGGCACAGTCGTTGATGTGATCAGGGGCGACTGGAACGAGGATATGGTTATACATCTGTACCTCCGGATTATTTCAGGATGTTGGGCAACCAGGTGGCGATCTGCGGGAAGATGAAGATTAGGGTCAGGCCAACGAACTGGAGTGCCACAAACGGGCCAACCGAATTGTAGACATCCCCCATGCTGACATCCTTGGGCAGAACCCCTTTGATCCAGAACAGCACAAAACCGAACGGAGGTGTCAGGTAAGCGATTTGGATGTTCACGATGAACAGCGCGCCAAACCACAGCTTGTCGATCCCCAATTCGTCGATAATCGGGATGAACAGTGGTGTGCACAGCATGATGATGGCCCAATCATCCATCACCATACCCAGGACGAGGATGATCAGCATCATCATCAGCAGGATGCCGGTTGCACCGCCGGGCATGGAAAGAACCAGATTGGTCAGCAGGTCCTGGCTGCCAAGCGTGTTGAACACATTAAGATAGACAGTGGCACCAATCAGAATCCAAAGCCCCATACCGCTGAGCTTCAAGGTGGACACCAACGATTCCCTCAGCACCTCCCAGGTCAGTTTGCCGTAGATCAGGTTGATGACAAAGGCGCCTGCGGCACCAAATGCGGCAGCTTCCGCCGGTGTTGCGATACCGCCCCAGATGACGCCCAGAACGATGATGATGAGTAAGGCAAACGGCCAGATGCTGAGAACGGCGGTCAGTTTTTCGGTGCGGGTGAATTTCTGATCAGCGGGCAGGGCGGGGCCCAGCTCGGGCTGGATTTTACAACGTACGCCGATGTAGATCGTGTAGAACGTGGCCAGCATCAGGCCGGGTAGCAACCCCGCCATGAACAGGTCACCGATCGAAACCTTGGCCAGCAATCCATAGAAGATGAACGGAACGCTTGGTGGGATCAGAGCACCCAACGCACCGCCTGCCGCGATACAACCGATCGCGATACGGCGATCATATTTGTAGCGCATCATCGAAGGATAGGCGATCTGACCCATCGTGGTGGTCGCCGGTGGTGTGATGCCGGTGATTGCAGCAAAAACAGTACAGACCTGAACTGTACCCATCGCGAGACCACCATGAATGTGGCCGATCAGCTTGTAAACGGCGTCATAGGCCGTTTCGGCTATCCCCGAAAATCTTATGAGTGAGCCCATGAACAAGAACAATGGCACTGTGACCAGTACCGAATTCCAAGGCGTTGAATAGAATGCACTGGGCACGGACAACAGCGCGCGAGGTTCGAAAACCAGGGCAAATAGAACCGCTGTTCCGCCCAAGCCGAACGCAACCGGCAGCCCCATGAAAAGGATCCCAAACAGTATTAAGAAATACAGCGCTGTAATTAGTTCGAGGCTCATGATCTTTAGTTTCCCTACCTAGTGGCCGTTCGCGCGGTCTTTGCCGGGTTGTGTGTCAGCAGTGCTTTTAACACTGACATGCGCCCGTCTGGTCCGCTGGCCCGACGATCAGGCCAGCGAAAGAGTTTTAGCTATATTGGAAAGATGACATTGCGCGGGATTATTGCGCGTTCGCCTTGTCTTCCAGGAACCTCTTGAAGATTTCCACGCCTTTGGCGTTGCCCTCGGATGCGGCTGCAACTTGCGGCCACACTTCGGCAATGGATTTCTCGCGCATACGAGCAACTTCTTCATCGCTCAGCTCGATTACTTCACCACCGGCATCGCGCAGGATTTGAAGCGCTTCTTCGACACCTTCCGCATGCATGCGGCTGGTTTCGAAATAGGTTTCTTCGAAAACACCGTTGATCTTTTCGCGCTGCCAGTCGGTCAGGGCGTTCCAGCTCTGCAGGTTGATGAAGATCTCCTGGTGCTGAGCAGGGTTCCAGCCGGGCATAATCGCATAGTCGATAACTTCCTGGAACGACATGTCATCGATGCCGCCTGTATCCCAGTAGGTGCCTTCGATGGTGCCCAGTTTGATTGCGGTGTAAATCTCACCACCGTTCATCGAGACCGGCGCGCCGCCCATGGTCGAGTGGAAGATGGCCTGGGGTCCACCGGCGCGCATCTTGCGGCCTTCCAGATCTTCCAGTTTTTCGACGCGGAACTTGGTGAACATTGCGTTCGGTCCCTGGTTGGTCCAGCCTGCCCACTGCAGGTTCCGCGCGTTGGCGGCCTCTTGCACGATGTCCCCAACGCGGTAGTCGGGGTTGCCCCACATCACTTCCCACGCTTCTTCGGTGTTGTCGGCGCCCATGGCCATGCCAAACGCCAGCATGCCTTCGGGCATGTCTCCACCATAGACTGAACCCCAGCCCGCGTAGCCATCGGTCAGTCCAGCCGCCGCTGCGCCAAAGGCCTCTGCACCACTGACCAGCGCCCCTGCGGGCTCAACACGGATTTTGACGGTGCCTTCAGTCGCTTTTTCAACTGCTTCAACCCATGGGATCAGACCGTTGTCCCAGCCGGCATCGGTTTGGTCAAATGCGGGCTGGAAGGTCCACTCGGTCACTTCATCCGGCGGCCCATCTTGTGCTACGGCAATGCTTGCGGTCACGGCTATGGCGCCTGCCCACATGGTTGTGTGCACAAACCTGTTTGGTTTCATGTTAATTCCTCCTCGTTAGTGGATCAGTCTATTTTCGTATGTATTTGCAGGCGCCCAGGCCAGCGTGCCTAACTGCGCCCGAAGATCGTTTGCAGATCGCGGAGCAAGTGTTTCAGGACCACCAAGAGAACCATTGCACCGCTGAGTGGGATCGCAAATTTGATCGGATAAATCGGGATCGGAATGGATGTCGGGGTCTTCTGATTAAGCATCAAGGACAGCGATGCGGCTTCGTAACCCTTCCAGATCAATGCGACCAGAAACAGGATTGCAATCGGTGCCGTCAGGACATCCAAAATCGCTTTTGACCGCTTGCTGGCGTTTGCATAAAACAGGTCGAGTTTGACGAAACTGTCATGCTGCAACGCATAGACGCCGCCGGTGCAGGCCAACAACACCATCGCAGCTTGCAATGTGGTGCCGATCCACTGGGAGGGCGCGTTCAGTACATAGCGCATGAATACGTCCGACACGCCAAACGCCATGCAATACAAGATGAGAAACCAGCCGATGCGGCCCATGACTTCTGAGATTGCGCTTGTCAGCTTTTCCAGACCGCGCATCAGCATGCCAACCTCGTTGTGTTTTTCATGGATCTGGTTCTCCCTCAAAAAATCTGTGCGCTGAATTGATGTACCGGACCCTTCGCGTCGGGGTTCGGACGGACATCAGAGAAACGTCTGCTGAATCGCTGTTCACAGAGTCGACGCATATCCCACTCCTGCAAAACCATGCGAACGGTCTCCCTCCCTAGTCGCATCGAACGGCCCGGGTGATCCCTAATTTCGACATGGAACTTCCCGGATCGCTACAGCAAACGCGAAGGAGTTCGACTGAGAAAGATACAGTTGTTTGTAATAATGGGTACAGATTTCATCGCGCCAAGTGACTGTTCGATGCCGCGATTCAGTCCCGCGCGTTAAGATGTTACAAGTTCAACAATGGCAGCGCAGGTTGCTTAAGCACATCTCTGGTCTGTATAAGTACTTTAAAAACATAGCGTTGGCTGAAGTCTCTTTTTTGAGTTATCATCAACCCGCTTTTAGTAAGAGCGCTATTGCTTTCAGTATTGCCAGTACAGAATTGGGGAATTTGGCGTCGTTTCCACTTTGCATGGAGCACTTGAAAACATGGATACAGTTTGCAAATCGCGTCGCAGAATTTGCGACTAGAGCCTGACAGGACATGACACAACGGTTGAGCATCGACAAAACTCAGTCCAGCGGTTTGCGAGATCAGATCGTCTCGCAGATTTCACGACTCATTTTTGAAGGTTTGATGCCGTCTGGACTAAAGCTTGCCTCATGTCGGGGGTTGGCGCGGGATCTCGATGTTTCGATCAATACGGTCGTCGCGGCTTATCGAAAGCTTGAAGAAGAGCAACTGATCGAGGCCCGGCCCCGCTCGGGTTATTATGTCTGCTCTGACGTGGGGATTCGCACGGACGGTGATGCGATTGGGCGAACCAGCACCAGACAGCGCACATCGATTGGCCAGAAACTGAACAAACTGCGCCGCACCGAAGAAATCGAAACCATCCAGCGCCCGAATGACTGGTATAAGTACGACTATCCGTTTGTGTGCAACCAAATCGATGATGGCGCATTCCCGGTTGCGGATTGGCGCGAATGCACTCGGTTGGCCATGAATCGAAAGCACCTGAAAATCTGGTCAGCGGACGGGCTGTACGAGGATTGCTTTGAACTTATCGAGCAGGTCCGGCAGCGCATCCTGCCCCGTCGCGGTATTTTTGAACCCAGCGACTCAATCCTGATCACATTGGGTTCGCAAAACGGGTTGTTTATCACCAGCCTGTTGTTCGGCGGGCGCGATAAAACTGCGGTTATGGAGGATCCGGGATATCCGGATGCACGCAAGATCCTTCAGGCAAATTTTGGGAATGTAAGGTTTCAACCCATTGATAGCGAGGGTTTGATCGTCGATGAACTTCTGCGCGAGGCTGACCTGGTATTCGTAACCCCCAATCGCCAGCACCCAACCACCGTTACGATGTCCGAGCGCCGCCGCAAGGCCTTGCTGCAGGCCGCTGAAGAGTATGATTTTTACATAGTCGAAGACGATTACGAATGCGATGTGGATTACCGGCATTCTACTTTGCTGCCGCTGCGCAGTCTGGATGACACGGATCGACTGATCTATTTGGGCAGCCTTTCCAAAGGTCTTTCACCAGGTTTGCGCCTGGGGTACCTGGCGGCTGCGCCAGAATTTATTGACGCCGCGCGCGATTGCCGGGGCATGATGATGCGCCATCCGCCGATGATCCTTCAGCACACTGCTGCAGCGTTTATCAACTTGGGGTACTATGATGGCTTGTTGCGCAGGGTTCGCCAGAATTATGAGCTGCGCTGGCATCTGGCTGATACGACGATCCGTGAAAAGCTACCCCATTTCCTGAAAACGGGCGAATTTGGCGGAACGGTTTTTGTGCTTTCTGATCCCGAGGCCCGGTTGGATGCCATGACGATATGTCAAGCCGCCCTAAAACGCGGTGTTATTGTGGAGCCGATCGGGCCCTGTTTTTCAAATAAAACCGCAGGGAGATACCACTTTCGTCTTGGCGTCTCGTCAATCCAACCCGGTTCTATCCGAAAAGGGATTGAGCTGTTGTCCGAAGTGATTTCAGACCTACGCGCAACAAACTCGTAATGTACCAGGGCGGGAGGCAAACCAATAGTCCGCAAGCTTAAAAAGATTGATCGATGGTTCAATCTCCGACAGCTGAGTTTTCCCCCCACAGCATACGTGACACCAGGCTGGCTAGAAGGCTCAGGACGTACCAAGTCAACAGAAAGCCGACGCATTCCAGGGCGAATGACCCCCATTTGTAGAATAGGTCAGCAATAACAAAGGCGATAAGTAGCCAGGGGGCTTCCTGCCGCAAGAATGACTTTACGCCTTGTGATTTAATCGCTCTGTGCATGATGTAGATCCCTGAATTATAAATGGTTATAATGTTTTAGACGATAACGGGCGGATGGCGACGTGGTGCGTCATAGCGCTGTTGTGCGAACCAGGTCATGGTTGGTTCGATGTCAGTTTGGGTGTTCCCGCCCTGCAGCGTGTACCCGGCTGCCAGCCAGGTGAAGCCATCATCGGCAACCTCGGCACAGTTGGTGTAGTCGCCCCATTTTCCCAGACCCGGAGTGTCTGTGCCACGTCGAGCGAGGGCCAGCCGCCAAGTCAGATCGATATCGTCGTATGAGCCAACAACATGGCTCGGATGCAAATTCCCACCACCCGCAAAGACCGAAAGCCCTACATCACCAACCCGGTTTACAGCTGTTGAGGGGTAGGCGAACGCGATCTGACTGTTCCAGATATCCGGTTCGTCAATCAATGACATGGTTGCTTCGTCAATGCGGACGGTCCTGACGAAAGGGAGTGGCCTGTTGGTCTGACGATTAGCTGTCCACATAAAGCCCAGAACGCCGCGTCCCAGCCAACCAGCCATAATGCGTGGATCAGTGCGCGACATCCAGTCGCCACCGGTGGTCTGCGCGGAATAATTGCCTGCGGACCAAGGCGTGACATCGATGTCGAATTCATCTACGTCCGAGGCGTTCTCGGCCCATCTGAATACGCGGATCTGCGAGTTCGTGTTGTGGCTGGCAAAGTACATCGCGCCGCGTGCGCCTTGTACGCAGCGCAGAGAGAAGTTGTCTTCTGTTTCGAATATGTCGAATGATAGCGTTGCCGCGGTCGCCAGTTCGTCCAGTGAAATCCGCAGAATGACCGAGCGGGTAAACTGGTTAGCCCCGGCCGAGAACACATTGGTGCCCGCATACATATAGTTTTCGGACAACGAAACGTGATTATAGTCGAACCACTCATTGTTCCACGCGGGATCAAGCCCGGCGGGGGTGAAATCCCAAATGTTCCATGTGTCGTTCCCCAAGGTGCGCCCTTGTTTGACCGCAACCCGCAGTGTGTTGGTGCCCCCCTGTTCGATATATTGAAGCAGCCAGATAAGCAGATCCCGGCTTGGGTCGTAAATCGTGGTCTGGTCGCAGCAAAACCCCCCGTCAACAGGTGGGAACAACGTGAAAGGACTCATGTGAGACCAGCTTTGGCCGCCGTCCAGTGACCGACTTGCATACCAGTTGCCAGTGGCCAGAATCTGACCTCCGTTGCTGGAAACTGTCGGCTCGCCCACAGTAGAGGTTTGGCCGTTAGTATCGAAATCCGTAAGGTTTATTGTGTTGAAAATCCTTGGCTGATGGGTCGAGGGCATAGCAGCCTCCGTAATCTATTCATGTCAAAAAAATGTGCTTAATTGATTAGTAATCCAGTTCCGTCGGATCAGCGTCATTGCCGGATTGATCCGAATTATCTTCTTCCAAAGCAGGCCCGCCCTTTTTGCGAGTTTTTGAGACGCGCTCATCGCGTTCGCTCAGCATTTGCGGGGTCATGAGGCCTGACGCCCCGGCCCGTTCGCTCAGGGCGGAATGGGCCGATGGTTGTGGTCTCACCTCAAGTGTGCCCTTTCGGGTCGTTCGCTTTCCACGTGCTTGATTTGCCATTCAACTCTCCTATCCGTTCGTCAAGAAACGCATCCGAATTCGCAGGTCGTCGGATGGTGTTGAATGTATTTAACATAGCAGATTTACCCCGACTCTTCAATTGAGCCGGCTCGATGCGGGTCTCGCTTTGCTTGAATCCGCGCGCTAAAGCGGCACCATCCGCGATAAGCGCCCCGATAGCGGGAACAGGCAAGCCTGCAATGAATGATAGATATCCGGTTTGCCGTCAAAGATGGATGTCACGATGTCACCGGATTCATCCACCGCCGGGAACCAGCCGCCATGTTGGTGATCCACGAACGTTTCATTCGCAAAGGTCCAGAGTTTTCTGTACCAAATTTCATCCTCTTGCCTTTTATCCAGTGCGATCAGGGCTCCAACCGCACCAATGGCTTCAGCTACTGGCCACCAGAACCGCGACGCATTTGCGACCCGACCCCCAAAATCCAGCGTATATGCCATGCCGCCGCCGGGCAGCCATGCATCCTTGAGGGCCTGCTCAATCAATCGTCGCGATGACTCGGGCGCGCCCGAGTTTGGTCGGCCTGATAAATCCCAATGCTGCAGCTGAAGTCGCCCAAGCTCGAACGAATGGCCCGGGGTCGTGCCCGCGGGACGGAACATCGGGTCACCGGCATAGCCCCGGTCAATCTGCCAATCTGAGGTGAAATGCTCGGGCAAGCGCCAGTTTTCAGCAGGAGCGATCCGGCCGATAAAGAAATCCAGAATACGACCGGCGTGGGTAAGATAGATTTCGTCGCCTGTCGCCTCAAAAGCTGCAAGCAGTGCCTCAACTCCGTGCATATTCGCGTTCATTCCGCGATATGTGGATAACGGCGTCCAATCGCGGTTCCACTCGTCACAGTACAACCCGGCCTCATCATCCCAGAAATGTGTGTCCAAAACATCTCGGACTTCGGTCAGCAGTTTGTCAGCTTCCGGGTGCCCTATCTGTTTTGCGCTTGAGGCAGCGAGCAGAACAAAGACATGCCCGTAGGCAAGCTTGCGATCATCTTTGATGTTGTCGCCATCCAAAGCCCAAAGGTAACCGGCGTGATCCCGGTCTTTGTGGTGGCTGTTGAGGTAGGCCATACCGTGATCGATGATCCGCTCAGCGCCTTGAAATCCAATCAGATGCCCCAGAGCGTAAGAATGCACCAGGCGTGTAGTCGTGTGCAGTTCCTGCAATGTGTTTGGCAGCGGGCTGCCATCATGGTCGAGGATGAAAAATCCTGGCTCGGTCCGACAACTTGCGCTGAAAAACGCCAACTGTCGCATAGCCTGATCTTTCAACCACGTGCGGTGTTCAGATGTATCAAGCCAAAAACCCGGTTCGGAATGCGGGCCAGGTGGCAGAGGCAAGGTGTTGTCCATATTCTTCATCTCGCTTGAGGAATCATTCGGAATCGAACGAAAAAGCGCTGCAAAGCGCCAGTCGCCAATGAACCAAACACCGCGAACGAAGGCAATCGGCAAACCCGCACCGGACTGTCAGGGGTTGCCGTTCAGCCGTCGCAGTTGGCGGAAAACTCTTGGTAACTGCTTCAGGTTAATAGGTTAATCCCGGCCAGAATTACCACGGCGATGAACAACGTCTCCACTATGATGAGGGCGATTGCGGCTGCACCGACCGACAGGATCTGTTTAAGGTTTGTCTTCATCCCAACAGCTGCGATCGCAACAAGCAACAACCATCGAGAGCATTGGCTTAGAAATTCTGAAATCGCTGGCGGGATCAATCCGAATGAGGATGCCGCAGCGAGAACCAGAAATCCTAACACGAATCCCGGCAACAGCGGTGGGCGTTTCCCGTCTGCGTCCATTTCAGCAAAGCCACGAATAATCAGTGAAGCGACCAAAACCACCGGTGCCAGCATCGCCACGCGGAACAATTTGACCAGCGTCGCCGTATCTCCGGTTTGTTCCGAGATCGAAAATCCCGCGCCGACAACCTGAGCCACATCATGGATGGTGCCACCCAGAAACACACCGCCCGCAATATCGTTCATCCCTAATGAGCGTACGAGGATCGGATAGGCGATCATGGCGATGGTGGACAAAACGGTCACGCCCATGACAGTAAAAATCAGACGCTCTTCCGAGCGTTCGTCCTTGGGCAGGATTGCACTGATCGCCATTGCCGCCGATGCACCGCAGATTGCGACCGAACCGGCGGTCAGAAAGGCAAAGCGCCATTTGTGGCCAAAAAAACGAGCTACGGACAGGCCAAATCCTATGGTCAACAGCACTCCGACGATCACAAGGGCAATCAGGTCCCAGCCCAGACCCAGCATCAGGGTCATCGACACGCGCACACCCAGCAAGGCCACGCCAAGGCGCAGAAGTGTGCGTGCGGCGAATCCGATCCCCTCAACGGTTTTTCCTTCTTCGCCCAGAAAGCTGACCGCAATCCCCAAAAGAAGGGCAAGCAGCATGGCCGGGGTAGCATAATGCTCGGACAGGAACTTGGCGGCGACGGCAACGGTTACGGCAATCATGACGCCGGGAAAGAGCGTGCGAACACGCTCCTTGCTCCGCTCGGTGAGGGATAGGGCTGAGGGATCGGCGGACGCCATAACGGATGGTCCTTTGTTTGTAATGAATGGGTCGCGGGCCTGCGCGATAAAGCAGGCCGGCTGCCGAGTTTAGGGTTCGCGCGCCTGCAGGATGGTCACCGCGATGATCTGCGTCACATCTTCCGCGCTGCATCCGCGCGATAGATCATTGGCCGGTTTGGCGAGCCCCTGCAAAACCGGACCGATCGCCAGATAACCGCCCAGCCGTTGAGTCATCTTGTACCCGATATTTCCGGCATCCAGATTTGGGAAAATCTTGACGTTCGACTGACCCGCGACCGAGGACCCGGGGGATTTTCGCTCACCAATCGACGGCACGAAGGCGGCATCAAATTGCAGCTCTCCATCCACATTCAACTCTGGGTGTTTCGCCCGCAGAATTTCTGTCGCGTTGACGACCTTGTCCACCGCTGGGTGTTGGGCGCTGCCTTTTGTTGAGAAACTCAACATCGCGATCTTTGGCTCTTCCTGCAGCAATGCCCGCGCGGACACCGCTGAAGCGGCCGCAATGTTAGCCAGTTCTTCGGATGTCGGATCGATCACCAAGCCGCAATCTGAATAGAGCATGGCGCGAGCGCCCACAGCGGCGGCCTCGGGTGGGTACATCAGGAAGAACGAGGATACCATTCCAGCATCGGGCTTCATCCCGATGACTTGGATGGCAGTTCTGACGACATCGCCCGTGGTATGGACTGCGCCGCCCACGGTCCCGGTTGCGTGGCCCAGCCGTACCAGCATCGCTGCATAGACCAGCGGCGATTCTGCGGCCTTGCGCGCCTTGGCTTCATCGACACCTTTGTGTTTGCGCAGAGAATGATACTCGGCCGCAAAATCGTCAGTCAGTTCCGAATGCGCAGGATCATGGATGGCAATACCGTCCTCGGCTGAGCCACCCTCTGCCGCTAGCGCGGCTTCTACTTCGGCCTTGGGTCCGACGAGAATAATATCTGCCAGACCAGCCTTATGGGCAGCCAATCCTCCGGCAACGATGCGCGGATCGGCGCCTTCGCTCAGCGCAACAACAGGGCGGATTTCCGAGGCGCTGGCGGCCAACAACTCGATCGGTGTTTTCGTCATGCGTCTCGGTTCCTGAACTGTTGTTAAGTGGTGTCAGAACAGGTCACCTTGAGGTTGACGATGGTCGTTTTGGCGCTGTTCCGATTTCGTTTCTTGATTGCTTGGTTCCTGGTCACCGTCAAGCTGTTGCCGATAGGTCCAGAATCGCCATCTGGTTATAGACGACGGCTACTCTGGACTTACGGGTCACTTGATCAGAACCTCGTCGGGTTCAGCCCGGCCTGAAACCAGTTGATGAAGGTGACGATAGAAAACACAGGCAAACCGGTCGCTTGCTGTATGTCCGCCGCGTAAGGGCACATGTTTGTACATTCCAGTACAATTGCACCAAGGTCGGGATTTCCCGCCTGCAGCGCAAGCGCTGCTTCGACATTGTCGTCGCGGGCTTTGTCCACATCCAGCGCCAATGCGTTTCTGAGGATCGCGGTTGTGAATTCGCTGCCGCCTTCGGTGGTGCCAATCGGAGTGCCGTCGGGGACCCGTGCCTTTCGCAGGTGCTCATCTGTAAGTGTTGAGGCAGAGATTGTTAGAATTCCGGCGCGCTTTCCTGCAGGAAGGACACGGTTCACCATATCGACCTGCATCATCGAGGACGTCGCGACCGGCACCGGCACTGCCTCGGCCAATTCATCCTGAAACAGCGAAAGAAAGCCGCAATTGGTGGTGATCCCGTCCACCCCGTCTTTTACAAGCTCCCGAGCCGCATCAATGAACGCTCCAAGCATTCCTTCGGCCCCTTTGCGGACCACAAGATCAGGCGAAGCGTCGCGCACGATGCGATAGAGAACGGGAAACGGCCATGTCTGCGCGTTGCCCATATCACCGGGAATACGCGGAAAATGTGCGTCCAACATCAGGATGCCGACAGATGCGCCGTATATGGATTTTCCGCCCTGCGCGATCATGACTGCGCCTCCTGAATGATGCGGGTCGAGATATCGTCCGACCCTTCCATATAGATGCTTGATATCCCATGGCGCACCGCGTCCTGCACCTGATCCATCCGCTTGTTGATATGGGTGCCCAAAGCCTGCGCGGCCTCATCAGCGTCGCGGTTCATCAAGGCCTGCATGACGCGCTTATGTTCGTCTTTTGAGCGTTGGACCCGGTCCAGACTCATGGAAATCCATCGGATATAGCGAATGCGCTCATTAATCCGCATCAGGGTTTGCAGCAATTCCATGTTGCCAGACAGCCGGGCGATGCCCAGATGAAATGCTTCATCTCGCGTGACGGCCTCTTCAACGGTAAGCCCGGTGATATCGATACCCGTCGCATAAAGTTCGTCGTGAAGCGCCTGCAGTTGTTCTGTGGTGGCCTTGGTGCACGCTGCGCGGACGGCGGCGGTTTCGATGATTTGGCGCAGCTCGAACAGGTCAAAAATGCTTTGGGCATCCAATGGGCGGCAAAAGAAACCCTGTCCCGGGCGGAAGTCGAACAAACGTTCGGCGACCAGCCGGTTCAGTGCTTCGCGCAAAGGGGTGCGGCTGACGCCCAGCTCCTTCGACAGGGCGACTTCGTTCAAACGATCGCCGGGACGCAGGCGGAATGAAACCGCCATGGCCTTCATCTGATCGTAGATATCATCAACGCGTGGACCTGCCATTGGTATTGCCTTTTGGTCGTTGCCCCACAGGTGCCACAGGCCAGTCTTGAAATCAATATACAAAACTGTATACAGGTCTGTGTGCAGATTGGATCGAGGGAGTCGCCGACCATGACAGGAACGAATTACCTGACCGGAGCCGAGGCAATGGTCCGTATGCTTGAGGCGCATGGCGTGAAGCACATGTTCGGCCTATGTGGTGATACAACCTTGCCATTCTATGATGCGCTATCTCGGATGGATCACGGTATTCAGCACATTCTGACGCGGGATGAACGTCATGCGGCCTACATGGCGGATGGTTATGCAAGGGTGACAGGTAAGCCGGGTGTCTGCGAAGGCCCGTCTGGAGGCGGGGCGACCTATATTCTACCTGGCGTGGTCGAAGCCAACGAAAGCTCGGTTCCTATTCTTGCGATCACCTCGGATGTGGCGACAACCAGCCGGGGAAAGTACCCGCTGACCGAATTGGACCAACCCGCGCTGTTCAAGCCGCTGGCCAAGTGGAATGCGTCGCTGGATGATGCCAGGCGATTGCCGGCCATGGTTCGTGCGGCATTCCGTGCAATGACCACCGGTACACCTGGGGCCACACATCTTGCCTTGCCCTTCGATACTCAGAAAGCGCCGGTGGACGAGGCAGAGATCTGGGCGGATGCAAGACATCGCAGCTATCCGGCGGAACGTGCAGGCCCCGACATGGATGCGGTCGAGGCGGCAGCAGAGATACTTTCAAAGTCTAAATCCGCCGTAGCCGTTTGTGGCGGTGGACCCGTTCTATCAGGGGCAAGCGACGCACTGCGCCGGGTTGCGGGACTGTTGGATATGCCTGTCGCCACGACCGTGTCGGGGCAGGGCTCGATTGCCGAGACAGACTCGCTCGCGCTTGGTGTTGTCGGATCGAATGGCGGGGTGCCTGCCACCCGCGCTGTGGTAGATGCGGCGGATGTCGTTCTGTTCATCGGATGTCGCGCAGGATCCGTCACGACCGAGCGCTGGAGAAGCCCTGCGCGCGATGCCACCATCATTCATATCGACAGTGACCCGATGGTGATCGGAGCCAACTATCCGACCGAAGTCGCTATTTGTGCCGACGCGCGTCTCGCGCTGGAGGCATTGGCGGACGCATTGGCGGCACGCCAAGACCTGCCCAGGCTGGGCGGGGCGGCCAAATCAAACGCGGCATGGGCGGCCAAATTAGCTGCGTTCGCCCCGCTTGCAGCCAGCCGAGAAACGCCGATCCGGCCCGAGGCTGTCATGGCTTCGCTGATGGATATCCTGGATGATGATGCGATTGTTGTCGCTGATCCCGGCACGCCATGCCCATATTTCAGCGCGCATTACCGCTGGCAGACACCGGAGCGGCATTTCATCACCAACCGGGCGCATGGGGCGTTAGGATATTCCTTGGGTGCCGCAATGGGTGCGCATGTTGGACGGCCTTCGGTCAAGACCTTGTCGGTGATGGGTGACGGCTCATTCGGCTTTACCTGTGGTGAGTTCGAAACCATGGTGCGGCACAACATGCCGATCACCTCAATTGTATTCTCGAACTCGGTCTTTGGCTGGATCAAGGCCGGACAGGACGCAGGGTTTGGGCAGAGATACTACAATGTTGATTTCAACCGCACCGACCACGCCGCTGTTGCAAGCGCCTTTGGTGTGAAATCATGGACTGTCAAAGATCCCGAAGACCTGTCCAAAGTTCTGAAACAGGCTATCGAGCATGATGGCCCGACATTGGTCGACATTCACTCACAACCGCTTCACGAGGCCGCTGCACCGGTTTCGGAATGGGTGGCATAAGAGGCGATCGAAGGGGTTAGCTGAGCCAGAAAATCTTGTGCAATCGTTGATAGGGGTCGCCCTTTCGCGGTGATAATGGCCAGATCAAGCATCACAGCCGGTCGGAAGGGGCGGGTTTGATACCCGCTCTCGTCGTCAAAGGTGACAGTGAAGGGATCGATCATCGCGACCCCCATGCCCTGCTTGACGAAACTTAGCAGGTTTTCTGACAGATGGGTGTGAATCTGGGTCCGCCAGTTGCGCCCCGCTGATTGGAAGATGTCCCGAGTTCGTCGGTGGGTTTGATGCTCTGGCCCCATCACGATGAATGGTTCGTTTTCAAGAATTTCAGGTGTGAGCACATCATAATCTGCCAAAGGGCTGGTTTCCGGAAAGGTCGCCAGTGTTTCGAATTCAAAAACCTGATAGTTCAGTGTGTCATGCAGAATGGGCATCTCGACAATGCCGATCTCAAATAGGCCAGAGATTACCCATTCTTGAATCTTCGAGGAATACTGCGACTGAAAGCTTACCGACAGGTTCGGACGGCTTTCTGCGAAGCGAGCGATCTCACGCGGCATGAAGCCGAAGGATAGCAGATGTGGTGCGGCGATCTGCAATTGACCCGGATGCTTGTTCTGCAGATCCGTGACCGCCTGCGCCACGTGATCCAGCCCCCGAACAACCGTATCAACCTCGCGGTATAGAAGTTCAGCTTCTGGCGTAGGCAGCAACCGGCCTTTGTTGCGTTCAAACAGCGGCAAACGCGCTTCGCGCTCTAGCTGTGCCAACAGATTGCTGATCCCGGGCTGTGAAATCCCAAGCACCGAGGCCGCACCCGTGACAGTGCCGGTTTCCATGATGGCGTGAAAAGCCTGTAGCTGACGAAATCGCAGGGACATCGCTATGGTATCATTTTTCCTGATGACCTCTAGATAATATAGTATTTGAAATGATATCCCCGTCAAGGCAGGCTTCGGCCATTGGCAGGGGGTGCAATGGGCGATCTGACACAGAAAATCATCGGCTATGATCTCTGGCACCTTGAGTTGCCCGTGACGTCTCGCCGTGATCATGGCATCGGGTCCGTCGAAGGAACATGCGAAGTCGTCGTCCTGCGGCTGAGATCCGAGGACGGCAATGAAGGATTTGGTGAGGCCTCTCCCTGGTCTGTCTTCACGGGCACCCCAGAGGCCACTTATGCAGCCCTTGATCGCTATTTGCGCCCACTTGTGGTTGGGGCCAGAGTGGGCGACCGTTCAGCGATCATGGCACAGGCAGCTTATGCCGTGGCTCATTGCACCGAGGCAAAGGCTGCATTGGAAACCGCTTTGCTGGATCTTGCGGGCAGAATCAGCAAGGTTCCTGTTTGGTCTCTGCTGGGCGGGAAGTGCCGTGGAACCATTCCACTCAGTTGCTCAATTGCGAACCCGGATTTTGCTCAGGATGTTGAGCTGCTGGCACAATTGCAGGCCGATAGCGTTCGGATTGTAAAGCTCAAGACCGGGTTCAAGGATCACGCCTTCGATATCATGCGATTGGAATATCTCGCACAGAACCACCCGGAATTCAGGGTTCGTGTAGATTATAATCAGGGGCTCAGTATCGAGGACGCACCGGCGCAGGTTCGCGATGTCGCGCAATTTGCCCCGGATTTCATTGAGCAACCTGTCCGCGCCCACCATTTCGGCATGATGGGCAAGTTGCGACAGATGATTGACGTCCCACTTCTGGCTGATGAGAGCGTCTTTGGCCCCGAAGACATGGAGCGGGCAGCGCGTGACGGTATCTGTGACGGGGTTTCAGTGAAAATCATGAAATCCGGTGGCCCGACACGAGGCCAGACTGTGGCCCGTATCGCTGCAGCACATGGTCTGACAGCCTATGGCGGTGATATGTTCGAGGCCGGATTGGCGCATCTGGCGGGCACACATATGATTGCTGCAACACCTGAGATAACGTTGGGCTGCGAGTTCTATCAAGCCTCCTACTTCCTGAAAGAGGACATTCTGGAAAATCCCTTCCAAGTAAGCAGCGGCGAAGTTGTAGTCCCTGACGCACCCGGCCTCGGCAACAGGCCTGATGTAACCAAGCTTGAGCATTATGCAGTGGCCAAGGCGGTGGGGGCATGAGCGAGAAGAAGACCATAGCGATCATCGGCGCTGGGATTGTTGGCGTTTCAGCCGCAATCTGGCTGCAGCGGGATGGTCACGAGGTAATCCTGATCGACAAGGCCGGACCGGGAGAGGGCACCTCGCACGGCAATGGGGGCGTATTGGCGTCATGCTCGATTGTTCCGGTGACTGTTCCAGGGCTGCTCCGGAAGGCGCCCAAAATGCTGCTCAGCCCGTCACAACCGTTGTTTCTGAGATGGGGGTATCTTCCAAAGCTGATTCCTTGGCTAACAAAATATCTGAGTCATGCGAATGCATCAGATGTGGAACGCATCGCGTCAGCTTTGACGCCAATTGTTGGCGATAGCCTGAACGACCACAAAGCGCTGGCTGAGGGCACGGGCGCTGAAAAGTGGATCGTGCCCTCTGACTATCTGTTCCTGTACAACGACCGCGCGCATTTCAAAGATGATGCGTTTGGCTGGGACATTCGGCGCAGGAACGGATTCACATGGGACGAATTGGAAGGCCCTGCCTTTCACGCCTATGATCCGGTCTATAGTGAAGACATTGGATTTGCGGCGAAGCTTTCGGATCATGGCCATATCACGGATCCAGGTCGGTACGTCAAAGATCTGGCGGCGTATGTCGAGGCACATGGGGGCACAATCCTACGTGCGGCGGTCGATGACGTTGTTCAGGAAAATGGTCGCGTAACCGGTATACGGGCGGCAGGCGAAACCATCGCGTGTGATACGGCAATTGTAACTGCGGGCGTTTGGTCGGGGCCTTTGGCTAAGCTTTTGGGCATTTCTGTTCCCCTTGAAACCGAACGCGGCTATCATCTTGAATTGGTGGAGCCTTCTGCCATGCCGCGCAGTCCGGTCATGGTGGTTTCCGGCAAATTTGTCGCCACACCGATGGATGGCCGCATTCGTTTGGCTGGCATCGTGGAATTTGGCGGTCTTGATGCGCCACCCTCACGCGCGCCGTTTGAATTGATGCGCAAGAATGCCCGGATGGCCTTCCCGGGTTTGACATGGAAGGAGGAAGTGGAATGGATGGGGCACCGCCCAGCACCAACCGACTCGATCCCGATTATCGGTGAGGCTCCGGGGATTAGCGGTGCGTATATGGGCTTTGGGCACCATCACATTGGCCTGACAGGCGGGCCGAAAACGGGGCGACTTCTGGCCCAGATAATTGCGGGCAGAACACCGAACACTGACATGAGCGTCTACGCGCCCTCGCGTTTCGCAACATAGAAATGACTGGCGAAGAACGCCGGCGTCTCAAAACTCAACAGGGAGAAACATGATGAAAAAACTGACAAGCCTTCTGGCAGCAACCGCTCTGACGGCTGCCGCAGCAGCGCCAGTAATGGCAGAGAAATGGGATATGCCGATGGCCTATTCGGCATCGAATTTCCATTCGGCCACCGGCGCGGAGTTCGCCAAATGTGTCACCACAGGAACCGGTGGTGAGATTGAAATCGTCACACACCCGTCCGGCTCGTTGTTCAAAGGTGCCGACATCAAGCGTGCGATCCAGACCGGGCAAGCCCCGATTGGTGAGCGTCTGCTGTCTGGGCACCAGAACGAAAACGCGCTGTTCGGCTTTGACTCGATCCCATTCCTGGCAACGTCGTTCGACGACAGCGCCAAGCTGTGGGATGCGGCAAAGCCGTCCATCGAAAAGCTGCTGGCTGAACAGAACCTGACGCTGCTTTACGCCGTGCCTTGGCCGCCTCAAGGGCTTTATTTCAAGAACGAAGTGAACTCGGTTGCGGATATGGAGGGGATCAAGTTCCGCTCCTACAACAACGCCACCTCACGCCTGGCCGAACTGACTGGGATGCTGCCCGTCACCATCGAGGCGGCTGAGATTAGCCAGGCCTTTGCCACCGGAGTAGCGGATTCCATGGTATCATCCGGGTCGACCGGCTATGACCGGAAGGTCTGGGAAAGCCTGAACTACTTCTATGAAGTGGATGCCTGGTTGCCGCGCAACTACGTGATGGTGAACTCGGATGTCTGGGCCGGTGTCTCGGATGCGAACAAGAACGTCATCAAAGGCTGTGCGGAACTGGCCGAGTATGCAGGTAACTGGCGCGCCAAGGAATATACCGGCTTTACGCTTCAGGGTCTGCGCGATGGCGGCATGACAGTTGGTCCTGCATCCGAACAGATGACGAATGAGCTGAAAGAAATCGGCGTCACCATGACCAACGAATGGCTTGAGGCCGCCGGAGACGAAGGCAAAGCTATCGTCGACGCGTTCAACTCTCAGTAACCATTCGAATGCGGGCGGCAGTTCATCCTGCCGTCTGCTCCCAATCCACAAAAAGCACAGCGGGGACAGCATGGCGGCAATGCGAGGGCTCAGGTCCGTACTGGATTTCATTTATCTGGCAGCAGGGGTTCTGGCGGCGCTCAGCCTGATTGCCATTCTGGTGTTGATTGTTGTGCAAATGCTGGCCCGTTGGACCGGTGAGGTGTTTCCCGGCGCGCCAGACTATGCTGGATATGCGATGGCCGCTGCGTCTTTTCTGGCCTTCGCCAACGCCCTGAACCGAGGCAGCCATATTAGAGTCTCCATTCTCCTGAACGCGGTTCCCGATGGCTTTCGCAGAATTCTGGAAATCTGGTGCTTTGCGATTGGTTCGGCGGTCATGTGGTATTTCTGCTGGTATGCCTATCGCTTTGTTTACTGGAGCTGGAAGTTCAACGATATCAGCCAGGGGCAAGATAAAACCGCCCTTTGGATACCGCAATCTACCATGCTGATCGGAGCGGTCATTCTGGCCATCGCGCTGACCGATCACCTGTTCCATGTCCTGTTCAAGGGTGATCACCGCATCACCCGTGATCTGGCCGATCAGAGCCACGGAGAGTAAGAGCATGGAAAATATATCCGTTATTATCCTCTTCCTCTTTGTCCTTTTCACCTTGCTGGGCACCGGTGTCTGGGTCGGGCTGGCCCTGATGGGCGTCGCCTGGGTCGGGATGGAGCTGTTCACGACGCGCCCCGTAGGCGATGTCATGATCACCACGATCTGGTCGGCGTCCTCTTCCTGGACCCTGACTGCCTTGCCTATGTTCATTTGGATGGGCGAGATCCTCTACCGAACGCGATTGTCCGAAGACATGTTCAAAGGCCTGTCGCCGTGGATGGCACCTTTGCCCGGCGGGCTGGTCCACACGAATATCGTAGGCTGTACAGTGTTTGCTGCGGTCTCGGGTTCTTCGGCGGCGACGCTGACTACGGTTGGCAAGATGTCGATCCCGGAACTGCGAAAGCGCAACTATCCCGAACGCATGGTCATCGGCACGCTGACCGGCGCGGCAACACTTGGGCTAATGATCCCACCGTCACTGACGTTGATCGTGTACGGCGTTACGATCAACGAGTCCATCACCAAGCTGTTCTTTGCAGGCATCCTACCCGGTCTTGTGCTTGCCGCAATGTTCATGGGCTATGTCGCCATCTATTCCAAAGTTGGCAAAGACTGGAACCCCAACGATGAGAGCAAGTTGACCTTTTCCGAAAAGGTTAAGAACTCTCGCTTTCTGTTGCCAGTGATCCTGCTGATCATGGTGGTAATCGGATCGATGTATCTGGGTTATGCTACGGCGACCGAGGCGGCGGCTTTCGGTGTGATTGGCGGACTGCTACTGGCAGCAGGGCAGGGATCGTTGAACTGGAAGACCTTCACTGAAAGTTTGATGGGCGCAACCCGCACCAGTGCGATGATTGCGCTGATCCTAGCGGGTGCTGCGTTCCTGTCATTGTCGATGGGCTTTACCGGCCTGCCGCGCGGGCTTGCGGATTTGATCGCGGGCTGGGAACTGACCCGGTTCGAACTGCTCATGGTTCTGCTGGTTTTCTACGTCATTCTGGGCTGCTTCCTTGATGGGATTTCTTCGGTTGTGCTGACTATGGCTGTTGTCGAGCCTATGATCCGGGACGCCGGGATCGATCTGATCTGGTTCGGGATCTTCATCGTGGTCGTTGTCGAGATGGCGCAGATCACACCTCCTATTGGTTTCAACCTGTTCGTGATGCAGGGCATGACTAACCATGAAATGAGCTATATCGCCCGCGCTGCGATCCCGATGTTCCTGATCATGGTGCTGATGGTGTTCGTTCTGATCTGGTTCCCCGAGTTGGCGACGTGGCTGCCCGAAAACCTGCGTCAAAGCCCCGGTGGGTAGACGCCGTTGAACCCGCTTCACCTCGCGGCGCGTCACGGCCCATATGTGTTAGTATCGGGCCTTGCCGCAGGCCTTCTGCTGCCGGGGCTGGCCGCACCGATGCGGCCTCTCTTACCGCCCTTGGTCATGCTCCTGCTGTTTTTGACGCTGCTGCGAATGCAGCCGGGGGCCATTGTGGGTTCGCTGGTTGACCTGCGAAAAGTTGCGGGAACGATTGCCGCCTTTCAATTGGTTTTGCCGTTGTCTGTCGTTGGGATTGGAATTGCCTGCGGATGGACCGGTTCGCCAGTTTTTTTGGCATTGCTTGTCATGGCTGCAGCCCCATCAATATCCGGCAGCCCCAATATGTGCCTGATGATAGGCTATTCTGCGGAACCGGCGATGCGACTGGTCGTGGTTGGAACGGCTGTTTTGCCACTGACCGCGTTACCGATCTTTTGGCTGATGCCGGAATTGGGTGATCTCAGGGCGGTCCTGATGACCGCGCTTCGGCTTTTTCTTACCATCACAATAGCGATTCTCGCGGCTGTCATATTGCGCCGCACGGTGCTGCGCCAACCTTCAAAGTCTACGCTTTTGAACGTAGAAGGTGCGGCAACGATTACTCTGTCCGTTTTCGTTGTTGGCCTGATGCCATCATTGAGCGCAACCGCACTTGTGGACCCGCGTGTCGCGCTGTTCTGGATCGCGTTTGCCTGTCTGATCAACTTTGGGGCTCAGGTTGTCTCATTCCAATTCACACGAACTCGAATGCCCGGGGCCGAGGCTACGGCGGTGTCTCTGATCGCCGGAAACCGGAACATCGCGATATTCTTCGTGGCACTGCCACCTGAAGTGACCGCGCCGATCATGGTGTTCATCGGGGCCTATCAGATACCGATGTATCTGACGCCGCTGATCATGCGCCGACTGTATCAGACGGCTGCCACAACCAGTTGATTTGGGTGAGAGGCATTGGCGGTGCCAGCCCTAACGCTGATCCCCAACCCCGACGCCGACATAGGTCTCAAATCCCGATCCCAGAACCATCGTCGACGAGTAGATATTGCGCAAGTCGACCATGCGGGGCGATTTCATCGTCTCCGCCAGCTCGCTCAGGTTCAGGGCGCGGAACTCGTTCCATTCTGTCAGCAAGACAACAACGTCCGCATCTTTGGCCGCGGCGTAGGGATCATCCATCCACTTGACGCCAGGAAGCAGCGCTTCCCCCTCGGCACGGCCTTGCGGATCGACAACGCGGACCTGGGCACCGCCACCGATCAGGGCGGGAACGATAGTCAGGGAAGGTGCGTCGCGCATATCATCGGTGTTGGGCTTGAAAGTCACACCCAGAACCGCCACGGTCTTGCCATTGAAGCTGTCATCGCAGGCATCCCGGATCTTCTCGATCATCCGCTTCTTGACCTCATCGTTCACACGAATGACGGTTTCGGTGATCTGCATCGGGTGGGCAAAATCCTGTCCGATCCGGGCAAGTGCAGCGGTGTCTTTCGGAAAACACGAGCCGCCATAGCCAGGGCCTGCGTGCAGAAACTTGTTGCCGATCCGCCCATCCAGACCAATACCGCGCGCCACCTCTTTGACATCGCCGCCTGCCCGCTCGCAAAGACCGGCGATTTCATTGATGAACGTGATTTTGGTCGCCAGGAATGCATTCGCCGCGTATTTGATCATCTCGGCGCTTTCTAGATCAGTGGTCAGGATCGGAAAGTCACGCAGATAAAGCGGGCGGTAAATCTCGGCCATGACATCCGCCGCTCGTTCGCTTTCGACCCCTACGACAACACGATCCGGGCGCATAAAATCATCAATTGCAGCGCCCTCGCGCAGGAATTCGGGGTTCGATGCGACGTCGAATTCCGCCTTCGGATTTGCACCCGAGACAACTTCATGAACCTTGCGGTTGGTGCCGACCGGGACAGTCGATTTGGTTACGACAACCGTATATCCGGTGATGGAATGAGCGATTTCTTCGGCGGCGGCCATCACATAAGTCAGATCAGCGTGCCCGTCCCCGCGTCTCGTAGGTGTGCCCACAGCGATGAACACCGCGTCCGCGCCGTCGACCGCAGCGGCCAGGTCGGTGGTAAAGGTCAGGCGGCCAGCAGCCACGTTCTTAGTCATGAGCACATCAAGGCCCGGCTCGTAAATCGGCACCTCTCCATCCTGAAGCATCTTGATCTTGCGATCGGATTTATCGACGCAAATCACATCATGGCCAAAGTCCGAAAAGCAAACCCCGGACACCAAACCGACATATCCCGTGCCAATCATCGCAATGCGCATTTATCGAATTCCTTCCTTTGGGTTTCGCCAGTGGCGTATTTCATGGTCTCTTTCAACCGCTGAATTAAGAGCTTTTAGGGCTCGATAGTTACAACCGCTTAGGCTTTGCCGGCTTGCTTTCAACAACAGCTCGGCACTTCTGAGGTGTTGCGGGCGATAGGGCAAAATCATCAGACTGTTTCTTGGCGACCGAATATGCTTGTTGTGGTGAATTGTTCAAGTGCTGTTCGTGGCTTGCGTTGAACTGGCTATCTGGTCTCGGCGAAGAACGGCGTGTTACGATCAAGATTCGTTGCCAGATCGGATTTCCGACGATGACATTCGTTCGACCGCAGGCGCGCATTCTCAATCCTAAACGTAATATCAGGCACTTCTTCGCTTCAGCAGGCGTTGGGCATAGCCAGAATGCGAAGCTTCATATAGTCTCACAATCAGTTTTCGTGGTGTCGAGCGGCGGCGCGTACAATCTGTTAATTATTTTAAGGCTTCGCGATGGGGGGCATGTTCTCGTTTTTGGGTTCCGGAGAAGGCGTTGGCCTTAAATCTCCACGCCGCATGAGCGCCGGTCGCGGAGCGCGCTGATGGTGCTGCACCCCACTGGCCCGGAAACTGATCTTGGCGCGATGGAGCACCGCCATCTGACTGTCATGATGGTGGATCTTGTCGAGTCCACGGTATTGGCTCAAATGCTTGAGCCCGAAGATTTGCTGTCTACGACATTACGTTATCATAAACTGGTCGAACAAATTGCCGTTGAGTTCGGGGGCAGGGTGCTGCAGATCGTGGGCGACGGTATCCTCGTCGCCTTTGGTTGGCCTGCTGCGTCTGAAAATAATGCCGAGCGCGCTCTACGCGCTGCGCTGCGCATCCATACTGATCTGCCCGCAATGGCGGGTCCGCTCGATCTCAGGTGCCGGATTGGGATCGCATCCGGCGTAGTGCTTGTCGGGGACATCGCGCTTGGGACCAATATTCAGCCCGACGCGATTTTTGGATCGACGCTAAATCTTGCGGCACGTCTTCAGTCGTTGGCAACCCCCGGTGGAACAATGGTTTCTGCGGCAACACGAGCGCTTGGGGCCGAACAAATGGAGTTCGAGCCGCAAGGCGTTCAGAACCTCGCGGGGTTCGACCGGCCTGTTCCAGTTTATCGATTGACCGGTGAAGGCAAGGATCAGGCACGCCGCCATAACCGCACCCCGTTGCTTGGCCGCAAAGCCGAACGCGGACAACTCCGCCGCGCGTGGAAAGATGTGGACGCTGGAAGAGGGCGGGTGATTCACATATTGGGTGAGGCAGGGATTGGCAAATCGCACCTGATCCGTGATCTGCGTTCGTCGGTCGGGCCGCAGGCATGGGTGACCTATCACTGCAGCCCGTTCCATGTCAGCACACCGTTCTTTCCCTTCATATCACAGGTCGAACGGTGGTGCGGCATCCACAATCAGGACGATATTGCCGCGCGTCGCAACCGGTTGTCAGAACATCTGAGCGATATTCTGGACGACGCGCAACTTCGCACGCTGTATTTCATTCTTGCCCCGGGCCCCGGCGACAGCGGGACGACCAGTGAGGACGAACTGCGCGCGCAGCTGAGTGACATATTCATCCGCGTCTACCAAAAACTCAGCCGAGAGGGGCCGGTGCTTGTCGTGGTTGAGGATATGCAATGGGTCGACCCATCGACCCTTTCGGTGCTGCGCGACGTGGCCGAGCATCTGACATCACTTCCCGTCCTGATGTTGATGGTTTCGCGGATGCCGGCGCCATCAGCGATCAAAGAGAGCATACCGTCTCTTGAGCAATTGTCGCTTCCACCGCTCGATGATGCGACATCGTCAGAACTGGCCAAGGCGGCCTCGGGTGAGCGCCTTGACGACCGCACCACGGCGCAGATTTTGGCGCGCGGCAATGGTGTGCCCCTTTTCATCAAGGAGTGCTCTGCCGCCATCGCTGCGTCGCCTGAACGTATCGTGGACAACATTCCCGCCACGTTGCATGACCTCCTGGCGCAACAGGTGGACGAGGTCGGAGAACTCCGACGTGCCGCGATCGAGGCCGCTGTTATAGGTGGTGCCTTTGGGGCACCTTTGCTGGCTCAGATCAGTGAACTGACTGAAGACGAGTCCGAAGACGCGATCTTTGGGCTCGCCGCCACGGGTATTTTGCAACATCTGCCCGGCGCGAATGACGACGCAGAAATGATCTGGCGGTTCCGCCATGAATTGGTGCGTGAGGCGGCATATCAAAGCCTTGTGCGGGACCGTCGCATTCATTTGCATCGACGCACGGCAGAAGCCCTTGCCGCCCAACCGGAAGCCGCCCGACAGCCTGAACAAATAGCGCGGCACTGGGAACTGGCCGGTGAAACAACGAAGGCGGTGGCCGCCTGGTCGGAGGCCGCGCGGCTGAACCTGAGGCGCCACGCAAATCGCGAAGGGGCTCAGCATGCCCGAAACGGATTGCGGCTGTTGGACGAGTTGTCCGCAGACCAACGAGATAAAGCTGAATTGAACTTGCAATTCCTTCTGGCCGCTGCCGAACGCGTGCATGTCGGTTATGGTGCCGAGCCCGCAATCGATGCCTTTGGGCGCAGTTTTGAACTGGCTGAAAAGCTGGGCGACAGACGTACTCTTGTGCGCGCGGGCAGGGGTCTGTTTACCGCTGCAATGGTCAAAGGTGATTACCAGAACGCCGAGCAATGGGGGCAAGCGATCATCGATGCGTATGACGATCACCACACCCGAATGGTCGGAAACTACATCTGTGGGGCCGCGCTATCCCCGCGCGGTCGGTTTCAGGATGCGGCAGCAGCTCTGGAACAAGCGGCGTCTCATGCGGATGCGCATCGCGCCGAAGCTGGAAACAGCCCCGATATTGCAGCCGTGATACAAATCGAGAGTATGAGCGCGCTGGTTGACAGCTTTCAGGGCAAAACTGAGGCGGCACTCGCCAAAGCCAAGCGGGCAGTTGACGCCGCGATGGCGTCGGGCCAGCCCTTGATCATCGCAAATGCAATGCATTGGTTGACCGAAATCCACATGCAGATGGACCACCCGGATTATGCGCGTATGGCCAAGGCGCTGAGCGCGGCTGTTCAGGACAAGGGCGGCCCTTATTACCAAGCTGTTGCGACGGCCCATCTTGCCGGGGCTGCCATCAGAACCGGCGAGGCCACAGAGGGCGTGGCCATGCTGCAGGCCGCTTGGGGAAGGATGCACGCAACGGGTGCCGAGGCGGCTGGCGTGCTCGTTAACGCCGAGCTCGCACGGGGCTATCTTGCTCTGGGTGAGATTCAGAAAGGGTTGGATGCGGTGGAGGCTGGTCTGACATGTGCAGAAAACACTGACGAGCGGAACTATGAGGCCGAAATCCACCGGATAAAGGCGGCTCTTCTACTGGAACAAGGTAGTCCGTTCGACGCGGCTGAGGCGGCTTTGCGTGAAGCTATAGCCGTGGCAAATGATCAGGGCGCGGCGCTGTATGAATTGCGCGCGCTGAGTGATCTTGCCTGCATCCGGCCAGCCGATACGGAAGTTGCCGCGCGGATTGCTGAGCTGGAAGAGCGCGCGGTCGCGTCTTAGGTCCCGCCGGGACGTCGACCTAAAGTGCAGTCTTCGGGTTGCAGGTCCAAGCCAACAAAACGCGCCACCTGCGAGAATGACGAAGTTTTCTTCAACAACTGAAAACCCTTCTCTGAAAAAGTC
Organism: Ruegeria sp. D7; assembly: GCF_056534355.1. Lineage (NCBI taxonomy): Bacteria > Pseudomonadati > Pseudomonadota > Alphaproteobacteria > Rhodobacterales > Roseobacteraceae > Ruegeria > Ruegeria sp. D7. Next base: position 39,763 of record NZ_JBQFPG010000014.1, read on the forward strand.
TCAGCTGAGTACAAGTTTTTGGACACCATCGGGTTGTTCATAAGCTGCGTGATCGCGTCATACGCCACCATCGATGTCATCAGATCGCCCATGATCACATCGCCCTTGTGCTGTTCCGCAAAGAGACCAGGGAACAACTCGACCCTATTGACGTCGCAATAGAGCCGGCTCAGGTCGGCAATCAATTCGTCCGCAAACGGCTGATCACCAACCATCTCAGTAAAGCTTGAATGCGGTTTGCGGCAGAAATGATGACGATAAGTGTTCAGCGACGGAAGACGCGCCTTACGCGTCAGGGCAATTGTAGCTTCGACAGGGGCAGGAGCACCGGGCGCAGGCCTTTGGAACAGGAAATCGGGCGTGTTGCGCAGCGACATGCGGGCCGCAGGTTGGCGCGACAAAGATCGGATCATTTCCGCCAAGCCCGTTTGTTCGACCAGTCGTGGATTGAACCTGAAGCCTTCTGGGCCAACCTGTGCGCCGTCGATTATGAATCGCTCGGGGATCATCGAATGCCAGCGGTAGAGCAAATTGAACTCAATCGCGATCTGGTTGGAATGATGCCACGGTTGCCAGCGATTGACGCCAACGGGTAGTTTGAAAGGCATATTGGCGATGTGGGCGATGTAATCCTCAAGCACAAGCTTGATCAGCAATGCGATCAAGGTGCAGCGTGTGGTCTGGAACACACGCTCTTTATCCCAGCCTGATATGCCGCGCTTTTCGCGCCACAACAGATCGGCAAAGGTGTTATGGGCGCGCAACATCAGTGTATTGATCGCGATATAACCTATGGTACCATTGCCATTATCGAGCCCGGTTGCATGAAAGTCGAGCAGTAGCTGGTCAATCGCGTGATCGCTGAGACCCGGATGCGCCCGTTTCACCGCATTCCACAGCTTGCATGGATCGTGCAGGGGCTTTCCGTAATTCTCGCCAGTGGCAAGACTGCCATCAAAGGGGGGCGCAAGCTTAACACCACCGGATTGGTTCTTTTGAAACAGCTTCGGGGCCCACATCTCGCCTTGTGTATCCAGACGAAAGGCCAACCGGTGGGTTAATTCATTGGTATCGGGATCGCGTTCGCGCAGCATGTCGGTCTGAAAATCGTTCAGCCCGTAGATTTGGCACAGATCGACCTCGTGGTTCGAATCCGTCTGATCAACCGGTCCTTTCGCCCCAAAGGTGCGCAGGAAACTGTCGGTAAACCATTGTGCGGCCGAGATAAACAAAAGTGTCGATCCTTGCGGGCACATCAAGGTAAGCGGGCTGCCATCCATTTGTGTCCGTCGGCGAAAGAGATCAGCAACTTCGCTTTCCGACGGCAGGACGGGTGAGAGGTCTTCTGGCGTTGTATGCCGACCGATCCAGCGATGGGAAAACACGCCGGGCCATGTCGTGTAGTCTGCGCCCATCGTATAGGGCCGCGGTCGGTGGATCTTCGCGGCGTTTGCAAGCCTGATCGCGGCTAAATAGCTCGTAACGGGTGGGGAGATCTTGAATCCGAGTTTGATCAGATCATCAACGTCCAGCATCAATACATCTCCGTTTGGTCATCGATTCGGGAACCGGGCGCGGGCCAAGCTCAGATAGGTTCTGAGCCGGATCGCATTAATCGGTCCTAAAGGTTCGTGATCTGCCGTGACACGCCAGGGCGCGAAGCTCATCGCGTCTCCATTCTGCGGATCAAATTCTGCACCTTTGGGAATCGTGATATCCGCCACGGGCGTGACGGTATGATGGTACGGATCAAGAGGTGCATCTGGTTGCGGGTCGCATGCCCACCGGATGCGATTGTCGAGCACATCGAATTCGTCGGCCGGGCGCGGGGGCTCAATCACACACAGCTCGAAGTGATTATCTCCATCGGCCACGTCTTGCCGCAAACACTGCCCGATCCCATCTGGGTCGTCTACCGGATGTGCCGGAATTTTTGGTTTCGCGCTGCGGGCCAAGTATCTGACCGTTAGATCGGGGCCCAGCCGATACGGTGTTGTCGACCAGAAATGGACCTCAAAAGGCGAGTGCATATAGTTCGAGGCAAAATCACTCGCGACGCGAAACTGACGCTTGCCTTCACGAGTGAGGAAGGCGCGAAATCCTGCGCGCAGCCCTTTGGTGATCAACCTAAGGCTCCATTTTCGTCGCCCTTTGATCGCGTGCTGGACCGCTTGTAATGTGGCGACAAGCCTGCCCAATCGCTCATATTCATCGGGGACGTAGCTGGGAAACACATCCTGATCGACCAATACGAAATCGAACTCGTCGCTGAGTTGTGTGGTCCCCAGATGCGCAAGTGCCTCGGCGTCGATCAGCTTGGGGCCTGGCACGTCAAAAAGCTTGATCGCCATCCCGTGGGCATCCGATTTCCGGTCATCCAGATGCGCGCCGTTGGAAAAGCGAAGTGCGGCTGAATAGGCAGCGGGCTGTTCAAACAGGCCGTGACGGAACTGTTCTGGTAGATCGTTTCTGACAGTGAATGTTGCAGCCACGCACCCGTGACTGCGCCCATGCTGAGCCCTTAAGCGATGGCCTTTCCACCGTGCAACGGCCTCGAGATTGTGGTCAATGACATCATCAACAATATCCGGCGGCAATGCGTTTTGCGAAACATGCGTCAAAGAACCGTCTCCTTGGATAAACCCAGGCAATGATCAAACAGGGGTAAGGCGCTGACAAAGCTAAACCTCTAAATTTGTTCAGCTTACCTCAGATTGTCTAATTTCCAAACACACCAACTATGGACAGCCGTGGCCAGACAAATTCGGCGCGCAGCCCAACCCATTCGGTTGGTGCTACGGACACGTGGTTGCCCGCGCTCGATCCTCGACCAGAGTTGGGTGCCTTCGACTTTATCATTGACGTGTCCGGTGTTCTCGGGCACTCAATCGATTGATGGTTCCCGGTGGTGTTGCCGCGGGATGAAAAGGGAATACGGTGAGGTTTGCCAAAAGGTGCCAATTCCGTAACTGCCCCCGCAACTGTAAGCGGTGAGCAAGGCCAAACAGCCACTGGTCCACAGGGTCGGGAAGGTTGGCCGAGCGCGGACCCGCAAGTCAGGAGACCTGCCATCAGATGTTTAACCAACCCGGGGCGGGGCGTCCTGGAAGGAGGCTTTGATGGCGCGTCAATCGCGTGTTTACATTGTCGGCAGCTTCCGCATGCGCTTGGAAACAAGTGGAGTGGACCATGCCAGATACGCCTGATCATTTCATTCTAGTCTGCGAAAGCTGCACTGAAGGGCTGCCCCTTGATGAAATTTGCGATGCGTTGACCGGGAAATTACATCGCAGTTTTGCGATCCGCGCGTCGTCTTGCATGGCAGGCTGCGATAGTCCCAGAACGGTTGGGTTCCAGGCCGTAGGAAAGGCGCAATACCTTTTTGGTGGCATTCAGACCGCGGATGAGGTGCAGGCGCTGGCTGAGTTTGCAGCGCAATATCGTGAAAGCCCGGATGGCTGGACAAATGCCACTGATCGCCCGCAGGCGTTGTTCAATAAAACCCTCTCGCGCATGCCGCGGATCGAACAGGGGGCATCGCAATGACGTTGCGACCCTTTCTGATTGCCGAAAACCTTGAGTATTATGCCCTTAACGGAGATGTCCTGTTGCAGGGCGTCTCGTTCGAGTTGGACGAGGGTTCCATTCTAGCCATCGCCGGCCCGAACGGGGCGGGGAAAACGACGCTTCTCAATCTGTTGTGCGGCGCTGAGCCGCTGGCACTTGGCGATGTTCGGATCAAAGGACGCAGTCTGAAACAGCTCTCCGCCAAAAAGCGTGCGCGCATGATCGCAGTGGTAGGTCAGCAGGAACTGCCCGATGGACGCTTGGCGTTACGCGATTATGTTGCGCTGGGGCAAATACCCATCCGTGCGGACCGCTCTACCGAAGGCCACGCGCAAGAGCTGGACCGGATTTTAGACCTGACCGGTCTCGCCAATCTCGCGGACAAGCGCATGGCCCAACTGTCCGGAGGCGAACGTCAGCGTGCCCATATCGCGCGTGCTTTGGCGCAGAACCCTTCGTTGCTGTTTCTGGACGAACCGACCAACCATCTGGATCCTGATGCAAAAGGGCGGATGCTGTCTTTGGTCGCCGAGCTTGGGATCACCGTGGTCATGATTGTACACGATCTGGTCATGATCCCCGAATTCGCCACACACGTGGCGCTGATGAAATCGACCCGTATGATCGAGTTTGGGTCGGTGGACAAGGTGCTGACACCCGAAAGAGTCCGCGAAACTTTTGGCGTTGATTTCCTCTGCTTTCTCCACGAAGGCCGCGTGATCCCGGCGCTTGATATTCGAAGAACCACAGTCTCAACTTAGTCGAAGGAACACACTGAGATGAAATACATCTGGCCCGTGGCGTTTGCCACCGCCATGGCAAGCGGTGCTGCTGCGCAAGAAGTCACCGTAGACAACTGCGGCGAACCACTGGTTTTTGATACCGCGCCCGAGCGCCTGGTTGTGCATGACATGAACATGACCGATATGGCCTTTGCATTGGGTCTGCAGGACAAGATCGTCGGCCTGACCGGCATCACCGGCTGGTACAAGACCAGCCCTGATTTTGATGCTCTGCGCGGCGACATCCCCGAGCTTGCGCCGAAATATCCGACCGTCGAAAACCTGGTGGCGGTTGAACCCGACCTGTTCTTTGCAGGTTGGTACTATGGCATGAAGCCGGGTGGTGATGTGACCCCAGATACATTGGAACCGTTCGGAATCAAGACCTTGGTTCTAACGGAAAGCTGTGTCCATCTGGACAAGGATCGCCCCGAAGCCAGCATGGATCTTCTGTTTGGCGATGTGTTGCGCTTGGGCAAGGTGATGCAAGTCGAAGACAAGGCCGAGGCTCTGGTCTCGGGCTGGAAAGAGCAGCTGGCAGCGATCGATGCCAAGACTGCTGAACTGCCCAAGCCCCGCGTCTTTCTTCTGGATGGTCCTGCAGATGCTCCGTTTACCGCCGGTAAATTCGCGATTCCCGATGCGATGATCACAGCCGCTGGTGGTGAAAACGTCACTCATGACATGGACACGAGCTGGGGCCGCACTTCGTGGGAGGCCGTTGCCGCATCGAACCCGGAATTCCTGGTTTTGTTGGATTATCAGACCGGCAATGGCGCCGAGGACACCTTCAAGTTCCTGCAGGAACATCCCGTCATGTCGCAGACTGATGCCGTCAAGAACGAACGCTGGATCGGATTGCGCTACGAAGAGCTGACGCCCGGACCGGCAAATATCGAAGCGATCTCGAAGATGGCGCGCGCGATGCATCCGGGTCAGAGCTGATATGGGCCGATTGGGCCTGACGTTGTTGCTGGGGGCGGTCGTTTTGGCCGCCCTTTTGCTGATTTCCACAATCTACGGCACAACCTCGATACCTTTGTCCGAGACCTTCACCGCGATCTTGCGCGGTACCGGGTTGCAGGACGGAGAGATGTCGCCGCTGCATAGGATCGTATTCGACCTGCGATTGCCCCGCGCGTTGTTGGCAGCCGTGATCGGTGCCGGGCTGGGCATCGTTGGCGTGGTGCTGCAAACGACCACACGTAATGACCTTGCCGATCCATTTCTGTTCGGCCTGTCCTCGGGCGCGGCAGCGGGGGCGGTGTTTGTAATTACCGTGACCGGAGATATTCTGGGTTTCTGGACTCTGCCTCTGGCTGCCTTTTGCGGCGGTCTTGTGGCGTCGGGCATCGTGCTGGCGCTGGTTCATGGGCTTCGCACCAGCGCACCGGAAAAGCTGATCCTTGCGGGTCTGGCTGTGTCATTTTTGTTTTCGGCCATCACCAACTATCTGATCTTCGCCGGTGATAGCCGCGCCGCCCATTCTGTCATCTTCTGGATGCTGGGGGGGCTGGGCCTGGCCCGTTGGGAGACGTTCCCGCTGGTGTGCATCGGTCTGCTGCTGATCCTGAGCTATTCGCTTTATCGCAGCCGCTGGTTGGATGCGCTGCTGACCGGGGATTTGACTGCCGCAACTCTGGGTGTGCCGGTTCGGGGTCTGCGGTTCAGCATGTTTTTCACCGCAGCTTTGGCAACGGCCGTGTTTGTTTCCGTAGCCGGAGTGATTGGTTTTGTCGGTCTGATGGTGCCGCATATTGCACGCGGGATCGCAGGTCCCCTGCACAAAAACCTTCTACCTACCGCCGCTATGGTTGGTGCTGCCTTGTTGACCGGCTCTGACATTCTCAGCAGGCTTCTGCTGGCTCCGCAGGAATTGCCGGTGGGGATCGTCACAACTTCAATCGGATCGGTGTTTGTGTTCTTGCTTTTATTCAGGACAGCGAGAAATCAACGGTAAGGCCCTCGATCTTCGCTCCCAAGATATTTCGTCCTGATCAGGTCTGAGCCGAGTTTAAACCTTTCCGTCAGCCGCTTGGCCGAGCCACTTGAACACAAGCTTGGCGCGGTCGGATGAGGTGTTGTGCAGTTTCACGTAGAAATCCAGTTGCGATGAGATGGTTTGCGGCAACAGTCTGACCAGTTTTCCGGATGCGGTCAGCTCCGAGGTCAGTCCCTCCCATCCCAGCACTGCGCCCATATCGTCCTGAGCGGCCTGAAGCGCGATCGTGTAATTGTTGACCCGATGCGCGGAATTCAGCGGGCCTTCATAGCCGAGTTTCTGCGTCCAGGCACGCCAGTCGGTCCAGCCGGTATCCGGAGCGTCGAGATGAATTAGGGGGACCCTGGCAATATCTTCAACACGTTTGATGGGATTCTGTTGCGCAAACCTTGGGCTACAAAGCGCCATGATCTTGTCGTGAAATAGTGTCTTGAACATGCCCGTTTCGCGACTGGAATCGCCGTAATGGATACTTAGGTCGCATTTTGACGTGTCGATGCCGAGGTCGGTCACGACCTGCGTCACGGAAACATGTCCGTATTGCTTCCAGAATTGCGCAAGGCGCGGGGTGAGCCAAAGTGAACTGACAGCCGTGGTTGAGCGGATCGTCACACCTTTTCTGTCATATTGACGCCGCAACTGCCCAAGTGCTTCGCTGATGCCTTCCAGACCACGTTGAAGGGCAACAAGAAGATAAGCACCGCTTTCAGTAAGTTCCACGCCGCGATGATGGCGCAGAAACAGCGCGCATTGCAGCTCGTTTTCCAGCGCTTTGACCTGATGGCTGATTGCGGCCGGCGTGACGTTCAGCTCTTCTGCAGCGGTCTTGAAGCTTACATGCCGCGCAGCAGCCTCAAAGCTGACAAGCGAACTTACAGGTGGAAGATCGTAGGGCCTGTTGAGCAAGGTGATTTGACCTGTGATGGTTTGTACATCCAATATTATATAAGCACTATCCGAAGATCAGGCTTAGCTGATCTTATTCAAAGTGAATCTTTTTGCAATTGCCCGCCAGCGGTTCACGGTGAAAATTCGCCACAACCGTTTGAGACATGATCAATGGATGTATCAAAGGTCCTCAAGACCCTTGGCGTTCATATCGATCTTTCCTCATGCAATGCGACCCCCGGTTGGTCGTGCACAAGTTGAAGGAGTTGCAGTATGCAGTCACATGCAAAAGTCGTGGTTGTCGGAGGTGGGTGCGTCGGTGCGTCAATTCTGTACGGGTTAACCGAACATGGGTGTTCCGATGCCGTTATGCTGGAGCGCACCACACTGACCTCGGGTTCGACGTGGCATGCGGCTGGTTTGCTAGTGACCTTTGTGCGGTCGCACAACGTGTCGAAGATGACGATGGAAACCATCCGCATCTACACCGAGGTTGAAGAGAAGATGGGCAGTTCGGTCGGACTGCGTAAGGTAGGACAGCTGCGGGTGGCTAATACCGAAAAGCGCTGGGATGAGTTCCAGTCCTATATCTCGATCGCCGAAGCCGCCGGCGTGCCTTGTAAGCTGCTGACGCCAGAGGAGATTGCTGAGGTTCATCCCTTGCTGAACCAAAGCCCGGATATTCGGGGTGGTATCCTGCACACGGAAGACGGCTATGTGAATCCCGCCGACATTACCATGGCATTGGCCAAGCTCGCGCGGGATGCCGGCGCCAAGGTATACCAGAACACCGAAGCGCAGGCTTATGAGAAGCTGGACAATGGCCACTGGAAAGTGACCACCAATCAGGGTGAGATCACCTGCGAGCATCTGATCTTTGCCACCGGCAACTACGCCCGCGAAAATGCGCGCCGCGTGGGGCTGGACCTGCCATGTATCCCGATCGTTCACCAGTATTGGACGACCGAGACGGTGCCGCTGCTGAAAGAGCGCCGGGCGCAAGGCTTGCCCGAATTCCCGATCCTGCGGGATGAGGATTACGGCGCTTATCTGCGCGAAGATGTGGGCGGGATCCAGTTCGGGCCGTATGAATTCACCAAAGACCTCAAACTATTCGCCGAGGATCGTGTCCCGCCCGAGTTCGGAGCCGATCTGTTGCCCGAGGATTTTGATGCCGTGGAAACCCAATGGGAACGCGCCATCGAACGTGTGCCGACCTTGGGTGAGGTTGGGATCAAGGCCAACACCCGTGGCCCGTTCCAGATGACCCCGGACGAGCTGCCTCTGGCCGGACCCGCACCGGGGCATGAGAACCTTTGGCTGGCCGAAGGCATGCCTGGTGGCATCCTCTGGGGCGGCACCGTTGGAAACCGTTTGGCCAAATGGATCGTCGATGGCGATCCGGGCATGGATATGTCGGAGCTCGACCCGCGTCGATTCTCGGACTACGCCTCAAAACGTTGGACCATGGATAAGGTGCGCGAGACATGGGGCACCCATATGGATGCGCATGTTCCGGGTGAGGATTTCCCGGATGCGCGCCCGATGAAGACCATGGGGTCATATGATCTTTTGACTGCTCAGGGCGCGGTTTGGACCAGCTTTAACGGCTACGAATTTCCTCGCTGGTTTGCCAAATCGCCCGAAGAGGCGATCCCCGAACACAGTTTCCGCCGCACCAACCATATGGAGCGTGTTCAGGAAGAGGTGCGCACCACCCGTGAAGAGGCTGGCTTCATCGAAATGTCGCCGATGACCAAGTTCACAGTGCGCGGGCCGGGTGCCGCCAAATGGCTGGATAGCCTGATGGCCAACAAGCTGCCCAAGGTGGGCCGCATGACCTTGTCGCTGATGTTGAACGACAAGGGCGGCATGGATGCAGAGTACACAATCGTGCGCTATGCCGACGACGATTTCTACCTGATATCGACGCCGAACTGGCGAGCCTACAATTGGGATCAGTTACAGCGCGTGCTGCCAGGTGATGGCTCGGTGGTGATCGAGGATATCTCAGAACAGCTGGGCGTGATCGCACTGGCCGGGCCCAAGGCACGGGACATCCTGCAACCATTGACCGATAATGATTTGTCGAACGAAGCATTCCCATGGCTGTCGGCACAGATGGGCGAGGTGGGCTATGCCAAAGGCGTGCACTTGTTGCGCGTCTCCTACACCGGTGAGTTGGGATGGGAATTGCACCACCCGGTCGGGTACAATCGCCACCTCGTTGATTTGCTGCTGAAATCGGGTGTGAAACCCTTCGGGCTTGAAGCGTTGGAGTCGATGCGGCTTGAGAAATCCTATCGCGCGATCAACCGCGAAATCTGCAAGGACCTGACCCCATATGAGGCCGATTTGGGCCGTTTCGTTGCAATGACCGAGAAGATCGGCGGGCAGGTGGCCGAACGCGATTTCGTCGGCAAAGCCGCGCTGCAAAAGCAGCAGGAGCAGGGTGGATACAACACACTGGTCACACTGAAGCTGCCGTTCTGCGACACCTCGGTGATGTTTGACGAAGGTGTCTATGCCGATGGCAAGCTGATCGGACGCGTCACTTCGGGCGGGTTCTCGTATTACTGCAACCACGACCTTGCGATGGCGCTGGTTCCATACGAGATGACGGCACCCGGCACCAAAATGCAGGTGCTCATCCACAATGAAATGCGCGAGGCAGAAGTGATCGAAACCTGCGCCGTTGATCCCACCAGCGCCCGCGCGCGCGCCTGATCAGGAGGATTTGAGATGGCAGAAGTCAAAGCACGCTCGGGCCGTGGCGGTGGACGTGCCGCGCGGGTCAAGGCTCGCACCAACCCGCCCCCTGTCTACTTGTCGACGCTGAACCGCAAAGTTGGTCCGATTGATCTGCTTGGTCCCGAAGGCGTTGAGAAAATCCACAACGCGGCCATGACTATACTTGAAACCACAGGGATTGAGTTCCGCGATCCGGTGGCCTTAGCTGATTGGAAGAAGTACGGTGCGGATGTGCAGGGTGAGCGAGTGCGCATCGGGCGCGAGATGCTGATGGACCTGATCTCGGCCGTTCCCTCGGAATGGGGCTATGCCGCGCGCAACCCGGAACGCTCGCTGCGGGTGGGCAATCGGCATTCGGTCTTTGCCAATGCGTATGGCGCGCCATTTGTCTATGGTCTGGATGGTGTGCGCCGCCCTTCGATGCTGGAGGATGCGCATAACTTCTTCAAACTCAGTCAGATGAGTCAGTCGATGATGGTACCGGGTATTTTGCCGGTCGAGCCGCAGGACGTACCCGTCCCGCAACGCCACCTGGAGCTGGTCCATGCCGCACTGACGCTGACCGACAAACCGATCAAGGGTTCAGTTCTATCCGAGCAGGCAGCGTTGGACTCGGTAGAGATGACTCGCATCGTGTTTGGTGAGGAGTTTGTTGACAACAATGTGGTGATGGCAGCCCTGCTGAACTGCAACACACCGTTGGTCTGGGATGAGACCATGTTGCAGAGCCTGCGCGTCTATGCCGCCGCCAACCAGCCCTGCCTGCTGTCGCCCTTTGTTCTTGCCGGGGCGAGCACACCTGCAAGCCCGCAGGGTGGTGTCGCGCTGCTGATTGCAGAATCTCTGGCCGGTATGGCCTACAGCCAGATCATCCGGCGCGGAGCCCCGATGGTGCTGGGGGTAGCAATCATGGGCGTTTCGATGAAGACAGGTGCACCGATGATGGGTTCGCCCGAACCAGGGCTGATGAACCTTCTGGTGGGTCAGATGGCTCGGTTTTATGGTGTGCCATGGCGGACCTGTACCATGTGGACCGGATCGAAATCCCCGGATATGCAGGCTGCGTTCGACACCGCAAACACCATGTGGCCGGTGCTGCTGGGTGGCGCAAACTACATCGTACACTCAGCAGGCTTCCTTGAAGGCGCGCTTGGGGTCAGCTACTCAAAATGGGTGCAGGATGCGTTGCAGTTGGAGAACTTCCACCGTTTCTTCAGCGGCCTGCAAGAAGAAAATCTGGACACGTTGCTGGGCGACATTGACAAAATCGGACCGGGTGGGCACTTCCTTGGTACTGACCACACGCGCGAAAACCCAATGCATATGAACCACTTGCAAAACAATGACAGTTTTGAACAGTGGGAGGCAGAAGGTGCGAAAACCGCAGAAACAGTTGGCACGGAAGAGGCGCAGCGTATGCTGAACACCTACGTCCAGCCACCAATGCCGGACGATCAGCGCGGGGCGTTGGATGAATTCGTCGCTAAGAAGCGGGTGGAATACAGCGCCTAAACAGATCTGCAAGCGGGCACTTATGTACCCGTTTCCTCAACCAACGACAGGATTAGGCACATGGCCGATAACTCGACGATCGCTCTCTCACTCGACGAAGTAGAGGAATTGGCAAAATCTGTCCTTGTGGCAGCAGGCATGGATGAACATGGCAGCACGGTTCTGGCCGGGCTTGTGCGGATGAGCGAGCGCGACGGCCCGCGTAGCCATGGGTTAAGGATGTTACCTGTTTATGCGCAGAGCTTTTCTTCGGGATATGCCAACCCCGAGGCCGACCCGATTGTCGAACGGATCGCACCGGGGGTTCTGCGCGGAGATGGTGACAATGGCTATTACCAGATCGTGGCCGCCAAAGCTCGAAACGAGCTTATTGAAATGGCGCGCGCGAATGGTATTGCCGCGTTTACTTGTGCCAATTGCCACCATCTGGGGGCACTACGTTTCGATACAGGTCCGCTGGCGGACGCTGGGCTGGTAGCGCTAGGTGTTGTGAACTCGCTCTCGATGGTGGTGCCGCAAGGCGGCATCCGCCCTGTTTTTGGCACCAATCCGATGTCCTTTGCTTGCCCGCGACCGGGTCGTGCGCCGGTTGTATGGGATCAGGCCTCGTCAATGGTTGCGCTGATGGACATCCGGATGGCCGCGGCCGAAGGGCACGAATTGCCACGCCCTGCGGGGCTTGACCCGAACGGTCAGCCAACCAGCGATCCCAACGCGATTTTGGAGACCCGCAGTCTGTTGCCGTTTGGCGAGCACAAAGGCGCGGCGATCGCCTTCCTGATCGAAGTTCTTGGCGCGGCACTGGCCGGTGGAACATTGTCCGTGGACAATGCCAACCGCGAAGCGCACGGTGCCTTGAATATCAAGGGCGGTTCAACGTTGATCGCGATTGATCCGGCGCGTTTCGGGAATGCCGCATTTGAAGGCTATGTCCAACGCATCTGCGCTGAGATTGAAGGTAACGGGGATGCCCGCGTTCCCGGAGATGGCCGCTTGAAGAACCGTGCTGCCGCCGAAGCGGATGGTGTTCGCGTCACGGCGGACTTGATGAAGCAACTTCGCGAACTTCTGTAGGGGTCCCAGTAATGGCACGGGTGGTTGTAATTGGCGGCGGCATCGTCGGAATATCCTGTGCGCTGACATTGCAGTCGCAGGGCCACGAGGTCACCGTCGTAGAACCGGGTCCGGTTGGTGAGGGCGCGAGTTGGGCTTCCTGCGGGTGTATCGCAGTGGGTGAGATCGTGCCGCTGTCGCAGCCGGGGATGCTGATGAAAGTGCCGGGCTGGTTGCTGGATGCCGAGGCCCCGTTGACACTGCGCCCGGCTTCAGCAGTGAAGCTGCTGCCGTGGTTTGCACGGTTTACCGCCAATGCGCGTCGCTCGAAAATGCGTGCAATCGCCTCCGATCTGGCAAGACTTACGTTTGCTGCAACAGCGGATTTCAAGGCTCAGCTTTTAGATGTAGGCCATCCTGAGCTTTTGGTCGAACGGCCGGTAATCAAGTTGTTTGACGACGACAATGACCTTGCGACCATGCGCGCAGCTTTTGAACTAGCGCGTGAGCTGGGTTGCACAATTGATCAAGTTACGGGTCAGGAAGCGCATGAAATCGATCCTGCAATAGCATCTGATTTCAAACATGCAGCTTTGCTTAGAGACTGGAGTTTTGTGACGGACCCTAAGGTATTGGTTGAAACGCTGACGCAGAGTTTTAGCAGCCGCGGTGGGGCAGTCGTGGCAGGAAGAGCAATCGGTTTTACGCAGGACGGACAACATGTGAAAAGCGTGAAGCTGAGCGATGGGCGATCGATCAGCGCAGATGATTTCGTCATCGCTGCGGGAACGCCGTCTAGAATCTTGGCCAAGACGCTGGGTGTTCAATTGAGGATGGAAGGGGTGATCGGATATTCGACTGCGTTGAAAGATAGCGGGGTCGAGCTCCGCCACACGGTGTTTTATGCCAAAGGTGGGTTTGGCATTACACCGTATCAGCAGGCGCTGGCAGTGGCTGGTACCGCAGAATTTGCCGACCTGAACGCGCAGCCGAATTGGAACCGAGCCGATGTGCTGGTCAGGCGTGCATGCCGCGTATTACCGGGTTTGAAGACCGATAGTGCGGAACGCCGGATGGGTCGCCGCCCGTTTACACCGGACACACGTCCGATCATTGGCCGCAGCAGGCGACTGGCTAACGTCGCCTTTGCGACGGGTCACGGACAGCTTGGCCTGACACTAGGCGCGACGACGGCGCGGATAATCGCAGATGTAATTGCTGGCAGATCACCGGACATCGATATAGAAGCCTTCAGCCCAGATCGGTTCTCGTCCTGAGCCAAAGCCCGCCCAGCTCTTTTTGAGCCACATGGGACGTCATCAGCAATGCGATCATCCAGCCAGTCACCACGGCACCTGCGGTGCCGAACCAGACACCAATTTCGTTAAAACCGAGCAGGCCGACGAAAATCCAGACAAAAAAGGCGACGCCAAATCCTTGACGATATAGGCTAATCCACACGGTCCAGATCGGTCGCTTCAAGGCTTGCAATAGCGAGTTGATGGAAAAAAGCATCATGTAGACCGGGAGGATCAGACTATCGACACGTAGATAGCTAAGTCCGACGCGGATCACTTCGGGATCGTCGGTGAAAAAGCCCATCATAAGGCGGCCAAAAATCCACAATATGGGGGCTGCGATGGCGGTCATGATGAACCCGACTTTCCAGCAATAAAACAGTGCCTCGCGTACCCTTTCATAGTCGCGGGCACCGAAATTCTGGGACGCGATGGGTAGCAGTGCCCCCGTGACCCCCAGCACCGGCAAAAGCAAAATCTGCTCAAGCCGAATGGCAATGCCAAAGCCAGCGATTGCGTGCTCTCCAAAGATTTTCAGGGCGAACTGCATGACGAAACCTGACAGCAGCATCACGAAGAAAGATGTCGCTGTGGGAAGTACCTGAACCGAGATCTCCTTGAACTTCTGTAGGCGCGGAATGAAGTTTCGGGGGCGCATGCGCCTCATCCTGCGGCGTCTGAGGACCTGACGGATCAGAAACACCATCACACCGGTCTGGCTGATCACCGTCGATACAGCGAGGCCATCAAATCCGATGCCCGGGATCACGCCCGGAATGCCGTAGATCAATAGGGGGTTCAGACCGATATTGGCAAAAAACGCCACCATGAGGGCGCGTTGCATCGATACCGCGTCACCATGTGCCTGAAGAATGCCATTGCAACCGAAGGCCAGAAGAAATCCGGGCAAGGCCAATAGGAGCCAGTGGAAATAACGTAAACCTGCATCGCGATAAGGTCCCGGTTCCGAAACCAGATTTATCAGCGCAGGGCCGTACCAGAGACCCGCCGCCGCCAGGACACAGGCTGCAATGAAACCATAGATCATTCCCTGTGCTGCAAAACGCCGCGCTGCGCGAGTGTCTCCAGCGCCTAACGCGTTGCCGACCAGCGCGCTCATCGCGGCACCCAACCCGACCCCGACCGAAATGGCAATGAAAAAAGCCTGAAACCCTAATGCCAATCCAGCCTGTGCGCTGGTCGAGAGAAGGCCGGCGAAGAACATGTCGACAACGTTGTAGAGAGTGTTGAACAACATCCCGATTGCGCCCGGGATCGCCAGGGTTCGGAAATGGGTCGAGATTGGCCCGCGCGTCAGATCAATTTCAGTTGGGATGGCCATATCAACTGGCCACTACGGACGTTCGGCCTGAACGGTCAGGAATACGAACTCTGGCGTTAGGACTTCTTCGAAGCCGTGATTCAGCTCTGCATCGACGCTGATGCTGTCTCCTGCTGAAAGAGTAAATCGGGCCTCGCCATAACGATAGATGGCCTGCCCTTCGAGAACCTGAACAAACACGACGCCATGGCCGACATAAGTGGGTGGCTGCCCCTCGTCGCGCAACAACGTGACACGACGGGCCTGAAAGCGCAGGTCCTTCCGGGAATGCAGCGCAAGGTTGACGTATTCGTGCGAATGGCCGCCCGCCAGTCGCGTAGACTTTAGCCCTTCGCCATGGCGAACCAGCGTATAGTCGGTGTGGTCTGTCCGTGCTTCGCGAAACAGCGATACGATTGGTACCTCTAACGCTTCGGCAAGTGCAGCCAGTGTATCGATTGACGGAGAGACCAACCCGTTTTCGATACGGCTGACCATTGCAGCCGAGATACCAGACTGTTCTGCCAACCGACGGGCGGATTGCTTGCGGCTTTGGCGCAGCTCCCTGAGCGAGGCACCAATAGCGCGATCAATCTGTCTTCCCGGCGTGTCATCGTGCATGATTCAATCCGTCAATCCTCGGCGTAGTAGCCCACCACGTCCCCTTCCGTTGTGACACCCAGACCATTCAGCAATCGGTTGGCATAATTGAAATATCCGACGATCTGGTTGATCTCGAGAATCTCTCCGTCTTCCCAGCCGGCATCTTTCAATGCGCGAACTTCGGATTCCTCCATTGCACCCGGCGACAGGGTCAGCTTTTGCGCATAGATCAGCGCGGCCAACTGCGCACCTTCAAATGCGTCCTGCGGACGATGGGCCTTTAACGCGGCCTCGATTGCGTCGGCGCGTGCGTCGTCACCGATCAGATGTCGGGCGTTTGCCCAATGGTTGGCATAAGAATAGGGGCAGGTGTTCAACGTCGATACGTAAGAGCTGATGACTTCCTGAAACCACATGGGTATGGAATTGGCTTCATCATGCAGGCACGCGCGATACAGAATGACGTGACCTTTCATGGTGTTGGGACGCAGTGAATGCACGCGCATCACGTTGTCCACGGTCCCGTGTGGTGTGCGCGCCAGATCCAGAGTCGCTCTCAGGTGCTCGTCGGCATCTTCGTCAGATATCATCCGAATCCAGGCGGACATTCACGTTTCCTCTCGTGTTTTCTGTTTCTATTTTCGCGGCGTGTGCCGTTCGGCTGAGTTTTTTATTGACGAATATTGCACATTAAGCAACCATATTGAACAGCGCGCAACGAATTTGAGGATTCTGA
This sequence comes from Ruegeria sp. D7, assembly GCF_056534355.1. Lineage (NCBI taxonomy): Bacteria > Pseudomonadati > Pseudomonadota > Alphaproteobacteria > Rhodobacterales > Roseobacteraceae > Ruegeria > Ruegeria sp. D7. Next base: position 56,276 of record NZ_JBQFPG010000014.1, read on the forward strand.
AGCTTTGCCAGATCTCTCCACTCTGCCTGAATCGCCGCGAATGACTTCGTGCGCATGCGTGCATGACCTCATGTTGCGATCGCACTACCACAGCGTCATAGATCAGCGACGCCAGCTGATCCGCATCTTGACAGGTTCGGCATGACACAGCTCTCCCCCATGATCGAAGTGACCAATCTGGATAAGTTCTATGGGAATTTCCATGCGCTCAAGAACATCGATCTGACCGTTCATCAGGGCGAGAAGGTGGTAATCTGCGGCCCGTCCGGATCAGGAAAATCCACGCTGATCCGCTGTTTCAACGGGTTAGAGTGGCATAATTCCGGGCGTCTCGTGATCGATGGGATCGAAGTCTATGAAGGTGCCAAGGAAATCCGTGAACTGCGACAGGAAGTCGGCATGGTCTTCCAGCGGTTCAACCTGTTTCCGCACCTGACTGTGCTTGAAAACCTGATGATCGGACCGATGAAGGTGCGCAAGCTATCCAAGGCGCAGGCCGAGGAAACCGCGCGCAACTATCTTGATCGCGTTCACATCCCCGAGCAGGCCGACAAGTACCCGGCGCAATTGTCGGGGGGGCAGCAACAGCGCGTCGCGATCGCGCGGTCCTTATGCATGGAAACACGGATCATGCTGTTTGATGAACCGACATCCGCGCTTGATCCCGAAATGATCAATGAGGTGCTGGATGTGATGGTTGAACTGGCCGATACGGGCATGACCATGGTGGTTGTCACGCATGAGATGGGGTTTGCGCGCAAGGTCGCCGACACGATGGTCTTTATGGAGGCGGGGCAGATCGTTGAAATCTCGCCGCCCGATCAGTTCTTCACCAACCCGTCAAGCGAGCGCTGCCGTCTATTCCTGAACCAGATATTGGAACACTAACGTGACCGATCTGGGCATATCACAGGGACGCGGGCAAGCGCTGCCGAAGCCGCCACTATACAAGCGGTTCTTTGGCTCGGTGTTAGTGTCCGTCGTGATCTATGCGGTTATTGTCGGGTTGATCGCCTACGGGTCATATGTTGGCGCGCAGGGTATGGGCTATAATTGGCAGTGGTATCGCGTGCCCCAATTCCTGTACCGCAACACCGAGATTGGGTTCGAGTGGGGCGAAATTCCCATCGGACTGGTCGCCACGATCAAACTGTCCGTCATATCGTTTCTGCTGGCAACCGTCATCGGGTTACTGGTGGCGCTACTGCGCTTGTCGGGCTTGGTGATTGGTACGGCTGTCGCGGTTGCCTACCTTGAACTGATCCGCAATATCCCGCTGCTGGTTCTGCTTTACCTGTTCTATTATGTCCTGGGTCCTATCTTTGGATTTGATCGATATACCGCCAGCATCTTGACCTTGGCGGTGTTTCATTCAGCCTTGATTTCAGAAATCCTGCGGGCGGGGATCAACGCCATCCCATCTGGTCAGTGGGAGGCGGCCAAGTCTATCGGTATGACCCCCTATCAGACCTACAGATATATCATTCTACCGCAATCTGTTCGCTTTATGCTGCCGCCCATGACGGGCGAGGTCGTCCACTTGATTAAATCCTCGGCTATTGTCAGCGTCATTGCCGTGGCCGAACTCACCACATTCGGACGCAATATCATATCCGACACGTATATGAGTTTCGAAATATGGTTCACCATCGCGCTGGTCTATCTGGTGGTGACCCTGATCCTGTCGATTGGCGTTAGCTATCTGGAGAAGAAATATGCCGTCGACCAATAACCACAAGAACTCAACCGGACAACAAGGAGAACCAAGATGAAGCTATCTCGCAGAATGCTCGGGGCGGCCCTGGGCGCGGTCGTGGCAACAGGCATGGCGACCTCAGGCTGGGCGCAAAGTGCGACTCAGGAACTGTCCCGCGAAAGTGTGATTGAAACGATCAAACAGGATGGGGTAATCCGGATTGGTCTTTCGCTGTTCGTGCCGTGGTCGATGCGCGACAAGAATGGTGATCTGATCGGGTTCGAACTGGATGTCGGTCGCAAGCTGGCCGAGGACATGGGTGTAGAGGTCGAGTTTGTACCGACCGCCTGGGATGGCATCATCCCGGCGCTCGTATCTGGCAATTTCGACGTGATCATCTCGGGCATGTCGGTGACTGCGCAGCGAAACTTGACGATCAACTTCACCGATCCTTACGCGTATTCGGGCCTAGCTATTATGGCTAACAAACAGTTGACCGATGGTATGTCTTTGGAAGATTTCAATAAACCTGAGGTCACCTTTGCCGCTCGTCGCGGGGCGACACCAGCTACGGTGATCGCGGAAAACTTCCCCAACGCGACGCTGCTGTTGTTTGATGAAGACGGTGCATCAACGCAAGAAGTGCTAAACGGAAACGCGCATGCTTCGATGGCGGCTCAACCTACGCCGAACCGCGAGGCCGGTCGCCATCCGGAAACTCTGACCGTTCCGTTCGATAACCTCTATGATCCGCGTGGCGAAGCGTTCGGAGTACGCAAGGGCGATCCGGATGCCATGAACTTTTTCAACAATTGGATCGCTCAGAACTGGCGGTCGGGTTGGTTGGAAGAGCGTCACAACTATTGGTTCGCAACTGAAGAGTGGGCAGACCAGGTTGCCCAATAACCAATTAGCCGGGGGCGGGTCAGCCGCCCTCGGGCCTGAAGCGGAGCGCCCAGGTGCCTGAATTTCTTAAAAAACTCAGATGGCCAGATTATCTGATCGTGGCGGTATTGATCGCCTTCTTCGGATATATCTGGCTGTCGATCGAAGGTACGCTGAACTATAAGTGGCGGTGGGAATTGATCCCCAGCTACATCGTCGGCTGGCATACTGGGCGAGAAGAGTATTTTGCCAATCTATTGCTGCAAGGCTTGGTGGCGACGGTTCGTATCAGCATCTATTCCGGCATTTTGGCGCTCATTCTGGGTACAATTCTGGGGATCGCGCGCTGTTCTGCCAACCTGACCATACGCATGCTGGCACGCACTTATCTTGAATTTCTGCGTAATGTGCCACCGGTTGTTGTTGTCTTTATTTTCTTTTTCTTCCTGTCGCAGCAACTGATCGACGCACTAAACCTTGAACGCTGGGCACGTGGAATTGCGCGGCAAGAAGACAACCAGATCTGGACATTTTTCTTTGGTGAGATGCGGCGTTTTCCGTCGCTTGTCTCAGGTGTCATCGTTCTGGCGCTGTTTGAAAGCGCATTTGTCGGCGAAATTGTCCGAGCAGGTATCCAGTCGATCCCGAAAGGTCAGCGCGAAGCTGCACGCTCGATCGGGATGAGCCGTTTGCAAGAGCTTCGCTATGTCGTGCTGCCGCAGGCGATGAAAAAGGTCGTGCCGCCGCTGGCCAACCAGTTCATCTCACTAATCAAGGACAGCTCGATCTTGTCGCTGATCTCGGTTCAGGAACTGACCTACAAAACCGTCGAGTTGGTCGCTTCGTCCCGGATGATCTTTGAGGCATGGATCACAACGGCTGCATTCTATTTTGTCGTCTGCTTCGGCCTCAGCCGCATCTTTGCGCGGCTAGAGAAACGATCTGACAAGCGCTAGGTTCAGGTCACATTCGGACCTGAACCATTCCATCCTGAATCCGTGTCTCAAAAACCCGCATTGCTCGGGTCGCGGGCGCTGAAACGGGCTTGCCATCACGCACATCGAACGCGCCCTGGTGCAATGGGCATTCGATAACATGCCCATCAAAATAGCCGTCACACAGATCAGCCCCACCATGGTTGCACAATGCCAGCGAGGCATAGACACCGCTGGGTGTATCATAAACTGCAATCAATCTCGGCCCGATCTGAACCCGCGTGACCCAGTTTTCTTCCAGCTTCGATGCCTCGATCACATCGCGCCAAGATTTGTCTGCCACCATCTCTCAGGCCTCGGCTTTGCGTTGCATGATCTGCCGCAGAATGTCGCGATGCGCAGCCAGATATCCACCTTTCTCGACGAAGATATGATCCTTTAACTTCTCATGCAGACGGGGCAGAGCGTGAAAGGGAACTGAGGCGACATAGTGATGTTCGGCATGATAGTTCATATTCCAGCATAAAAATGACATCGGCTTTGACACCAGATTGGTGCGCGTGTTTTCTGACATCTGCGCCACGGTGGGACGTCCGACATGCTCGGTCATTCGTATGAATCGCATCACCGGCTCACCCAGAAACAGGGGTATGATCCAATACCAGATCAATCCCCACCATCCGGTGAAGGCCATAGCCAGAAAGATCAAAGCGTAAATGGCCAGCATGCGGCGCGCGTCCCAATAGACCGACTGATGCTCCTCTTTGGGAATGAAACTCAACTCGGCCTTGCTGAGCTTCCCAAAGGCATGTCGGAACAGCTCAGTGAACTTACCGCGCCAATAAGGCAGGGCTGACAGGTACAGAAAGTACTCGCGAAGGGATTTGGGCAGCGGGATTAGTTCGGGATCCTCTCCGTTCAATTGCGTATATGTGTGATGATCACAATGTTCGTATCGGAAGAACCGATGGGGCAGAATGATGATCAGCCCGCAAATCTGACCAACCAGATCATTCAACCACCGGGTGCGAAACACGGTATAGTGCACACACTCATGCTGAAGCGAGAAATGATGCACCAAGACGACCCCTTGCAGAAACATCGCGGGCCAAATCAGCCAACTGTTCCAGGCTAGGGTGATCAATGTTGTCGTGCAGGCCAGCACTAAAATCCACATTGCAAGATGACGTAACCCGTGCGCGTTCGAGCGTTGCATGAATCCTTTGAGTTCTTCGCGCGTCAGTTTTCCTTCGGCCAGAGCCTGAGTCAGCGGCGTAACAATAGCTTTTGACATGTGATTTCCATGATTTTGCCGGAGCGGGGGTCTTGCCCTCTGCGCATATTCCGGCACCGGAGACGGGAGTGCTCCGCACCATAGGGCCAACTCGAACAGACCCTATTATCTAAGAGTATTTCCACAGCTCGTGATTCGATCAAGCCGCTATTGATCAGCCAACTGCACGCAGACCGATATCCGGATCGGGATGGGCGAACAGGGCGGCCGCGCAGGGGTGCCGATCCAGGATTGATTGACCGCAAGGCAGCCGTTCGGCATGGAATGTACCGCGGTCCCAATAAGTTACGCCATCGATTTCGATGGAAGGATCAATAACGTTCCAGCTGATTTCTCCGGGCGCGTACGCCCCGCAGGTGTGGAAATGCAGGATGCGTGGATTTCCGAAAGCGGAGCCGCCCCAGCGTTCATAGTTTTCGCGCATATCCCAGGGGTAGCCGCAGCCCGGATGGATACCTGCATGCCAAGAGTGCACGAAATTGCGATCAATTCCCAACTGATTGGCTACCCGGTCATAATGCGCCTCGGCCCGTGCGGCGTTGGCGGGATCGCCGTCAAAACGCTGCAGCCGCCCATTCTCCATCATCGCAAAGACGGGGCGGTCGAATTCGATGGTGTAGTCATCGTAATACTTCGACCCCGTTCCCGTCAGAAAACTGATGGCCACACGGCCCGAGAAACTGTGGGCAGGAACCGGGGTAAAGACTGACATCGGAAAGCGCAGGATCGAGGTGTCGCCCGAGGCTTGCAGGTTCATCACCGGCCGACCGCTTACATCAGTGCCCAACGGGCAAGTGATCCGCACCTCGCTGGCCGCGTCCAAGACCGCGTTGATATCGGCCTTAAGCTCCATGAACGCATCGTGGTGGCCGTTGGAGAAACCAGATCCCAGCATTTCTTTGGTTAAAGCGAAGCTAACGATGACTTTCTTACCCTGCGGCATGTCCGAGAACCGCAACTGATCCCCAAGACGGGCCAGAAATAGAATGATGTCTGCCGCTTCGAACCGGGCAAGCAGATCAGGCGATAATTGCGGATTGCCCGGATTGAAGCCCACATCAACCGTGTCGACCCCCAGCCCAAGTTGACAGGCCGCCTGACTGACAACATTCACGCTGTCGGCGTCGAAATATCCAAACTCTGCAGGTTCATAGGCAATCAGCAGCCTTTCACCCGCCGCCGCGCGGGCGCAATTGACCAGCAGATTGTAAGCGCCCCGCTCTGGCGTCATGTCGGACATCGACATCTCCTGATTACTTGACATTATCAACTTACGGCCTAAGGCCGCCGGCAATCCATTTGAAAGTGATAATGGCTGACATTAGGATGACTAATATGATCTTGAATCTGCCATACTCCGCGCTGCGAGCCTTTGAGGCAGTTGTACGCCATTCCGGCTTTTCACCCGCCGCCGAGGAACTGGGGGTCAGCCAAAGTGCCGTCAGCCAGCACGTCAGATCGCTTGAGGAATGGCTTGGGCGGGATTTGCTGGTGCGCGGTGCGCGGCAATCGCGACCTACCCGCGAAGGTGAGCAATTGGCGCAGGCAATCTCGGATGGGCTGGGCCGCATTTCAGATGTGTGTGCGCAACTTCGCGATCGAACGCGTGCGGACCGGACCATCGTGATTTCATGCTTGCCGGGGTTTGCATTCAACTGGCTGTTTCCAAGGCTTCTGCACTTTGATTTGGCCCACCCGGACCTGTCTATTTCGATCGCGACGGATACGGGATACTATCCGTTTTCCGGCGCAGATTCCGATATCGGCATTCGATATGGTCTTGGTGAATATCCCGGGTTTGAAGTGGATTTGCTTATGCGGGAAAGGCTGTTTCCCGTCTGCGCGCCCGCGCTGTTGCCTGAATTGAAGCGCATTGAAGATTTGTCACAGCACACACTGCTCGTAGATGAAAATCTGCACCATGGTACGTCCAGCCCAACATGGGAGTTCTGGGCGCGGCAAACCAATCTGACATTGCCGTCTGGAGTGCGCACGCGCCGATTGGGCCAATCAAACATGGTCATACAGGCAGCGATTGAGGGGCTGGGGGTGGCGCTTGGGCGCGAACCGCTGGTTATTGATGCGTTGTGCGATGGCCGTCTGGTGCGACCGTTTCAGCAACTGACTCAATCGCCACTTTCCTATTGGCTCGTCCGGCGCCCTGATAGCAAAGACAGCCAAAAAGTCAGCGAGTTCCTGAACTGGATCAAGGCCGAAGTTGCTTCGCAGCCCGATCTGCCCCCGTCGGTAATGCTGCCGAATTAGCTTGCCTTATATGTATCATTACAAATCCAGAATGGTGTATTGCACTGACGCTGCCATAATGGCGCTAAGCCAACTGATCAAATTGGAGAGCAAACCATGTACCTCAGAAATTGCTGGTATGTTGCCGCCTGGAGCAAGGATATCGGGCGCGAACTGAAGGCTGCGACATATCTGGGTGAGAACATTGTGCTCTATCGTCAGCAGGATGGGACGCCCGTTGCGCTTGAGAATGCCTGCCCGCATCGCAAGCTCCCGCTATCCGATGGCAATCTGAAAGGGGATCTGGTCGAATGCGGCTACCACGGGCTGACATTCGATTGTTCGGGCAAATGTACGGACAGCCCAACGCAGCGGGGGATGACGCCTCGGCGCGCGGTGGTGAAGTCTTATCCAGTTGCCGACCGCTATCGCCTGCTCTGGATCTGGATGGGCGATCCTGAACTGGCTGATCCGGACCTGATTTTCCCAATCGAAAACTTTGATGACACGAGCTGGGGCCTAACCGATGGCGGGGTGATGGATATCGATTGCCATTATCTTTGGGTTTGCGACAACCTGCTTGATCCCAGCCATGTGGCCTGGGTACATGTCTCGTCATTCGCCGGCGCGGGAACGGATGAAGAGCCTCTGGACGTCAAAAAGACAGATCGCGGCGTGATTGTCTCGCGCTGGATCGAAAACAAACCACCATCGCCTTACTATGCCAAACTGGTCTCGTTCGACGGCGATTGCGACCGTTTGCAGCATTACGAAATGTGCATGCCCGCAATCGGGCTGAATAAGTCCATCTATACTCCGGTTGGCACGGGTGGATATGACAAAGATCCTGTCGATGAGACATTCATCAACATCTCTTACAACTTCATGACGCCAATCAACGAGGATCAGACCAGGTATTTCTGGTTCCAGCATCGCAACTCTGATCCGGACAATGCCGAGGTTTCAAAGTTCATGAATGACGGTGCCCGGATGGCGTTTCTTGAAGACAAAGATGTGCTGGAAAAAGTGCACAAGGGCATGAAAAATGCTCAGACACCGCATATTGATCTGGGTTTGGATGCCGGGGCAAAAACATACCGACGCGTGCTCGATCGAGCGATCGAGGCCGAGGCCGCTGTGCCAGAGGGTGCAATTCGGCACGCCTGAAACCTGAACAGGGGCCAGTTCCCGGCCCCTTATCTTAGGTGTTGCTATAGATGACAGGGAAGCGCCCACCGGCAAAGGGAGCACCCGGTTTCAGGTCGTCATCATGCAGCCATTCAGTAACGCTATCGCGCGGTTCATAGGTGGCACCTTCAACGGCAAAACGTACCGCATATCCACGCCTGCGACGGGTCGAGGTGCGGTTGCCCATCGCCGAATGCACAGTCATTCCATCGAAGGCCAGGGCATCGCCAGGTTCCATCTGTTCATGATGGAATATGTCATATTTAGTGCGATCCGCCTCGAAATCGGGCATGTCGATATAGTCCGGGTTATCCTCTTCCAGATAGTGAAGAAACTTGCCAAGCTGGTCAGTTTTGAAAGGCCGGTATTTTGCGCCCCAAGCGTGCGAGCCACGGACAAATTCCAGCGCTCCATTGTCTGGGTCGACAGGATCAAGTGCGATCCACATTGTCATGATGGGACCGGCCACAGGCCAATAGGGCTGATCTGTATGCCAGCCGGTCTGGGTGCGTGTGCCAGGTTCTTTCACGAAAATTTGGTCATAGATCAACGAAGTCCAGGGGCTGCCCGCCACCTCGGCCACTCGCTTTCCAATATCTGAGTTCAGACAATAGTCCTGAAAGACACTCGGTTTTTCACGCATATTTTTATAGGCAAAATACCGGTCACCCTTTTTAACCTCTTCGTCCACGGCATCACGCAACTTGTTTAACCAATCGTCCCTGAGGATGTTTCTCAATAAAACGACGCCGTCGCGCGCATACGCTTGCTGAACAGTATCTGTATCCGGTGTGTTAATCATAGTTCTTCCATCCATAGCTTCCGCCTCATTTCCCGGCGGGTTTGAATTCAGGCGCAAAGCGCCACGGTCTGCATGGAGTCAGAGAGAGGGTGAACTGCGGCAGTTTATGATGAAGCAGGGCCAGCGGGATCGGGCCGACCATTTGCCAGCAAGATTCCGATGAAACTGTTCAATTTTGAAGGTCATGCGCCATGGTAGCCCCCGACCTTTGATTGCCCAAGCAGTTTTTGCGCAATGGTAAATATATTTATTGACGATATATTTTTTCTGATAAATATTGTGCTCGTTATGCAAAAATACTCGGCATTTTCACTCGCCCGTAACGCGATTTCTGGTCATAAGAACTGGTCCCGAGCCTGGCGGAGCCTGCCGCTCAAAGACCGGTACGAGGTGGTGGTGATCGGGGCAGGGGGTCACGGGCTGGCCACGGCTTATTATCTGGCCAAAGAGTTTGGCATAACCGACGTCGCCGTGCTGGAACGGGGCTGGTTGGGTGGCGGAAACATAGCGCGCAATACGGTTACGATTCGGTCAAATTACATGCGTGACGAGTCGATCCCGTTCTACGTCAAATCCGTCGAGATGTACGAAGGGCTGACGCATGAGTTGAACTTCAACATGATGCATTCCAAGCGTACCATGGTGGATGTGGTGCAGACCTGGCCCAAACTGCGAGAGTTGCGGCGTCGGCAATTGGTCATGGACATCTATGGCTCGACCTATGAGCAGATCACCACAGACGAATTGCGCAAACGCATACCTGCGCTGACAGGTGGCGGGCCAGATGCGCGCCTGCCGATCATCTGCGGAATGGTCCACACAGATGCGGGTGTAAACCGTCATGATGCGGTGGCCTGGGGCTATGCCCGCGCGGCGGATGCAATGGGGGTCGAGATGCAACAACAGACCGCCGTGCAAGCATTGATCCGTGGCGCTGATGGGCGCATCGAAGGTGTCGAGACCAATCGCGGCACCGTGCGGGCGAAAAAGGTTGTGGTGGCCGTATCGGGCCATACCACGACGTTGACCGAGACAGCGGGGCTCAAGCTGCCATTGCGCACGATGAACCTGACGGCCTTTGTGTCCGAGCCTGTGAAGCCCTTGGTGGATGTCATCGTAAATTGCCCGGACAGTGGGTTCTATTTCAGCCAGTCTGACAAGGGCGAGATGGTGATCGGCGGCGCTCCTGATATGGGGCAAAGCTTTCGTCGCGACATCAAGCAACATGTGTTCGAAGACACTGTGACCGCGATGCTGTCGCTTTTCCCGAGCTTCAAGAAACTCAAACTAATGCGCCAATGGGGTGGGCATCTTGATATTGCCCATGATGCCTCGCCCATCATGGATCAGACTGAGGTACCGGGGCTGTTCGTGACCGCTGGCTGGTGGGGCGGATACAAAGCCATTCCTGCGGGCGGACTGACGCTTGCGCATCTGGTCGCCAAAGGCGAGCCGCATCCGCTGATGGCCTCGTTCACTTTGGACCGCTTCCGCCATCTAGAATTTGTGATGGAAGCCGGCACCACGACGGCGAGATAGGAAGGGACAGGATCTTGATGCTCATCCCCTGCCCATTCTGTGGCAAGCGCAATGAAAGCGAGTTCGTCTATGGCGGCCCGGTCGGAGCTGCTCGACCCGATACCAACGCCATCAGCGATGCTGATTGGGTCGAATACCTGACCATAACGCCCAACCCGATGGGGCCTGTGCAAGAGCGGTGGTGGCACGCACGGGGCTGTGGCGAGTGGCTGACAATCTGGCGGGATACCGTGACACATGACATTGTGGAGGTGCCCGATGGCTCAGATTAATCGCCGCGCAGTGGGTGGTCGTGTTGATCGAAGCCGCCCTCTGACGTTCCAGTTCAATGGGAAAACTTACGAAGGGTTCGAAGGGGACACTCTGGCCTCGGCCTTGCTGGCAAACGGGGTGCGAGTAACAGCCCGTAGTTTCAAGTACCACCGCCCACGCGGCATTGTCGGACACGGTCCCGAAGAGCCAGGAACGCTTGTGGAGCTGGAAGGCGAGGACGCCTCGGGCAACCGTCCAGCGACCACGGTTCCATTGCGCGAAGGGCTGAATGCACGCTCGGTCAATTGCTGGCCATCGCCCGAGTTTGATCTGGGCGGGATCAATCAATTGATTGCCCGTTTTATTCCTGCGGGCTTCTACTACAAAACTTTCAAATGGCCTAACTGGCAACTGTTTGAACCATACATCCGCAAGGCGGCGGGGCTGGCAGCAGCGCCTGCGCACCCGCCTTCATCGGGGCATTTCGAAGCGCGCTACGCTCATGCAGATGTCTTGATTGCAGGTGCAGGTCCCGCCGGCCTGCAAGCTGCACTTGAGGCTGGTCGGGCAGGCAAGCGAGTCTTCCTCGCAGACGAGGGAACCGAAGCGGGCGGCAGCCTCCTGAACCGCACCCTGACCATTGGCGGGCGTCCGGCGATGGATTGGGTGGGCGAAGCGGTTGAAGAACTAAGCCAAATGGCAAACGTCACCCATCTTCAGAACGCGACCGTATGGGCCTATCGCGAACACAACCTAGTGATCGTCAATGAACGCGAGCCAGATCAGGCCAGCATTCTAGAACGCAACTGGCGGGTCCGTGTTGCTGAGGTGGTGATTGCCACCGGGGCCACGGAACGGTCGATGGTGTTTGCCAATAATGACAGGCCGGGCGTCATGTTGGCCTCATCCGTGCAGGCCTATGTTAATCGTTGGGGCGTGACACCCGGTCAGAGTGTGGTTCTGTTCACCAACAACAACAGCGCTTACGCAGTGGCCGCCGATCTGGTCGCAGCTGAGGTAACGGTTAACGCGATCCTCGATAGCCGCGACACGGTTCCAAGGGAAGCTCTTGATCTGGTGTCGGGGATAACCGTCCATGCCGGAACAGTAGCCGCCGATATCCGAGGGTACAAAAGCATCCGTGCCGTCAAGGCCTTTCCCAAGTCCGGGGGCGTAGGCACCTGGATTGACTGCGACTTGCTGGCCCATTCCGGAGGCTGGAACCCAACCGTGCATTTGTGGTCTCAGTCCCGCAGCACACTTCGGTTTGATGAAGAACTCGCTGCGTTTTTGCCCGATCAACCGATTCAATCCTGTCGGGCCGTCGGCGCGGCGGCGGGGGATCTCACACTGGATCGGATCATCGATGACGGTTCAGAGCTGCCTTATTCGATTGAACCGCTATGGCGCGTAGATGTGCCAGGGCAACGCGGAAAGGCATTCCTGGATATTCAGAACGATGTTGCGGTCAGCGATGTGCATCTGGCGCTGCGTGAAGGATATGACAACGTGGAACATGTCAAACGCTACACCACTGGCGGGATGGGCATAGATCAGGGCAAGACGGGCAATATCAACATTATTGGCACCGTTGCTCTGCAAAAGGGCGTTCCATTGCAAGATTTTGGCACGACGACATTCCGCTCTCCCTACACGCCGGTCTCATTCGGTGCGATTGGGGGGCTGCGTGAGGACTCGGTGTTGTTCCCCTACCGGCACACGCCGGTGACCCAATGGAACAAGGATTATGGCGCAGTGATGTATGAGGCTGGTGCCCGATGGCGCCGTCCGGGGTTTTTTCCCAAACCAGGTGAGGGCCTGCAAGAGGCGGTGAACCGGGAATGCCGCGCGGTGCGTGAAGGCGTTGGCGTATACGACGGTTCGCCGCTCGGCACGTTTGAGCTTAAAGGGCGCGATGTTCCGCGCTTTCTGGATTTTCTGTATTCGAACATCATGTCCAGCCTGAAGCCTGGCGATGGTCGCTATGGTCTTATGTTGTCGGATGATGGTCTGATCATAGATGACGGGGTGGCCTTTCGGCTGGATCAGCACCGCTGGATGATCTCGACCTCAACGGGCCATGCAGACGCCGTCAACCAGCACATGGAAAAGCTGCTTCAGACCGAGTTTCCTGACTGGCAAGTCATGATCACAACTGTGACAAGCCAGTGGAACAACGCCACCATTTGTGGACCCCGCGCGCGCGATGTCATGCACGCGCTGTTTACGGATATCGATCTGTCGCCCGAGGCATTCCCCTTCATGTCGTTCCGGGACGGTACGGTTGCGGGGTTCCCTGCGCGGGTTGTGCGCGTCAGCTTCACCGGTGAGCTATCCTATGAGGTCAACGTTGCCCCACGCCACATGGCCGCCTTGTGGAACAAGGTGATGGAGGCTGGTGCACCCCTTGGTATCCTGCCTGTAGGATCGGAATCCAGCCATGTCTTGCGTGTGGAAAAAGGCTTTCTTTCGCTGGGGCACGAGGTCGACGGTACCGTGGACGCCTATGACCTGGGCATGGGTTGGGCAATGTCGAAGAAAAAGCCCGACTACCTAGGCAAGCGCTCGGTCCACTTGCGCCGTGAAGCGGTAGGGGAACGCCGGGAATTGGTCGGCATCTTGCCCGAAGACCCTGACAAGCAAGTGCCCGAAGGCGCGCCACTAACCCCTGAAGGTCGCAAAGAAGCGACCGAAGGATTGGTTACCGCCTGCGTCTGGAGCGTCGTCAACAATCGCTGGGTTGGCCTGGCGTTGCTGAAGAACGGGCAGGAGCGACACGGGCAAACCGCGCATGTTCGGCTGAAAGACGAGGTGATCCCGGTGACCATCACAAAGCCTGTATTCCATGACCCCGAGGGTCAGCGCCTGAGGTCCTGAGATGAGCTACGACGTCAAGATCGAACGCCAAACCCTGAATGCGCTGTTTGACCTCAAAGGGGATCCCGAGGTCGTTCAAAATTGGGCCGAATTTTCTCTGCCAAACCGCCCCAACACAAGGGCGATGCAGGAAGCGTTTGAGGTATGTCACATTGGACGCAATCACTGGATTGTACGTGCTTCGCTGGAACTGGAAGAGGCACTGGAAGCTCAGCTCAAACCAACGGATTGCCCTGCGGGCATCAGTATAGTGCGGATATCGGACACCCTTACCTTCTTTAGTGTCGCCGGACCCCAAGCCGCTGAAGTGATGGCTATTGCCTGCCCGCTTGATCTGCATGTCACTGCTTTTGATGAAGACGCAGTAACCTATTCCGAGTTGTTTGGCCTAAAAGCACTTGTGATGCGCTGCGAGGCTGGTTTTGAGTTTGCGGTTGAACAGAGTTTTGGCGACATGGTTCAGGATTATCTGACCCGAGCAACTGCCTGACGCAATTCGAAGCAGGGGCGGTTTACGCCTTATGGCTATTCATTACCTCGCCGGTCTATATGCATATCGTCCAGGAACAGGGATCAGATAAGGACATAGCGGACTTATCGAAAGTCATTGGCTGGCACAAAATCCTTTGTGAAGTGTTGCTTTTAGACGGGACATCGCGCCACAGGTGCAAGGCTTGCAAGTTCCGGTCATTTAGTATACCGCCGCATACAATTAGGATCCTCGGGCGTTCATAACGTCTTTGAGCCCCTGCTAATCGAGCCACATATACCGGAACGAGCCATGAGCCTTTACACCAACTACCTCGACGAAATTGAAGCCCGCAAAGCGCAGGGTCTGCATCCGAAACCGATTGATGACGGCGCGCTTGTCAAAGAGCTTGTTACACAGATCAAGGACGTCGATCATGCGCATCGTGCGGATTCTCTAAACTATTTCATCTATAATACGCTGCCCGGCACGACCAGCGCCGCTGGCGAGAAGGCACGTTTTTTGAAAGAGATCATTCAGAGCGAAGCGCTGGTTGACGAAATTTCAGTACCCTTTGCCTTTGAACTGTTGTCGCACATGAAAGGCGGTCCTTCGGTTGAGGTTCTTCTTGATCTGGCTTTGGGTGGTGATCCCGAGATCGCAAGGCAGGCGGCTGAAGTGCTGAAAACACAGGTCTTCCTGTATGAGGCTGATACGGATCGTTTGAAGGAGGCGTTTTCTGCCGGAAATCCGGTCGCGCGCGACATTCTTGAAAGCTATGCGCGGGCCGAGTTCTTCACCAAGCTGCCCGATATCGAGGAAGAGATCAAAGTTGTCACGTATATCGCTGCCGAGGGCGATATTTCGACTGACTTGCTGTCGCCGGGCAACCAAGCACACTCGCGCTCGGATCGGGAGCTGCATGGCAAGTGCTTAATCTCGCAGCAAGCGCAAGACAAGATTCAAGAATTACAGCGCCAGCACCCAGATAAACGCGTGATGCTGATTGCTGAGAAAGGGACAATGGGCGTTGGCTCGTCCCGGATGTCGGGTGTCAACAACGTTGCGCTTTGGACCGGCAAGCAGGCCAGCCCATATGTGCCATTCGTAAACATTGCCCCGATCGTGGCCGGCACGAACGGTATCTCTCCGATCTTTCTGACCACCGTTGGTGTGACGGGCGGGATTGGTATCGACCTGAAAAACTGGGTCAAAAAAGTCGATTCCGAGGGGAATCCGATCCTCAACAATGACGACAGCCCTATCCTGGAGCAAAAGTACTCGGTCGAAACCGGGACAGTGCTCACGATCAATACGAAAGACAAAAAGCTTTATGACGCCGATGGCGCCAAAGAGCTTGTTGATATTGCCTCGTCCTTCACTCCGCAAAAGCAGGAGTTCATGAAGGCCGGCGGATCCTACGCCATCGTGTTCGGCAAGAAGTTGCAAACATTTGCAGCACAGACACTGGGAGTCGAGCTGAAGTCGGCATTTGCGCCGTCGAAAGAGATCAGCCGAGATGGACAGGGCCTGACCGCGGTCGAAAAGATCTTTAACCGCAACGCTTTGGGAGTAGCGGAAGGCACGGTCTTGCACGCCGGGTCGGACGTACGGGTCAAGGTCAACATCGTAGGATCGCAGGACACCACTGGCCTGATGACCTCGCAAGAGCTTGAGGCGATGGCGGCGACCGTGATTTCTCCAACCGTCGATGGGGCGTATCAGTCCGGTTGCCACACCGCCTCGGTCTGGGACAAGAAGGCGCAAGCCAACATCCCAAAACTGATGGCGTTTATGAACAATTTCGGCCTGATCACAGGGCGCGATCCCAAGGGTGAATATCACTCGATGACCGACGTGATTCACAAGGTTCTGAACGATATCACCGTGGATGATCGCGCCATCATCATTGGGGGCGACTCGCACACGCGCATGTCCAAAGGTGTGGCTTTCGGGGCGGATTCGGGCACCGTTGCCTTGGCACTGGCCACGGGCGAAGCAACCATGCCCATTCCGGAATCCGTGAAGGTGACGTTCAAAGGCAAAATGGCCGATCACATGGATTTCCGCGACGTGGTCCACGCGACACAGGCGCAGATGCTGAAGGCTTTCGGCGATAACGTGTTCCAAGGGCGTATTATCGAAGTTCATATCGGAACCCTGCTGGCGGATCAGGCTTTTACCTTCACCGACTGGACGGCCGAGATGAAGGCGAAGGCTTCGATCTGTATTTCCGAAGACGAGACCCTGATCGAGTCACTGGAAATCGCCAAAGGTCGGATTCAGATCATGATCGACAAGGGCATGGAGAATGAGGCGCGGACCCTGCAAGGCCTGATCGACAAAGCCGACGCACGTATAGCCGAGATCAGATCCGGCGCAGTTCCAGCCCTGAGGCCGGATGAAAATGCCGCGTATTTTGCCGAGCTGGTCGTTGATCTGGACGAGATCAACGAGCCCATGATCGCCGACCCTGATGTGAACAACGCGGATGTCTCCAAGCGTTATACGCACGATACGATCCGGCCTGTTTCCTACTACAAAGGGGAAAAGAAAGTGGATCTGGGATTTGTCGGGTCTTGCATGGTCCACAAGGGTGATCTGATCATCGTATCGCAGATGCTTAAGAACCTTGAGAAGAAGGAGGGCAAGATTGAATTCAAGGCCCCTCTGGTCGTCGCGGCGCCAACCTACAACATCGTTGATGAGTTAAAGGAAGAAGGTGAGTGGAGCATTCTTCAGGAATATTCCGGTTTCGAATTCGACGATCTTTTCCCCAAGACATCAGCGCGAACCGAATACGAAAACACGCTGTATCTTGAGCGTCCGGGCTGCAACCTTTGCATGGGCAATCAGGAAAAGGCTGAGAAAGGTGATACTGTTCTGGCGACATCTACCCGCTTGTTCCAAGGGCGTGTTGTCGAGGACTCGGAAGATAAGAAAGGTGAATCCCTTCTGGCTTCCACACCGGTAGTTGTACTGTCTGCCATCCTCGGGCGAACTCCGAAAATCGAGGAATACAAGGCCGCTGTCGAAGGGATCGACTTGACCCGCTTTGCACCTCCGGTCGCCAAGCCCGCAAATTCCAATTCGGCACATTTCTGATTGGAGAAGGCCGGTCGCCGCTAAGGCGCACCGGCCTTATGCTGTTTAACAGGATCCACTCTGAATCAATAAGCCTAGCAATACTGGTTTTGCGGTATGAGATTTTGGCCCCCTTAGGTAGAGTGCCACGCTGGAAATCTAAGACTATACAATGCGAATAATCCGCAATCGCGCATCGCCTTTCTAGCAAAGAAAGTACTGTCGTCGCAGCATTTACCAGCCCGCGGATATTTCGACCCCAAGGCCCTTTCCACTAAAAAGCCCTGTGCGTTTCACGTCCTCGCGGTGCCATGGAAGTTCTCCGCTTCCGCGTTTGCAGCGCGAAGCATGAAGGCGTGTTCTGAAGCGACGAAGATCATGGTCACCCCATAGTCGCGCAGCTTGAGTCCGGCTTCTGCGCTGGCTGCAAAGGTCATCAGCGTCTTGCCATGTGCTTTGGCTGCAACGCCCGAGCGTCGCATTGCATCAAGAACCTGTGGGTCGGACTGATCAGTCACGCCGTAGCACACCGCAAGATCCGCAGGTCCTACAAAAATCCCGTCGACGCCCTCGGTCGCGGCGATATCATCAACTTCTGCGACGCCTTCTGGTTCTTCGATTTGGGCAATGATAATTGTCTCTTCTTCGCTTTGCTTGAGGACATCAGCCATGGATCGAGTCGCAAACCCTGCCCACCGCGTTGATCCGGCATAGCCGCGACCACCATGGCCAAAACGACCCTCGCGCGCAATGCGACGGGCCTTTTCGGCGCTGTCAACATGCGGCACAACAATACCTGTCGCGCCACTGTCGAGCGCCTTGAGAATTTCGTCCGCAGACCCAGTCGGCACCCGCACCAACGTCGGCAACCCCAGAGCCCTGGCGACGGCGAGGCAAACATCCAACCGACCCCGGTCAAAGGGTGCGTGTTCCGCATCCAGGCACAAGAAGTCCAGTTTTGACTTGGCAATTATCTCGACCAGTTCATGGGCTGGTGTCTTGAGAAACGTTCCGACGAGAGGCTCGCCAGAAAGCATGCGTTGTTTGAAATTCATCGGAAAGTCCTGACGGTTTTGTTTGGGCGGCACATGGCAATTGGTAGCCAAGCGGTTTGGAAACATCGGCCATAGCGTAGAGCATTGAAGTTGGCAGGGCCAGACTATCGAACAGTCGTTATTGCGTTTTCACCCTAAACGCTGTTCTTGTCGAGGCTTGCCGGTAGTGTTGGCAGGCGCAACTCTGAAAAGGTGTTCACATGGTATTCGATATCCGTTCCAAATGCTTCACAGATCTGGTGCACCCTGACGCTCAACTGGAAGAAATCGCTAGCGGTCTGGGGTTTACCGAAGGGCCAATATGGCACCCCGAAGAGCATTGGCTGGTATTCTCGGACATTCAGGAGAGCCATCAATACAAGTGGAGCGAGGGTGAGGGAGTTCGCGTTTTTCGCACCCCTTCCAACCAAGCAAACGGAAATTGCTTCGACAAAAGTGGGGCAGTGATCTCTTGCGAGCACGCCAGTTCGCATTTGGTACGCCATGATCACGGCGGCAAGCGGGTTACTTCGATAGCCACGCATTTTGATGGCAAAGAACTCAACAGCCCCAACGATGTTATCTGCGACTCGCACGGTCGGATTTGGTTCACTGATCCCAGTTTTGGTCGTATCCGAGAGGATCTTGGCATTCTGAGAGAGCAAGAACTGCCGGTGCAAGGCGTGTTCCGGCTGGATCCCGACGGCACGTTACACCTTGTCGCGGATGATTTTCAGCAACCCAACGGGTTGTGTTTGTCAGCTGACGAAACAAGGCTGTTTGTCAATGACAGTTGGGGTGGCCATATCCGCGTCTTTGATGTCGCCGCTGATGGCTCACTGACCGGTGGGGTGGTCTGGGCCGATGTTGTTGGCGATGGGGCAGGGGTACCGGACGGTATGAAGTGCACCCGCGACGGCCAGATTTTGTGCAATGGTCCCGGCGGTGTACATCTGTTTGATGCCCAAGCGCACTGCCTTGGTGTCATTCTGACGCCGCAGAAATCTACCAACTTCTGCTTTGGTGGAGCCGAGTTCAGCATGCTGTACATCACTGCCAGCACGTCCGTTTACCGTATTCCGACCAAAATGATCGGCCTGCCTATGATCTAAGAACCACCGTGGGTCATGCGGTCCAGAATATCGACACCTTGTTGCTTCCAGAAATGAAGCAGATCGATGAAAATCCAGTTCTCGGCCAGTTTATCACCTTTGCGACGATAAATGTCTATCACCCGGAACTCACCGGCTTTGTCAGTGGCAGGCATCCCCATGAACCCGCCGATTGGTCGGGCGGTAAAGTTCGGCCAGCCGAAAAAGCCGCCATAGTGGCCCTCGGCGATGCGGCAGATATGGTTGGTTTTTGACCGGTCGGCAAACCCAGCACGGAACGGGCCAGCGTGTTGTTTGGCGTAACGTTCGATTGTGTAGGTCGCACCGATACCGGATGGCCCCCACCAGATCATGTCTTCGCACCATGTGCGGCGCAACTCATCTTCAAGGCTGAGCCCGCTGTCCCACCGCCCAAGATCGGAGATCATCGCGTTGATAGCGGCCAATGTCTTTTGGCCGTCTTCGGCGGGTTGAGGCGTGAACATCAGGCCGTCATGGGTCATGGGCCCGGGCTGGACAAGTTGTGCGGCGGTCTGCGGCGGGAAGGGCTGCAACCCGGCCTGAATCATGAAATGCGGGATGTCGAAATACATCGCGGTTTCGACAATCTTACCGCGCT
The DNA here is from genome assembly GCF_056534355.1 of Ruegeria sp. D7. NCBI lineage: Bacteria > Pseudomonadati > Pseudomonadota > Alphaproteobacteria > Rhodobacterales > Roseobacteraceae > Ruegeria > Ruegeria sp. D7. The sequence continues at coordinate 76,306 of NZ_JBQFPG010000014.1, forward strand.
CAATCCTGTTGAACTCGCAATAGCGCAGCAAGGCCATTTTTCCGGTTGGCGCAATGCCCAGCCAGTCCCTGTCGAACAGCCCCATGAGATGGCCCATCGAAACAACCCAGACTGAATTGAACCCGTCGATTTCATTTTGACCAGCCATGAACACGTCCATCCGACGCTGCAAGTTAGTTAGGCTGTGATTCAGCGGCTGCCAGAATTTTTGCGCCACGTTGCTAGCGCCACGCAGCTCGTTGAACGGGTGAAAGCCGCGCCACAGGAGGTCTTCGGCGCAATACTCAGCGATCACATCAGAGTGGGCTGATTCCTCTGCATCGCTCAGAGCTTTGTAGAAGTTCAGGACAATTTCTTTCTCGGCTTCGTAAGACATATCTTTTACTTTCAATGCTTTGCCCGGAGGGAAGCGTCAGTCTTTAGCAAGATTGCGGGCGCTTTTGCATTCGCTTGCAAAAAATACTTGCCAGATGTTCCTTTGGATGTCTATGCTTTTGCAAACGTATGCACTCAGGTGCAACTGGGAGGACAGTATGGCCGAGATTCAACTGCGCAATGTTGGAAAACGTTGGGGTTCGTTTGTTGGAGTGGACAATTTCGACCTGACAATATCCGACAAGGAATTTCTGGTGCTTCTCGGCCCGTCGGGTTGTGGCAAGACCACGACGATGCGCATGATCGCAGGTTTGGAAGACGCAAGCGAGGGTGATATTCTGATCGACGGTACCCGCGTCAACGATATGGAGCCAAAAGACCGCGACGTCGCGATGGTGTTCCAGTCTTACGCTTTGTATCCGAACATGAATGTCTACGAGAACATTCGTTTCCCGCTGAGGGTACGTGGCATCGACGCTTCCACCCATGACGAAAAAGTGCGCCGTGCGTCGGCGATGGTAGAGTTGGACGACTTTCTGCATCGTAAGCCGGCAGAGCTGTCAGGTGGGCAACGTCAACGGGTGGCTCTGGCGCGTGCGATTGTACGCGAGCCCAACGTGTTCCTGATGGATGAGCCGTTGTCCAACCTTGACGCAAAACTGCGTGTTTCGACACGCGCGCAGATCAAGAACCTCAGCCATGAACTAGCCGTGACTACGATTTATGTGACACATGACCAGATCGAGGCGATGACACTGGCCGATCGCGTGGTGATCATGAAGCAGGGTGTTGTCCAACAGGTTGGCTCTCCGACGGCGATCTACGACGAGCCTGCGAACACGTTTGTCGCCAGCTTTATCGGCAACCCGGCGATGAACCTGGTTGATGGCGATGTTCAGGGCGGTGTGTTCCGCGCGCAGAATACCGAAGTGCATGGTCTGAATGCTCCGGATGGCCCAATAACTTTGGGTTTCCGCGCCGAGGACGCCAATGTCGTAGAAAGCGGGGGCGAGATTAACGCGCCCATCTATACGCAGGAATTGCTGGGCGACAGCACCATGGTCTCGGTTCGGATCGGCGGAGCGCTGGTCTCGGTCAAGGCCGACAAAACCTATCGTGCAGAAATCGACGATCAGGTGTCGATTCATATCCATACCGATCACTGCCACCTATTCGATGCGCAAACCGGCGCGCGCCTTGAGATCTGAGAGACGAAAACCAATCCCGCAATGACGGGACAATCTCGGGTGCAGGCTTCGAAGATGCACCCAATCACCTAGGGAGGAATCAAAAATGTTTCTAAAGAAAATCGCATTGGCCGGGTCACTGACCGCCTTTGCTGCGAGCGCGGGTTATGCCTGCGAGATCACGGATCGGGTCAACATCGTCGGCAACGAATTTGCCGCCATTCAGGCTGTGGCCGCTGCCGCAAAGGAATGCACGGGCGCATCTGTTGAATCCAACCTGACATCCGAACACCAAACCATCAACGTGGCCGGTCTGTCGGGCAATCCGTCGGAATACACCTCAGCCATCATCGCCAACAGCTCGATTGTGGCGTTGATGAATGAAGACGTTATCCGACCGCTCAATGACCTGGTCGAAAAACATGGTCAGAACCTGCAGCCGGGACAGTTAATCAAGATCGGCGATGACATCATGGCCATCGCCTTCATGGCCAACGCTCAGCACCTGATGTACCGCAAGGACGTTCTGGAACAGGCAGGCGTCGAAGTGCCGACCACGTATGAAGAACTGCTCGAAGCGGCCGAAGCCATTCGCGCGCAGGGCATAATGCAAAACCCGGTTGGCGGTGCTTATGCTGCGGGATGGAATCTGGCGCAGGAATTCAACAACATGTTCCTTGGCTATGGAGGTACTCATTTCAAGCCCGGCAGCGCAGAGCCCAACGTCAATACCGAGGCCGGTGTCAAAGCGCTGAACATGATGAAGGCTTTGTCCGAGTATATGAACCCCGACTTTCTGACCCATGATTCCAATGCCACCAACGCGGAATACCGCGCGGGCAATGTGGCGATCATGAATATGTGGGGGTCACGGGCGTCACAGCAGACCACAACCGAAGGTGTCTTGCAGGAAGTAATCGATGGCCATGCCATTGCAGCGCCGCTGAGCGTGGGTGGCGGCACGACTCCGGCCTCGACCCTTTGGTGGGACGGATGGACCGTCGGCAAGAACATCTCAGATGAAGAGGCTGAGGCGACTTTTGTCGCGATGACGCATGGCGTCCGCCCCGAAATGTTGAACGATGAAACCACGCCGCTGGCAGTCTGGTTGATCGAAGGGTACGAACCTGCAGACGACGCGCAGGGTGTATTTGACGCTGCCAAAATGGGCACGACGCCTTATCCGATGCTGCCCTACATGGGTTTGATGCACAGTGCACTTGGCAATGAACTTGCCGATTTCATGCAGGGCAAGGAAAGCGCTGAACAGGCGCTGGCCGATGTCGAGGCCGCCTATCGCGCCGCGGCAATCGAACAGGGCTTCCTACAGTAAAACGCCCCTCGCGGGTGCCCAATTCGGGCACCCGCCCAATCAAGCCGACACGGGAATTGCGACATGCGCCATAAGACATTCCTTTGGTTTTTCCTGCCCACAGGACTTGCAATGCTGCTGTTCATTGCAATGCCCATCGTCTCGGTGGTGATCCAATCCATTTACGCCCCACACCCGGCGGTTCTGGTGGAAGTCGAAAACTGTACTCCGCTTGTCGGGTGCACAACCGAGACCACCATCGATCAGGAAGCCACCGCAGCGCTTCGTGCCGAACAACCATTGGGCAGATTTGTCGGGCTGGATATCTACTTTGATCGCGGCCACCTGGCGATACAGGAGGTTGGCGAAATCTGGGCGGCGAGTGACACGTGGGGTGACCTTTTCTCAGAGGTCGGAAACTTGCCCTTCTATCGGGCCATGGCCTTTACGCTGACCTTCACATTCATTGTGACACCCCTCACGATCATTCTGGGGCTGGTGATTGCGCTGGCGGTGAACTCACTGCACCGGCACCTCAAGGGTTTGATGATCTTCTTCTCGCTCTTGCCCATGATTGTGACACCGCTGATCGGCTCGCTCATTCTGTTTTGGATGATTGACAGTCGTGGCGTCATCGGCAACGCCCTTGTAAACTTGGCCGGAGATCCGGATTTCAGTCTAAAGGCTTCGACCGGGCTGATGTGGGTGGCGCTGATGGTTTATGGCGTCTGGAGTTCGGCCCCCTTTGCCTTCGTGGTGTTCTATGCCGGTTTGCAAACTTTGCCCAAAGATCAGATCGAGGCGGCCCAGATCGATGGGGCAACCCGCTGGCAACAGGTCAAATTCGTGGTTGTTCCCCATCTCATGCCACTGGTTACGTTTGTTGCGCTGATCCAGTTGATGGATAATTTCAAGGTGTTTGAACCGATTATTGGTTTCAGCGCCGGTGCCCATGCGCAATCGCTCAGCACTTTCATCTTCAACGACCTCGGCGGTGAAACGCGACAACTGTCCTCTGCAGCCGCTACGTCTGTGATCACGATTATCGGGGTCGCCATTCTGTTGTCGCCCGTGCTTGTCCGCACCTGGCGTGACTTCAAAGGAGCTAGATAACATGGCCAGCCGTGCGCAAAGAATGCCCAAAAGCCTTCGGATTGCTTCGTCGCTTTTTGTGATCCTTTGGTTCATCCTGGCCGCTTTCCCGTTCCTCTGGACGGTTTGGGGGTCGTTCAAGGTAGAGCTGGATTTCTTCTCGATCGCCGATTGGACGAACGCACTAACCGGCGCGCGGACCGAGGCAGTTTATGGCTCACCCTTTACCACCACCGGTTACGAAGGGGCTTGGATTCAGGAAGAATTTTGGCGGAATGTTCTGAACACGGGGATCGTTTGCGTCTTTGTGGTCGCCATCTCGCTGACCATCGGAACGCTGGGGGGCTACGCGCTTTCGCGGTCGAGCTATAACTACACATTCTGGCTTTTGATCACGGCGCTGATCTTCCGCGCAATGCCGCCGATCACGTTGGTTTCGGGTTATTTGTTACCCTTCTTTGAATGGAATATCTGGGGGATACTGCCGACGACAATCATCGTACTTGTCGCGATCAACCAGCCGTTCACCCTGTGGATGCTACACGCCTTCTTCAAGAACATCCCCAGCGAGCTTGACGAAAGCGCAAAGGTCGACGGCTGCAACCAGTTTCAGGCCTTCCGCCGCGTGATCATTCCGGTGATGTGGCCGGGTGTGATCACCACGGGGCTGTTCTCGTTTCTTCTGGCCTATAACGACTTTGCCGTTGGGGCGATGCTGTTGTCAGAAAGCAACCGCACAATGGTTCCAGCCATCGCCGCGTTCCTTGGTACAACGCAAACCGAGGGCAACGTAATGTTCGCCGTTGCGGCCGTGGTTTCTGCGACGGTTCCGCTGTTCATCTTGGTGATGTTCTTCCAGCGTCAGATTGTGGGCGGTTTGACCGCCGGGGCTGTGAAAGGCTGACGCTGATGGGACGCACGCATCCTCAGTCCGTATTTGCCCATGCGCACGCAGCCAGCCTGAATATGGCTGCGTGCCGGGCAAGGCGACCAGGGCGAATTCCTTTTGCTTTGATGCGCGCAGGGCCTTGCGGGGCGTTTCTCCGCAGACGCCTTGAACAGATCCTACAGAGACAAAGTTAATGGAACGCCTCGACCGTAAACCCTTTCTGAATTTCACCGCCGCGCAACGCCATCCAGGCAATTTCCGGCCGGCCTATGAGGGATTCTTCGCCCCCGGTGCACATGTCAACGTGGTGCATCCTTTCAACGAGGTCGCGGGTGGCCTCGGGCTGCACGATCACGTCATCGCCCCGCTCGCAGCCTCCTTCGATGGGCTTTTTCGGCGCGATGATATCGTCATGGCCGGTGTATTTGAAGGACAGGGCTGGATCAGCGCCACCGGCTATTTCGTCGGTCGGTTCTCGCGCGACTGGCTTGGTATCCGCGCCACAGGTGAGCTTGCCTATCTGCGCTTCGGCGAGTTCCACCGCATGCAGGATGGCAAGGCGGTGGAGAGCTATATCTTCTTCGATATCCCAGAACTGATGCTGGCTGCAGGGCAATGGCCGATCACCGATAGCCCGGGCAAGACCCGTGGCTTCACCGGGATGATTCAGGGTCCAGCAAGCCATGATGGCATCTTGACCACGCCGCAAGACCCAGTCGAGGGGGCCAAGAGCTATCGTATGGTCACAGAAATGCTGGCCAAGCTTGCCACCAAGAACGAGGCCTGGCGCCCGTTTTGGCATGACAACATGGTCTGGTACGGCCCCGGCGCCTTCGGTTCTTTCGTCGGGCTCGAGAGTTTTGCAAGCTTCCAGGTGCCTTTCGAGGCCACCTTCGAAGGTTGGTCCGGCGGCAGTGCGGGAAATGGCATGACTGCGCATTTCACCCGCTTCGGCGAAGGCAATTACGTATGCTCGGGCGGCTGGCCTTCCTTGACCGGTGTCCAGGTGAAACCCTTCCTCGACCAGCCCGCAAGCGGAAAACGCGTCTTCATGCGGGTCTGCGACTGGTGGCGTCGAGAGGACGATCTGTTGGTCGAAAACTGGGTTTTCGTCGACATCCCGCATGTGTTGTTGCAGCTGGGATATGACCTTTTTGCCGACATCGCCGAGCAAGCCGCATGAGCAGCTCTGCAAGACATAACGCCGTTGGCCGCCACCCGGCGCTCAACCGGATGCCGAGGGATTTTCTGTCAGCTGATTGAGCTACCCGATGAAGACAGAATTTCTATTGGCACTAATACAAGGATGAGAAAGATGAAGGGTTCCCGCCCGGAACAGGCCGTGCTGACACGTGATACGGACCTCGACAAAACAGAAGACACCCGCCGTGTGATTGAAACCATGGTGGATGGTCTGAACGATCACCGTATCGATGACATCGGCGAATTCTTCTCGGAAGGCTTCCGCTGGATGGGCAATCAGGGCTGTGGCACAAAAACTGGCCTGAAACAGTTTCAGGACAATTGGCAACGCCCGTTTCAGGCGGCTTTTTCGGACAAGACATGCATCGACGAAGCGCGCCTTTACATGGGCGAGTGGGCGGCTGCGTTTGGCCGACAGGAAGCAACCCATTCGGGTGAGTTCCTGGGGATCGCCCCCACCGGAAAGCGGGTCGAGATCCGATATATGGATTTCTGGAAAGTGGTCGACGGCAAGATCGTCGACAATTGGGTGAATGTGGATTTCGCCCATGTAGCGGCACAGCTGGGTGTCGATCTGTTTAACGGTGAAGGCTGGGAAGCATTTGACCGGGGTGAGAAGTCTCCGCCCCGGCCTGAAACTAAGGATTAGGACAATGACAATCGAGTATCTGAAACGTGGTAAGTCCGATGCTGACCGGGCCGAGGATGACGCCAAAACACGCGCTGTCGTCGAAGCGACGCTGAAAGACATCGAAACACGTGGCGATGCTGCGGTACGCGAGCTAAGCGAGAAGTTCGATAACTATTCGCCAGCATCGTTTCGGTTGTCTCAAGACCAGATCGAAGACCTGATCAATCAGCTGACGGATCGAGAGCTGGCGGACATCAAATTCGCGCAGGAACAAGTGCGCAACTTTGCACAAGCTCAGCGCGACTCGATGCTGGATATCGAAGTTGAGACTTTGCCGGGCGTCATTTTGGGCCACAAGAACATCCCCGTACAATCGGTGGGCTGTTATGTGCCCGGTGGCAAATTCCCGATGGTGGCCTCGGCGCATATGTCGGTGGCGACCGCCTCGGTGGCGGGCGTACCACGCATCATCGCCTGCACCCCTCCGTTTCAGGGCAAACCCAATGCAGCGGTGATCGCCGCCATGTATTTGGGTGGGGCGCATGAGATTTACGTGATGGGCGGCATTCAGGCTATCGGCGCCATGGCGTTGGGAACCGAGACGATTGATCCGGTTCATATGCTTGTCGGTCCGGGCAACGCGTTTGTCGCAGAAGCCAAGCGACAGCTTTTCGGCCGCGTCGGTATCGACCTGTTCGCCGGCCCGACCGAGACCATGGTAATCGCAGATGAGACCGCCGCTGATGCCGAGCTATGCGCGACCGATCTTCTGGGTCAGGCCGAACATGGTTATAACAGCCCCTGCGTTTTGCTGACCAACTCGCGCAAACTGGCCGAGGACACGATGGCCGAGGTCGACCGGCTGCTGGGCATTCTGCCGACAGCGGGCACTGCAAAAGTGTCGTGGGAGGAATATGGCGAAGTGATCGTCTGCGATACGTATGACGAGATGCTGCAGGTCGCCGATGACATTGCATCTGAACATGTGCAGGTCATGACCGATCGCGACGACTGGTTCCTTGAGAACATGACTTGTTATGGCGCATTGTTCCTTGGACCGCGTACCAATGTCTCGAACGGTGATAAGGTTATTGGCACCAATCACACGCTACCTACCAAAAAAGCTGGCCGCTATACTGGTGGTCTATGGGTGGGTAAATATCTGAAAACACATAGCTATCAAAAGGTTCTGACTGATGAGGCGGCAACCTTGATCGGCGAATATGGCTCGCGCCTATGTATGCTCGAAGGTTTTGTGGGGCACGCCGAGCAATGTAACGTCCGCGTACGGCGTTACGGCGGCATCAATGTCCCCTACGGCGCGCCTGCACCTTACAGGGACGCCGCAGAATGAGTGACAGGCATACTGAGCACAAGACCCTGATCGCACAGATCAGGGCTGCGATGTATGACTTTACCGAAGCCGGTGTCCGGCAGGCGTTGGATCAGATTTGTTCTCCCGACGCTGTGTTCCATCTGAGCTATCCGTTTGGTGACACCAATGGGAGTAGTGCTTATTACGATTGTTGCTATCGCGATCTTCTGACCGCATGGCCCGATCTTGAGCGCCGCGATTATATCGTAATGGCTGGACCTGATGAATTCGGGGCTGATTGGGTTGGATGCGGCGGGTACTATACCGGCACTTTCGCGGGGCCATGGCTGGAGATTCCGCCGACAGGCCATCAGGTCACCATGCGGTTTCACGAGTTTTACCGGATCGAAAATGGCAAAGTCGCCGAGGTGCAGGCGCTTTGGGATATCCCCGAAGTGATGATGCAAGCGCAGGCCTGGCCCATGGCACCCGGTTTGGGGCGGGAATGGCATGTTCCGGGACCAGCGACGCAGGACGGGCTGGTGCCCGGCCCGTATGACAAGGCCAAGGGCAAAGAGACCTGCCAGCACATAGTCGACATGCTGGATCATCTGACCAAACATCCCGTAGAAGGTGGTCCGGAGGTGATGGAGTTGGAGCGGTTCTGGCATCCTCGGATGAACTGGTACGGCCCCTCGGGGATCGGCACAGGGCGGGGTATCGCGGGGTTCCGTAATTGGCATCAGATTCCATTCCTCAACGCAATGCCGGATCGCGGGCAGGATGTAGATGACATCACCTGTCATTTCTTTGGCGACGGTGACTATGCGGCTGTTACGGGTTGGCCCAACATGATCCAGACTGTCACCAATGATGGCTGGATGGGGATCGCACCGTCGGGCAAGAAGATCACGCTGCGCAGCCTCGATTTCTGGCGGCTTGAAAATGGCAAGATTCGCGAGAACTGGGTTTTAGTTGATCTGCTGGATATCTATCGCCAGCTGGGTGTTGACGTCTTTGCCCGTTTGCGAGAGTTCAACAAGGCGCGCGTTCCGGGCCGCATTCCATTTCCGGTTGGCGAGGTCTGATATGTCCCAATTTCCCAGCACCCCAAGTTTCAATCTTAACGGCAAACGCGCATTGGTCGCGGGCGCGTCGTCCGGTATCGGCATGGCCTGTGCCGTAGCGCTGGCAGAGCATGGTGCCGAAGTGACACTGGCGGCGCGGCGCAAGGATGCGTTGCAGGATCTGGCAACAGAGATGAACGCTCGGGGATGGTTGGCGAATATACTTGAACTGGATGTTTCTGACGTTGCAGGCACTGCTGATGCTGTGGCGCAAAACGGGCCATTTGATATCCTGCTGAACTCAGCCGGTCTGGCCCGGCACAGCAGGGCCGTGGACACACGGCCCGAGGATTTTGATGCGGTAATGGATGTCAATGTCCGAGGGGCCTATTTTCTGACCCAAGCGGTGGCGAAAGGATTGTTAGAAGCTGGGCGCCCCGGATCGCTGATGAACATCTCCAGCCAGATGGGCCATGTAGGCGGACGGGAAAGGGCAGTCTATTGCGCGTCAAAATTCGCAGTTGAAGGCTTTTCCAAGGCGATGGCGCTGGAGTTCGGCCCTGCAAAAATTCGGGTCAACACGATCTGCCCAACTTTTGTTCTGACCGATTTGACCAAGTCGACTTTTGATGACCCGGACAAGCGCGCATGGATATTGGACAAGATCAAGTTGGGCCGCCCGGGCGAGATCGAAGACATCATGGGGGCAGTGGTTTATCTTGCCTCGGATGCATCGGCTTTGGTGACGGGCACCGCGTTGATGATAGACGGAGGTTGGACAGCAGACTGATGGCGGCGCAAAAAGTTACATCCATGGAGGTCGCCCGCCTCGCCGGGGTCAGCCAGTCTGCCGTTAGCCGTGTGTTCACTCCGGGGGCGTCAGCCTCGAAGAAGACGATTGAAAAGGTGCGTCAGGCCGCCGAGCAACTGGGCTATCGGCCGAACGTCCTTGCGCGTGCCGTAGTGTCCGGCAAAAGCCGGATCATTGGGCTTGTTGTGGCGTATCTGAATAATCAGTTTTATCCTGAAGCACTGGAAAGGTTGACGAATACGCTGCAGGAGCGCGGCTACCATGTGATGATATTCATGGCGTCGAACCAAGCCGAAAACGTCGATAGCGTAGTCGAGGAATTGCTCGACTTTCAAGTCGACGGCATAATTGCTGCATCGGTGGCCCTGTCCTCGACTTTGTATGAACGCTGTCGGACAGTGGGTGTACCGATGGTGTTGTTCAATCGGGCACAGGATGACCTCACTATGTCATCGGTTACATCCGACAATGTCGCCGGTGGCCGAAAGGCAGCCGAGTTTCTGCTGGCTGGCGGTCATGAGAAGATCGGATATATCGCCGGGTGGGAGGGCGCTTCGACCCAGCGCGATCGTGAAGCGGGATTCGTAGCGGCCCTGCAAGAGGCGGGTGTCAAACTGCACGCCCGTGGAGCCGGAAACTTCATCGCAGAACAGGCGCGTGAGGCAACGCTACGCATGTTCGCGTCCGATCCACCGGACGCTGTGTTCGTGGCCAATGATCATATGGCGATCTCTGTGATGGACACGCTGCGGTTCGAGTTGGGCCTGCAAATTCCGGCCGACGTCTCGGTTCTGGGATATGACGATGTCGCCGTTGCCTCTTGGCCAGCCTACAATCTGACAACTATTCGTCAGCCTGCCAATCGGATGGTTGCCGAAACCGTCGATATTCTACTTAGCAAGATCGAAAATCCCGCTGCTGCGCCGCGCCGCACCGAGATTGACGGACCTTTGATCGTTCGCGGCTCCGCCCGCATACCTGAAGGATGGAAGACATGAAGGGATTTGATCCCAAATTCAAAGATTTCCCGGATTATATCATCGGCATCACCAAAGAGATTTGGGAAGACCGTGGCATTGCGACTCTGCATCAATATTACAGCCCAGACATCGTCGTCCGCTCGCCCGGTTCGGTTGTGTTGGGTAACCAGAATGTCATTGGTGCAACAATGGCCACGTTGGCCGAGTTCCCCGACCGTCAGCTGCTGGGCGAGGATGTGATCTGGTCGGGCACCCCGGAAGAAGGCATGCTGAGCTCGCATCGTATCCTGTCGACCGCCACGCATCGGGGCAATGGTGTCTATGGCAAAGCCACCGGAACACGCTTGCGATACCGAATTCTGGCCGACTGCCACGCCATCGACAACATGATCGATGACGAATGGCTGATCCGAGATCAGGGTGCGATTGTCCGGCAAATGGGCTGGGATCCCAAGGAATATGCCGCCGATCTGATAGCGCGTGAAGGTGGGGCCGAGGCCAGTGTGAAGCCTCTGTCACCCAAGAACGACATCGAAGGCCCCTACAAAGGGTACGGCAATGACAATGAATGGGGACACCGCCACGCGGATCTGCTGACACGGATAATGAATGCAGATATGGGCGCGATTGAACGAGAGTATGAGCGAGGCGTGCAGACCGAATATCCCGGCGGTGTCACGGGCCATGGCTGGGATTCGGCTGATCGGTTCTGGATGTCTTTGCGTGCAGCCATGCCAAGCGCAACCTTCACCATCCATCATCAGATCGGGCGCGATGATCCGAATATGCCGCCCCGCTCGGCCCTGCGCTGGAGCTTGCATGGCAAGCATGACGGTTGGGGCGTGTTCGGCAAACCCACAGGCGCTGAGTTGTATGTGTTGGGGATCAGCCATGCCGAATGGGGCGAGTTGGTTGGAGGCGACATCAGGCTGCGACGCGAATGGACCTTGTTCGATGAAACCGCGGTCTGGAAACAGCTTCTGTTGGAAACCGGGGATCTCTGATGCCTCAAACGCGCGTCGCATTGGATGCCAGTGAAGGAACCCGGCGGTACCACGGCCACCGGGCGTCCTTGCGGGCGCGGCGGCTGAATAATCGCCCTCCGGGTGCATGAGGATCGAGACCTCTTGTACCAATTCAATGAACGGAGACTATTATGAGCACGATCCAACAACGCATTGTCCGCTACGGCGAACTGCAGCCTTGTAAAACCGCATTTATTGACGCGCACACGCCCGGTTCGGACCAGAAGGAAAACTTTACCATCGTAGGCGGTGGCGTATCCGAAAGCCCCGATCAGCATGTCCACATCACCGACAAAATCGGTTTCAATATTGGCGCGGCGGGGCAACCTCCGAAATGCCGGAATTCGCTGCACAGCCACACCACGGCCGAGGTGTTCTTTATCGCCAAAGGACGTTGGCGGTTCTTCTGGGGTCGCTATGGCACTGCGGGTGAGTTTATTGCCGAGGAAGGTGACATATTCAACATTCCAACTGGCATCTTTCGCGGTTTTGAAAATGTCGGGCAGGATTATGGGATGATCATGTCGATCCTGGGCGGCGATGATGCGGGTGGCGGTGTCACCTGGGCACCACAGGTGATCGAAGACGCGCAGGCGCATGGGCTGATGCTGGGCGACAATGGCGTGCTGTATGACAGCAAGAAGGGTCAGGAACTGCCCCACAACGTGCGCCCCATGCCGCTGCTGACCGAAGAAGAGCTTAAGAGCTATCCGGAAGTTCCGGTCGAAGATGTTATCGGCAAATATGTGGCACGCTATTGGGATCTGATGGCGCTTTCCGCTAACAAGCCAGCCAAAGTTATTGGCGAAGATGCCCTGATCAAGGATAAGCCGGGGTTTGAGGTCGATTTCCTCGGGCGGAGCTCCTGCGTGATCGAACCCGTCGCGGCGCAGATGCCCGTTGTCCTCATGCCTGCGAGTGGTCATTGGCGGATAACAGTCGATGGCTATGAAACCACTTTGTCCGCAGGCGATACCGCTCTGGTTCTGCCAGATGAAAGCTACAGCATCGTGCCCTCAATGACCGGAGAAGCAGGTCTGTACCGTATCACGGCGACAGACGATCCTGCCGGTGCAACCTGGACTGGTGCATAAAGGTAAAGTTGCGCGCTCCGATCTCTGTCAGGGCGCGCAGTATGGGACCCGCGCTTCACTTTGGACTCGGCACAGGGAAGTAATTGAATTGGAGATGACAAGATGACCCGTATTTCAACCACCCACGTGGGAAGTCTGCCGCGTAATCAGGAAGTTGTCGATTTCATCTTTGCGCGTGAGCAGGAGGAACCGTTCGATCAGACAGATTTTGATGCCTGCATGACCAGCGCAGTGTCCGAGACCGTGGGCAAACAGGCCGCAGCGGGGATCGATATTGTATCGGATGGCGAGACCTCGAAAATCTCCTACGCGACCTATGTCAAGGACCGCTACACCGGGTTTGCAGGCGATAGCCCGCGCAACGCTCCGGCTGATCTGAAGATGTTTCCGGGCTTTCTTCAACGTTTGGCGAATGATGGCGGAACACCGCAATACGCGCGGCCCATGTGCGTTGGCGACGTGCGCTCGAAAGGGCAGGGAGAGTTGCAGAAGGACATCGACAACCTCAAGCGGGCCATGGCTGAGCATGGGGTAGGGCGCGGCTTTATGAATGCGGCCAGCCCTGGCGTGATCTCCCTGTTCTTGCAGAACGACTATTACCCAACGCGCGAGGCTTATCTGGCCGCGTTGGCCGATGCGATGAAATCCGAATATGAAACCATCGTCGCTGCCGGTTTGGATCTTCAGCTGGATTGCCCCGATCTTGCCCTCTCGCGCCATATGCTGTTCACCGATCTTTCCGATGAGGAATTTGTCAGCATCGCCGGAATGCATGTCGAAGCGCTGAACCATGCCTTGCAGGATGTGCCCGCCGACAAGGTTCGGGTTCACATCTGTTGGGGCAATTACGAAGGTCCGCATTGTTGCGATATCGGGATGGACAAAGTGTTCTCGACCCTGATGTCGACCAAGTCGCGCTATGTGCTGTTTGAAACCTCGAACCCGCGCCATGCGCATGAGTGGACAGTGTTCCGCGACCGCAAGTCCGAGATACCGGATGACAAGGTACTGGTGCCGGGCGTGGTCGATACCACCACAAACTTTGTGGAACACCCCGAACTGGTCGTGCAACGCCTTGAGCGGTTCGTGGACATTGTCGGAGCGGAACGGGTAATCGGCGGATCGGATTGCGGTTTTGGCACTTTTGCAGGGTTTGGCGCTGTCGATCCTGATATCGCCTACGCCAAACTGGGTGCGCTGGCCGAAGGGGCTGCTCTGGTCAAATGACACCACTTGTCCTTTTGCCGGGCATGATGTGCGATGCTCGGCTATTCTCGCCGCAAATTGGTGCATTGTCTGGCAGATATCCGATATTTGTCGCCCCCATTGGTGCGCATGATACGATGCAGGCTTTGGCCGCCGAGGTTATAAGTCATGCGCCCGACCGGTTCGCATTGGCCGGTCTTTCCATGGGAGGCATTGTTGCGATGGAAATACTGCGGCAAGCACCGGGGCGTGTAGCGGGGATGGCGTTGATGGACACCAACCCGCTGGCAGAGGCGGATCAGGTTAAGGTAAGGCGTGAGCCCCAGATAGAGGCGGTTAAAAACGGTCGGCTACGCGATGTGATGGCCGAGGAAATGAAGCCCAACTATCTGACCGATGGCCCTGATCGACAGGCAATTTTGGACCTATGCATGGATATGGCTATGGCCTTGGGGCCGGAGATTTTTGTTAATCAATCCAAGGCCCTACGAGATCGCCCGGATCAAAGTCACACATTGCGCGCTTTCAAGGGATCTGCGCTGGTCCTTTGCGGCCGTCATGATGCGTTATGCCCAGTCGAACGCCACGAATTGATGCATGACCTGTTGCCGCAAAGCCGGTTGGAAGTCATCGAACACGCGGGCCATTTGCCAACTCTGGAACAACCGCAGCAAACCACGGCGGCGCTGCTGCGCTGGCTGGAGACAATCGAAGCAATCTAAGCCGGATTTCCGCAAGGCCGTAGATAGCCCTGGTGGAAACTGACTACGATATTACTCTGTCGGACTTGGAGCCCCTATCGTAGCATGGACGCAGCAGTAACGATTTAGAGTTTCTGAAGCACCCAAATCTGGTTCAGAGCCTGCTGTCGCGATCAAAACTGCACTTAAGTCGGGGCACACGCGATACACTAAATTCAAGGCCTGCTACCAAGTCTCTGACGAAGATTGCTTCGTTGCACTCAGCCACCTGCGGAAAGTGGTGGAAGAGGGAGGAATTTGCTGTTTGGCGTGACAAACTTTTCAATCGCCCGGAATGCCTCGGTGGATGACTGTCTGGTTTAGCCATGAGTGGCGATTGCGGTCGCTGCGTACCGGACAGTTTGATCGTTCTCTGCAACATTGACAGCTTCGAATAGCAAATGTTGTTATCGTAACGACAGGCATCGTCCCGAGGAGAAGAGCTATGCAAGACGTCGCGGATCAATCCGCTGGCTATGATGAGCACATTCTGATTTGTGACGATGACATCGAGTTTGCTCAGGGTGTTTGTGCATTTCTGACTGACAAAGGGTACAAAATCGAACACGCGCAAGATGTACCCGCTGCGCGGTTGATGATGGCTGATGAAACCTACAGCTTGTTTCTGCTGGACCTCGTGATGCCAGGAACTAGTGGTAAGGTGTTATGTCACGAGATCGCTTCGCGCATAGATGCCGGGATCATCATGATCAGTTCGATTAATGACGACGCCGAGCGGATTTCCCTGCTGGAACTGGGCGCGGATGATTACATCATTAAACCATTCAACGAGTTGGAACTCCTCGCGCGCGTGCGTGCTGTGCTGCGCAGGCGTGCTGGTGGAACGCAGGGAAAATCCAGGGTTACCCGGTTCGGAGAATGGGAGCTTGTTGAAAACGAGCGACATCTCAAAAGTGAAGATGGTCGTCTCATCACACTCACCTCAAGCGAAGTGCGGGTTATGCGCTTCTTTGCTGAAAACCCGGACGTGTTGTGTACCCGAGAAGACCTTCTTGCCGTTGCCCGGACCCGACAGCATGGCGGTGCAGGAGACAGAAGCGTTGATGCTCTGATCAAACGGTTGCGATCGAAGATTGAGAGCGACCCTTCAAATCCGGAATATATTCGAACGGTCTGGGGGCAGGGTTACATCTTTCGTCCCGGCTGAACTCCGGTATCAAGCGGCAACAGCACATTTGCCCTAAGGCCTCCGCTCGGGCGGTTCTCAAGCGTTACAGTGCCCCCCTGATCAACCACAATCGCCCGGACTATGGCGAGGCCGAGGCCCGTGCCGGGTTCGGTGGCTCCTAGTCTCTGGAAAGGCTCAAATGCTGTTTCAAGTTGTTCGGTTGGGATACCTGGTCCTTCATCTTCTATGTGAATTGCCGCCATATCATTCGACGTGGTCAAAGAAACACTTGTTCGGCCCCCGTATTTGACCGCATTTTCCAGCAAGTTCCTAAGAACCCGGGTAAGCGCATTGTGTCGCCCCTTGACCACAGCAGACTGTTCGATAGTGCAGGTCACATCACGGCCCGCTTCTACCTGTTCATCTACCAACGCCTCAATCAGCGATCGCAGATCCAGGCGTGCAAGCTCTCCATCGTGATGAGTTTCGCGGTTGAGGTCGGTGACGGAATTCACAATATCACTGATGGTTTCCAACCGCTTGAGCAGTTGCTCTTTGGGTGCTGTTGGTTCCAATTTCTGGATCGCATCGTGCATCCGGGCAATCGGTCCCTTCAGGTCATGCCCGAGGCTACGAAGCAAGGTTGTCTTGTACTCAAGCGCCAGAACAATCCGGGCTTCCATGCGATTGAACGCAATAATTGTGTGGCGGATATCAATGGCACCCGCCTCGACGAGTGGGCCGACTTCTTCACCCCGGCCGATCAACTCGGCATTGACGGCCATCGCGCTCAGCGGTCGCATCACTTTCTGAATAAGAAACGCAAGTGCGCAAAGCAGGGTAAGCGCGACCAGACTGTCGATTGAGCCAACGATGACCAAAGGTACAATGTTCTTGTTTTTCATGAGCAAATAGCAGTTCAGCCATTCGTCATCATCCTTGAGCCGGACCGAAAAAACGCTCACCAGAAACGCGTCAACGCTTTCTGCATCGATAGGTTCGCCCGAGTGGCTCTTGAACAGTTGCAACAGCGCGCTTTGGTCGTGTTTGGCGTCAACGACCGTGTCTGCCACGGACAGTTCCGCGACGGCGATCCCACGGTGTTCCAGCCGCGCCGTCAGCCAGTTAGCCAGATTCGGGCGGTCGCGGCCATTGGCCAAAGTGGTTGCTGCATCCTGCGTGCCGACCCTGACACTCCATTCTGCAGGAAAGAAACCAAGCGCTGCTTCGGAGCGGCTGTCAGGAGGCACGCGGGCGAGGGTTGAAACCACCTGCGCAAGAAAGGCATCGCCCCTGTTTCGGATCTCTTCAGCGCGAGAATTTCGGATCTGGACCACGTCGGTGACTACCGAGAACACGCCGACAATCGTCCAGCTGATAAGCACGATGCTCATAACTTGTGTTCGAAGTGTCAGATCATTCCAGCGCATTGCGCGTAGGCTCCCTGTCCCATCCCCCTCACTTGGGACGCTAATTCAAATACCGCCGCATTCCCAAGTGGAAATTGCAACCGCTATGCCGCTGATGATGCAAAGGGGTTTCACCCACCGATACCGCATTTCGGGGCACTCGGTTTCGCCAGATCGGCAAACAACCGGCCAAATTCGTCAATTGAATCAAAGTGTGACAAGCCCTTGGGTCATCGGCGGCTGGCCTCCAAGTATCACCCACAGAGTTTTTATTGGGAGCCAGCTATGTCAAAGCATTCATCCGTTCATCCACAACTTGCCAGCGCTCGGCGCGCGCTGAGGGGCAATCTGATTGCCACCGGCGTTTTCAGCGGTGTTGTGAACCTATTGATGCTGACAGGCCCGATTTTCATGCTTCAGATCTATGATCGCGTGATGTCTAGCCAAAGCGTGAATACGCTTGTCGCGCTCAGCACACTTGTCGCCGGTCTGTACCTGTTCATGGCCTTGATTGACGGCGCGCGGACCCGTGTGCTGGTTGCCATGGGGCATCGCTTTGAACAAAGGCTCACCCGAACAGCGTTTGATTGCACTTTGTCCGAGCCGTCACGCAACCGTCCGGGTGGCAACCCTGCGGCGGCAATTCAAGATGTCGAAAAAATTCGCGGTTTCCTGTCGGGCCAAGGTGCCGGAGCTTTGTTCGATCTGCCGTGGATCCCGGTCTATCTGGGATTGGTTTTTGCCATGCACATGTGGCTAGGTATGGTCGGTGTAATTGGCGCGCTGGCATTGGTTGCCATTGCCATCGTTACGGATATCAAGGTCCGCGCTGCCGCGTGCGTTCAGTCTGAGCATTCAGCCAAGCGCAACCGTCTGGCAGAAGCCAGCCGCCGGAATGCCGAAATGGTTCGCGCGATGGGGATGCAGTCCAATCTGGGCAAGACCTGGCAAGATGTGAATGATCTCCACCTTGGTGCGAGTGCTAAGGCGGCCACTACTGTCGGAGTGTCTGGTAGCTTTACCAAGGTGTTCCGCCTGGCACTTCAGTCCGCCGTTCTTGCGGTCGCCGCTTATCTTGCCATCCATGGACATATATCGGCTGGTTCAATCGTTGCGGCATCGGTCATCATGTCCCGTGGCTTGCAGCCTATCGAGACTCTGGTCGGTAGTTGGCGCAATCTGGTTGCTGCCCGGCAAGCATGGGCTCAGCTGAAGCAAACTCTTTCTGGTGACGAAGCTGACCGTCGTATTTCCATGCCCAAGGCACAGAAGTCGCTGACCGTTGACGGCCTGATCGCTGCCCCTCCGATGGCCACTGCCGCTGTTCTCAAAGGTGTTGGTTTCGATATGAAAGCAGGCGAGGCACTGGCTGTGATTGGGACGACCGGCAGCGGAAAATCAACCTTGGCGCGCACACTTGTTGGTGCATGGTCGGCGGCCAAAGGCAGCATCAGTCTCGACGGTGTGCCGATCGACCAGTACCTGCCTGAGGAGCTTGGCCCCCAGATTGGCTTTCTGCCGCAGGATGTTGAGCTCTTTGACGGAACGATCGCCCAGAATATCGCGCGTTTTGATCCCGAGGCGACGGACGAGTTGGTGATTGCCGCCGCCAAGGCAGCGGGTGTTCACGAACTGATCGCTAGTTTCAAAGACGGCTATGCCACCTCGGTTGGCGAGCGTGGCGCGGCCTTGTCCGGTGGTCAGCGACAGCGTGTTGCCCTTGCACGAGCGCTTTATGGTGATCCATTTCTGGTGGTTCTGGACGAGCCCAACTCGAATCTGGATGCCGTGGGTGAGGCCGCACTGAACCATGCCATTCTCGCCGCCAAGGCACGCGGGGCGATTGTGATCGTCATCGCGCACCGGGCGAGCGTGCTGGGTTCAGTCGACAAGATTCTGATCATGGAAGACGGTCGCGCCGGAGATTTTGGTCCTCGAACAGAAGTGATGGAGCGGTTGCGTCAACGCAATCAGGCCGCCGCCGGAGCTGCACGGCCTGCTGCTGAACAGAAGACCGTCGAACAACCCCAACAAACAGAAATCGTTGCCGCCACGGGCTGACCCAGGCCGGCGCTGTAAACAGAATGAATGGAGGAAGTCATGAATACCAACAAGAATTCCAACACGAAGACCGAAGGGTTTAGGGATCGTTCTACCCGATCCATCGGCTTTGGTCTGGTCGCAATTGCAGTGCTCGCCATAGGATTCGGTGGTTGGGCGATGAAAGCCCCGATGTCCGGGGCGGTCGTGACGGCTGGTAGTGTGGTGGTCTCGTCCGACCTCAGAGCTGTGCAACATCCCGACGGAGGTATTGTCGGCGCCATTCACGTCAAAAACGGAGATAGGGTTCAGGCTGGCGATGTTGTTCTGACACTTGATGATCAGCTGTTGTCAGGCAGCCAAGCCTTGGTCGATGACAGGCTCGTGGCGCTTGAAGCGCAGTTAGTTCGTCTGACGGCCGAGCGCGATAGTCTGGACGATCTCGTACTGACCGAGGAGCTTGCGTCCCGGAAAGACGAAGACAAAGTTGACCGCGCACTTGCAACGCAGCGCGCGGTGATGGAAGCACGTCGTCTGTCGCAGGATGGTGAGGTCGCGGCCTTGGAAGAGAAAATCGAACAGGCAGAGCAGGAAATTGTGGGCCTGGAGGCGCAGCGCGAAGCTTCCGAAGAAGAGATCAAACTGATCGACAGCGAATTGGAGGGTCTGACGCAGCTCTTTGAAAAGGGTTTAGTGCCTGGCACCCGGGTGACGACTTTGCAGCGTCAAAGAAGCAGTCTTGTCGGTAATAGTGGCGGCCTGACCTCTCAGATTGCAGTCGCCCGTGGTCGTATCAGTGAGACGCGTATCCATATCCTGCAACTGGAAAAAACCTTCCGCGAGCAGGTGATGAACGAGATCTCCTCGCTGGAGGTCGAACTGGATGGCTTGAAAGAACGTCGGAGCGCGGCCGCGTTGCAGCTGGCGCGGGTTGACCTTCGGGCTCCGGCGGATGGCATCGTGCATGAATTGGGGGTGCATACAGTCGGCGGCGTAGTGTCTCCGGGCGAAACGCTGATGCAGATCGTGCCCGAGGATGACGGGTTGGTGGTGACCGCTAGTGTCATGCCACAGGACATCAACAATGTCGCCTTGGGCCAGGCTGCGAGCGTGATGATCGGGGCGTTCGATCAACATGTTGCCCCTCGGTTGGATGGGCACGTTGAGTTTGTCTCGGCTGATTTGAAAACAGATCAGATAACTGGCTTACCCTACTACGAGGCGCGGGTTGCACTAAGCGAGGAGGCTGTCGGACTTTTGTCTGACCGCCAGTTGAGCCTGCTGCCGGGTATGCCGGCTGACGTCTTCATCGAAACCGGCGAACGTACCTTGTTCCAGTACCTTCTTGATCCTCTCAGTAAACAAATCCGGACCACGTTCCGGGAGGTCTGATCGACCGCATGATGTGAGCTGCCCAATAGGAAGAAACAGCTAAAACCAGCGCCAGAAATGGCGCTGGTTTTTTCGATCCTGAAGGCGAGGAGGGGCGAAGGTGGTACCTGAGCGGGTGCTGGTCCACATCTTGGAAGCGCGTCCTGTCTGAAAAGAGATGATGCCCGGCTTGAGAGCCTATTTTTGTCATACTTTGTAACAATTTAGCCCCCTTTTTCGCGTTGTAATGAAGGGGTCGGATAACCACCTTTTTGTTATACCCGAGGAGGAAGTTTCTAAGATTTTTTGGGTGCTAAACAAAGTGTGTAACAAGGAGAAATACAATGAAACATGTAACCGCTACGAGCTTCGAGAAAGCCAACGACGATGTCATCGCCGTGCCCCCGATTCAGCCTTTTCCAAAGTGCGGAACCGAGGTGCCAAATGATGGTGAAGACCTGGTGGCTGTAAATCCGTTGCCGATTGATCCGCTGGTTGCCGATCCCATCGAAGATCTGGTTGCCGTGAACCCGCTGCCTTTTGGTGCGGTTCCTGCCGGTGAAGGTGACGACGTCACCGCAGTTTCCCCGATCATGCCTGACCCCCGGTGTGGTACCGAGGTTCCGCAGGATGGTGAAGACCTGATCGCAGTAGCCCCGCTGCCTTATGGTGCGGTTCCCGCTGGTGAAGGTGACGATGTGACTGCAGTTTCGCCGATCATGCCTGATCCCCGTTGCGGCACCGAAGTGCCTCAGGACGGTGAAGATCTGGTTGCAGTGAACCCGCTGCCCTTTGATCCGATCGTTCTGGATCAGGGTGATGACGTCATCGCTGTACCCCCGATCCTGCCGCTGCCCAAATGCGGCACCGAAGTACCGGAGGATGAGTATGACCTGACGGAAATGGCGCCTCCGCCGCTGTGCGAAATCGTACCGACTGCAGGCGGCGAAGACATCTGCGGAACCCCCGTTCCGACCGACAGCTTCTTTGTCGATATGGTTGCCTAAGTGGGGCGAAAGCTCAGCGATCATCTATCGCTGCGCAACCAAAATCCGGGCGTCTTAGTTCCTGTTGAAACGGACGCCCGGGCAAACAGAGGGAAAACCAAACTCACCGGCTGGGGCCTGAAACAGGCGCCAGCCGGATTGCTGGTTTTCTCAGGCCGTGGATTCCATTTTTGTCATACTTTGTAACAACTTAACTGGCTTTCGCCTGTTGAGATCAACAGCCTGAAAAACCACATCTTTCCTATGATCTGTGATGCGTATGGGCCCGAACCTCGGGTGTCGACCATCCAGGAAACAGGAGGAAAGACATGAAACATGTTAGCAAATCAAAATTCCAGCCCAACTCGGCGAGCACGTTCAACATATCGGTTGGTCTTGGTGAAACGGATGACGATCCTATCGTGATCCCGCCGGTTAGTCTGCTGTCGGAAGAAAGCAGTGAATTGCAGGACTACGTCTGGGAAGATTCAGCCTCGGACGACGAGACTGTAGCCAGCAACAAACCTGATATTCCCGTCTGGACCGGTGGTAAATCACCTGGCGATGGCCACAGCGGTTGGTGGGATAAATATGGGACCCATCTGCATGACACCAGCGGCACCTATGTCGGCCGCGATGTCAAAGCCCGTGGTGAATACAAAATGGCAGACGGTGAGGTGAGCTTTGAAAACCTGATGCACCGTCTCTCAAGTGGGCAAAGCAAGGGGACATATCTTTACACCCGTATCGAAGGGAATGACGGGGATAACGTCATCCACGGTTGGAACCCCGAAAACTGGGATAACTATGATGGCGGCACCTCGATCAAGAATTACTATTCCAACTATCATCATCGGGACAATATCTCGGGCGGTGACGGAGATGACATCATCATCGCCTACCGTGGGAACGACCAGTTGTTCGGTGATGGCGGTAATGATGTCATCTATGGTGGCGGTGGCCACGACTACATCGATGGAGGTGAAGGTGATGATCAGCTGTTCGGCGAATCCGGCAACGACAAGATCATTGGCGGCGGAGGCAAGAACATCCTTGTTGGCGGCGAAGGCGATGACATCCTGATTGCCGGGAATGAAGGCAACAAACTGTACGGTGGTACTGGTAACGACCTTCTTGTCGGCGGTGACGGTGATGATGTCCTGTTTACCGGGCATATCGACGAAACCTCTGCCGACACGCTTTACGGTGGAAAAGGGGCCGACACGTTCGTTATTGGCTCTGTGCCTGAACCAACAACTCATGATCCCAACCATAACCAATCGAATGGTCTGGGCGAAGAGTGGCTGGAAGAGGCAGGTAATCTGGCACTCGCCAAGATGCTGCCGGGCGCGAAGCTGTTCATCAACCTTGCCAGAGGCCTGATCGACGGGATCAAGAACATGTTCAAGACCGAGGAGCAGGTTGTCGAAACCGTCAACCCGCCGAAGGTTTCTCTGGTCGAGATCCTCGACTTCAACCCGCTTGAAGACAAGATCATTGTACCAGTCAACGTGGAGGGGCCAGTAACGCTGGACCTGCAGGCATCGATCGTTGATGGCGCGGCATTCGATCTGGTCGCGCTTGATCCGGCCGACAACAAGTTCAAGGTGATTACAACCTTCTATTGGGATGAGGCGTCGAACATCTTTCCGGGCGCAACAAGTATCTCGCAGCAGAACACAGATGCCTTCATTCAACGGTTGAAAGAAACCGCTCTGATCACGGGGCCGGATGGTGCGCATTATGGCTTGGGCCAAAAGATCGACCTTGGCCTGAGCAGTGAAGACCTTGCAGGTCTTGGAACCAGCAAGTTCGTCACATTCGGGGCGTTCGGCGGTGTTTCGATGGTCGGCTTTCATGACGAGGATCGTCAGTTGGGAACAAACCACAACGACGTTCTGCAAGCCTATACGTCCGAGCGCGATACCCACGGCGGAAACGAGGCCGAAATCCGCAATGACGGCAATGATGTTCTCTACGGCTTTGGCGGTGACGATATCATGGCTGGCGGTGGCGGCTTTAATAAGCTGTATGGTGGAGAAGGCAATGACACGGCCTGGTATGGTGACAGTCTGAGCGGCATCTATGTCGACATGAACAACAAGGCGGAAGATGCCAGCGGTGAGTATTACTGGGCCTGGCATGGCAACAGCGCCAATCCGTTCGATCTCAATGACGAGATTCGCGACAAGGAAGGCTATGATCTGCTCTGGAGCGTCGAGAACATCTATGGCAGCGACCATGATGATGTGATCATCGGCGACGACGGCGATAACGTCTTCACCTCGGGTGATGGCAAAGACGTGCTGACCGGTAACGGAGGAGCTGACACCTTCATTCTGAACGGCGGCGAGAACACGATCACCGATTTCGACGCCAGCGAAGGCGATCGGATCGAGATCGACCTCGACGCTTACGGGATGTCCGGCTGGTTCGATTTGGATCACCGCATCGAAAACGGTCAGATCGTTCTGTTCAATAAGCTGACAGACGAGATCATCGTGCGCTATGACGATGACGGGAACGGATTTGACCCGTCATACATCGACCTGCGCAGCTTGGTTGGCAACGATGAAGAAGGCTATCAGGTTGTCTACGAACCGCCCTTTGGTGCAAACACGCTGGAGTGGTTCGAGAAGTATGGCAACCGGATTGATGCCGAGGTCGGCGAAGAGCTCGTTACCGTAGATGGCACCGATAGTTGGGACTACATGATCGGCGACACCGGCAGTGGTGGATTGACCCTGAATGGTGGTGCTGGTGATGACTACATTGTTGGCGGTGCGCTCAATCAGTTCGCTACTCTGAACGGCGGCGACGGCAATGACACCATCGTGATCCGCAAAGGCGCGATGATCACCAATGCAAATGGTGGAGACGGCAACGACGTCATCATCCTTGATGCAGACCAGTCTTCAGAAGCCGGGTTTGCCAATATGTTCGGTGGCGAAGGCAGCGATACTTTTGTCATTACCGGCCCGGGCAGCCAGTATGGTGGTCAGGTGATCCGGGATTTTGAGGCTGACGACTCGATTGTTATCGATCTGGAAGGGTTCGGGATCTCGTCTCTGGATCAACTTCAGATCGAATGGCGTTCCAGCACTCACTGGGTCACGGCAAATGGCCAAAAGGTGATCAGCGTACAGGGTGTTGATGAGCATTTCGATGTCATGCAGCACATCAGCGAGCTGACGGCTCAGCAATCACAGGATTGGGGTCTCTGATCATCGCCTGATTACCAAAAAACGCCTCAGCCGGTCTGGCTCGGATGCGGCTTTCTTAACAGTTCGATCTGGCAATAATGCAAAGTTAATTATTGCGACATTCCAAATTTGGCGAAGACTCGCGCAACTGCACCGATCTTTTGCTCAAACCCCGCTATAACCCACTGACGTACAGCGTTTTTTAGCGCATCAAAAGGTTGGCCTAGGCCCGCATCCGCTCAGATTAATTCGTTAATGAACTCTTAACGTGTCCTGAACTTCTGACTTGTTACGCAAGTTGGGCCTGAATTCATCGGGCTAATAAAGCCGAAATACTTGGGCTGAAACAACGACAAGATGGGAGTCTGTTTCAAGATGAGTAATGGAACATATGAAGAATTTCGCGACGCTTTGCGTGCATTTGAATCTGGTTGGGATCGAGATCGATACGACGCAGGAATCATTCAGGATTGGCAGCTGAACCAATGGGCGGGAGGGGCCGTTGACGACTTCTATCCAAGCTATTCCAGCTGGTCTGATCTAAGCAGTGATGAATGGGACGCGATGTCCTATCGCTCGATGAACTCGCTTGGTTTTGTTGGATATCAGTTCGGCGAGGCGCTGTTAATTGACCTCGGGTATTACACCGATGATGTCTATTATGGGAATGGCGCGGCTTCGAACACCTGGGATGGCACGTGGACCGGTAAGAACGGGGTGAATTCGCTGGCAGAGTTCACAACCGCCGAAGCGCAGGAGCGCGCGATTCAAGAAGCTTTTGGCTACAATCTTCAAGTCATCGAAACCGGGCTGGGCTATCAGGGAGAGAGCCTGTCCGACTATCTCGGCACGACACGCACTTATCTGGAAAATGGCCAGGCCGTCTCTGTCACGCTCAGTCTCACTGGCATAATGGCCGCCGCGCACCTGCGGGGGGCATGGGGTACGTTGGCTCTGCTTCAGGGTGGAAGTGTATCCACCGATGAATACGGTACTTCGATCCTGCGGTATGTCTCGCAATTCGGCGGTTATGACGCGCCGAGTATCGAAGACGCTATCAAGGTATACACCGACGGTGTCTTGCCCACGGATACAAATGGCGGCACCGATAACGGGAATACGTCGCCGCCCGTTGTCCCACCGGTCATACATCCGGAACCCACGGAACCGACCGGCAACGGGACTGCTGACACCACAGAAGATACTGCGGATGTGGTGATTAACTGGGCTTGGGGCACGAATGCAACGATCCCGGATTTCGACCCTACGACCGATACGATCTTCATCGCATGGGTCGGTGCAGACGCGTTGGAGGTTGCCGAGGTTGATGGCGCGGTTGTGTTCTCGATCCCGTCCAATAACCAGGCCACGACCCTCAGCGGTGTGACACTTGCTGAGCTGAGCCCGGCAAACTTCACTATTCTGGACAATACCGCCGCAGCTGAAGTGGTTGGGCTGATAGGCACTGATGGCTCAATGCCGACCAGCGGTGGCGATGGTGGCGGAGACGGTGGTGGCGGTGGCCATAGCCACCAACATATGCACGTCATGCTGGGCCTTGCCAGCGAGGCACAGACGGTCGAAGGCTTCCTGCCCGCGATGGGAGATGTCATTGAAATCGGACCGGACATTGGGGCTGATAACTTCTCGATTTTCGAAGAGAGTGGGGACGCTCTGGGGCAGACCGTTAGAATTGAGTTGACCTCGGGCAATGTAACCAAGCAGATCGTATTCACTGGCTTTGGCCTGTCCGATCTTTCGCTTAGCAATTTCTCTATCACGGATCAGACGGTGTTGAACGAAGTGTCCACAGCTTTGGGGCAAGTTATCGTCTCGCCGGGAGAAGGAGAGGGCTATGACCTCAGTTATGATGCAGACGGGTCAAACCCGCCCGCGATCACCGGCAATACAGACACGGGCGGGGTGAAATACCGGGCCGATAGCAACGCTGACGACATAACCGGATTCCGCCCCGGTGTGGACGAGTTGGACTTTGGCGGTACGTCGGTTCACGGCATGATCGTCACCAAATCCAAGGCCGGCGAGATTGTTATCGACAGCCCATGGTCGGACGCGGCGCAAATCGTGCAAGGTGTCACCTTCCAGGACGTGACCATCGACAGCTTTGGTGTGGTCGGCAACGAACACCTCCGTCAGGATATGGGCGGCGTTCTTAGTTGGGAGCAGGGCGTAGGACCTCGCGATGCTGACACAGTCTATGTTCGCAGCCACGAATATGGCGTGCACGAAGTTATTGACGGCTTTGATCCTTCAACGATGAAGATCAGCTTCCTGTATTTCGGAACCCGCGAGCGACTTAGCGTCGAGGACAGTAGCGATGGTCTGGTGATCTCATCCTTGCCGACCGGACAAAGCATCACGCTGACCGGCGTGACCAAGGCTGACCTGATCCCGGGTCTGGTCGAATTCCATTTTGATCAGGTGATGGAAGACAATCTCGAGGTACCATTTGGCTTTGACCAGAACGATGTGACGTTGGTTGCTCGCACCATACTGCTGACCCCACAGGCTCCTGTCGGGGCGACGACAGACGGTTATCAGACACGG
This sequence comes from Ruegeria sp. D7, assembly GCF_056534355.1. NCBI lineage: Bacteria > Pseudomonadati > Pseudomonadota > Alphaproteobacteria > Rhodobacterales > Roseobacteraceae > Ruegeria > Ruegeria sp. D7. Next base: position 103,939 of record NZ_JBQFPG010000014.1, read on the forward strand.
GTCGGAGATCTGACAGGGGGATCGACCCAACCAGATATCGGTAGTGGAACCAACGAACCCGGAAACAGCCAAACACCAGGAGTTGTGACCTTCGGCGCTGAAGCGGATGTGGCAGAGCTTACCTGGGACTGGGGGGTAAAGACCCAGATTATCGGTTTTAATGCCGATGAAGATATCATCGATTTCAACGCTTTGAGCGAAAGCGATGTGTCGGTCACCGAAATTGATGGCGATCTTATCTTTGAAGTTGTCGGAAATGGCGGCCATACCGTTACACTTCAGGATGTTCAGGCCGAGGATCTGGATCTTGGTAACCTGGCGGCTGATGACTGGAACAGTGTTGCCGAAGCAGAAAGCGCCCTGACAGACCAACTTGAAGCGCTCGGCATGTCCATCGCCTGAAGCACTCCAATAAGTGGTTCCCGGTCTGCGCTAGGCCGGGAACGAAAACAAACACATGAAAATCGATGGGCACTGGCCTCGTTTCCGGTTCGGTTCCGTGATCAAGCCATGCGACCATAATATTAATGCTCGGATCGCTTGCGCTAGGTTCTCGTGGCTGGCTTTTTTACGTTTGTCCTTTCGGCTCTACTTAAACATTACTCCAATAGGCTGCCGGGCGGGGCGTTTAGCATATCAATTTGCTAAGCTAAACTAATCGGATGTCTTTGACAGAATTTGGCCACCGCTGCAGAGTCGGGTTGCAGGCGTTTCCAGTGCGGAAGAAACCCATGATCGCAACCGTTAGAAGTGTGAATCCGATTAAAGCCCTCTTTTTGTTCGTTTTGTCCTTCGCTTGTTTTTGCGCTACAAGCGCTTTGTCCCAAAACTCAGTGCCGCAAGTCGTTCTAACGGATGAGATCGTGCAGCGCATAGAAACAGAGCGCGCAGCCGATCAGGTATTCGCGGCTGACTATCAGGCATTGATTGACAGTGCAGAAGCGCATTTGCAGTCGCCTACTATTGTTGAGGCAGTTCGGAATGGAGATGGTCAGCTTCACGAAGCTTTTCGTGGATTTGGACAACGTCCGGTCGAACGCCTCACCACATTGGCTTTGGCTTGGCGATTGACCGGTGACAGTCGATATGTTGATCGCGCCAGAACCGAGCTCTTGCAGTTTTCGGAACTGGAAACATGGCAGCCCGCACACTTTCTGGGATTAAGCCGTGTCACTTTGGCGGTGTCGCTCGGATACAGTTGGATTAGTGACAATCTGGCCGAAGAGGATCATCAGACTATTCGATCGGCACTTGTGGAGAAGGGGTTGAAAGAAGCCGCAAAAATCTACGATCTGGATACGCTTTATTATGACAAGGGTTGGGTCGCCCCCCAACGCTGGGTGAATCCAGTATCTGTTCCCGCGTCGCTTCCTGATGGGACGGCTACTGCGGATATCGCCTGGCCCGTTGCATCCTTCAACTGGAACATCGTTTGTAATGCGGGAATGATCGTCGCTGCTCTGGTTGTGTCAGAAACAGAACCGGAACTGGCTGATCATATTATTGAGCAAGCGCAGGTTTCACTTAGAAATGGGTTGGCAATGTTCGCTCCGGATGGGGCTTGGCCAGAAGGACCGATGTACGGGGCTTTGTCCGCCCGGGACGCGGCGGTGGCGTTTGATGCGCTTGTTTCCGTCCTCGGGCATGATTTTGATCTCTCTAAAATGGTAGGGTTGGAGAATTTTGGTGAGTTCCTGATCCATGCATCTGGGCCAACTGGCATGCTGTTTAACTTTGGAGACAGCGATACAAGCACTGACCTTGTTGTATTGACCTGGTTGGCGTCGCGGTTCAATCATCCGGGCTACGGCACTAAGATAAATAGCAAAATGCGGTCTTCCCATCCAGCATTCAAGCTGATCTGGCAGCAGCGTCGCAATAGTGAACCAATCACTGCCCGATCAACATCCTATTGGTCTGGAGGGCTTGGGATCGTAACCATGCGGTCTGGTTGGAATGACCCTAAGGCCAGCTATATCGGCCTCAAGGCTGGCCCGCTTAGCAGCCATCACAATGACCTTGATGCGGGCACCTTTGTGCTTGAAGCCGACGGTGTACGTTGGGGGGTGGATCTTGGGCTCGGAAATTACCAATTGCCCGGCTACTTTACTGACAAACGTTTTGACTATTATCGAACGGCCACGATCGGGCAGAATACACTGACCTTTGACATGGCAAATCAAATCGAAACGGGGCGGGCCTATGTTGAGGAGTTGGCGCAGTTTCCGGGTTTCGATTTTGCAATCGCCGATCTTTCAGACGCCTATGGAAAGCCCAAGGGAACGGTCAGACGAGGAATAGCTCTTGTCGACGGAACGACAGTGTTGGTTCAGGATGAAATTAGCTCTGATCAACGGGGGCGGGTGGCGTGGGCAATGCATACCGAAGCGCAGTTAACAGTCGATGGCTCCAAGGCCACATTGCGTCAGGATGGGAAAGAACTAACCGCGCGCATTCTGTCGCCGCCAAACGCCACCTTCTCTCAACTTTCAGCCAATCCTTGCGAAACGGCATTCAATTCTGAATGTGCGATGCAGAATCCGAATTCAGGCGTTACACGGCTCATGATCCAGCTTGATCTTGATGAAAGTGACAAGCGTGAAACCATTGTTGTTACTTTTGAACCTGATGCACAGGCCGCAAACAAGCCGGTCATCCCGTTAGGTGAGTGGCGACTGAACGCGACCCTCTCGAACGATGTTGTGAAAAAGCACATTGATCGGTTGCCTGCTCAAAACTCACGATAGGTTTGGGTCAAACTTGAACGACCTCAACCCTGGCTTTGGGCGATGCTGGGTGCGCTCAAGGAATGTAGTACGCACCAGAAGTCGCACTACGTTTGGAAACGAATAGAAGACGGCACCCTAGCGCCTGAGACAGCGCATGGCGACCTTCAGATACGATAGACTCCGCTGCAAATTGTCTGGCTGACCTGATCCAAATTTTGAAACTTATACAGCTTCGTGCTCACTACTGCTTAGATATCGGCGCAGGGTTAGGCCAAGCCCAAACACAGCTACATCCCCCAGAACCGAGATCGCGCGATGCGCGATCGCAGCGCTTAGACCGACTCCCTGATCAGTGAAAAGGCCAAGTCCGATAGCTATAATTCCGTCTCGAATACCGATACCACCGGGTGCGCCCGGCATCAGAAAACCGATGACCCAGGCTGTCGAAAAGATTGCGATGCATTGCAATATACCGGCACCACCCTGAGGGTAGATCGCCCGTGCGACACACCAAAGTGACAAACCCAGCATCAAAAAGTTGAAGCTATGCAGAAACAACAGGATCAAGCATTTTGAAGATTTAAGTTTCGGTTTTCCCGCTTTGCGCCAGATTACAATCTGGCCAATCATGATGCAGGCCAGAATTCCGAAGAAGATGATTGTCATCTGTCCATCGAGCCAGGATCCTGGAAGGTCTGCAATTACTGCGGCGACAAGATCGGGCATGGTCAGGAGCACAATTCCGACGACCAGAGCACCGCTGGCGAGCAGAAAACCGATCTCGAGCAAAAGAGATGACGCAATAATTGCGGATGGCACTCCATCACTCCGTGCGAGGGCGAAACGTCCCAAAAGGTGGGCAACATTGCCGGGGATGTATTTCCCGATCTGCGATACCATTAACTGACTTTCAGCGCGTGTGCGCGGTAGGGCAACGTCATAGATGTTTAGCGTCACCCCCCAAGCCACAGCACCTACGAGCTGCGACAGCACATAAAGGGTAAACCCACCTAGCAGTGCATAACGGGCGCGGCCTGACCCGAGGTCGAGCACTGCAATGTCTCCTGCGTGTCGAACCAGAATGATTCCGATGAAGATCAGGGCAGCAGCGGTGCCGATATAGCGCAGGGCGGTAGCCATGTTTAGTACTTACGCGCGACGATGATGTATCCAATGCCACGATCACCGTTAAGGAACACCTTTTGAACTTTCCAGACTAGCCGCATTGTCAGCGTTCCGAGCAACGAGCTGTAGAAAGGCCAGATAAGCGTCAGTAGGTTGCGATCCGAACCGCTAGCGCTAGTGCGGTCGTCTTGGTTCATCTTTTCGCCGCGTTTCTGGGTCTGTTTGGCATAGACCCGAGCAATCAGCCGTTCCATAATATTTGCCAGAGGAAAGCCGTAGCACTGGACTAGCTCAATCTTGAAGCCAGCCATTTCAACCAAGTCAACAAGATCCTTCCGCCGGTATCGCCGGAAATGACCTGCCCAGACATCGGCTGGGTTCCAGCGTTCGGGATGTGCTGGGACAGAAACCATCAAATGACCGTCTTGTTTCAAATAGCGTGCCCATTCGATAAGCGCCGCTGAGTCGTCCTCAATATGTTCCAGTACTTCGAAAGCGACTAGATGATCAAAGCTTTCCAGCGCTAGCCCCTGACAAGTTTCGCGAATCTCTACTTCTCTGGTTCCATCCAAAATTGCCGTGGCAATACGTCGGGCCGAAGTAGACTTATCCACACCAACCGATGAAAACCCCATTCCCGCCAAGTCGTCTAGCAATGCACCAGCCCCACATCCGATTTCTAGAAGTCGTCCGGGCATCAGCCTTTGGGCCAGTCCAAGAATAACATTTCTCCGCATTAAGTAACGCGGGGCCGGCACCCATTGAAGAGCCGGAATAGCCAGGCCGAAATGCCTATGCCTGATTACGGTACCGTAATGGGTCTTAGTATTGCGGCGGGATTCTTTCATGTCGACCACAGTTTTATCCGGCTTGAGGTGCACAATGAAACAAGTATCCGCAAAGAGTCCGCGCAATCTCATGCGGCTGGGCCATTTTCAGTTTGTCTTCAGGCATTACCGGATAGCCCTCGTGCCTCAATTCAGCGATGGCATCCAGCAGCGCTTCGGGATTTGAATGAGGGATAAGCTTCACCCCGAGAGCTTCGGTGCCGAATGTTTCGATCATGGCAGGTGAGCTTCGGGTGATCACTGAACGCCCTGACAACAGCGCCTGATAAACCTTGTTCGGCACCACTGACGCAGCCTTGCCAGAGGCGCCAAAAATGCCGAGGCAGATGTCGGCATTTGAAATTGCCTCGGTCAGTTCCTCATAGGGAACCCACTTCTGCCAGGAGATATGATTATGCTCCGCATCCACCAGAGCTGTCTCGAGCAATAGGCGCTCTTGCCCGGTGCCAATCAGGCGCCAATTGATATCGCGACCTCGATCCGAGGTAGCTGCCGTCAATATCGTTTTAAGCCCATGCAGCGGGATGAGCTGTCCGTAAAACAACACTCTAGTGGGACCGTCGTGGCGCGCAGGAGGAGGCAGACGCTGGAAGGATCCCGGCTCAGCTCCCACCGGCACTGCTCCAATCCTGGATTCAGGCAAATTGAAGATCCGTGCAATATGCTCGGCATGCGCCTTCGTATCGAGCAAGACATGATGCGCTGCCCGACAGGCCAGCCATTCAGTGACCCAAAGCATCCGGCCCGGCAGTGACTTGGCTCCAACCATACTTCGATCGTTAACGACAGTGTCGTAAAGCGAAAGGAACATGTCCCAGGTGATCTGCCGCCGACGTAGCAGGGCAAAGGGCCACAACACCAATGTATCGAGCGCGCCAAGATAGGGAACCATCACTGCGTCATGACGAGGCGCACGCAAATAATGCAGGATCAGAAGCGGATAGGCCAAGAGCGCGCTGAACAACACTCGGATCATCACAGCCATGTTCAATTGGCTTTTATCCGCGTGTTTGGGCCAAATCTCTGCGTGGATTTCAATTACTTCTACGCCGAGCTCTTGCAATCCAGTTCGGAGAATTCGAGTACGGGGTTTGCTAAGATCATATGTTCCCCAAAAAATCACCCGCTTGTTGCCGGGCTCAGATGGTATCGGAGTGGTGCTGACCACCCGAGGGGAAAGAGGCATATCGGCATTCATAGCGAAAGCATCCGGAAGCCGGTATAAACCTCTCGATCCAAGCTTTCTGGCGCGACCGGAGCCACACCAGTATCCCAGATCAGCCTGGCAGCAACACCTTTCGGTCCGTTGATTGTTACTGCCTCGGCCCCAATGCTGAGAATGTCTCCAGACGCGACGGCACTTGTATCAATCTGTACTGGCTGGCTGGTTTCGACCCGATACCTCCCGGGGAACGGAAGTGCCAATTCAACCGGTTCGCCGGTCAGCGTCACTGATCCTCCGGCAAGCCAGATCGATCCCGAATAGTGCACATATGACTCGCGTAATATCTTTTGGTCCTCAGGCAGCAGCACAGACTCGGCTCCATTGGCCGAACTTGGGTCCATCGTCAGCGTCAGAGCAGTTTTGTTGGTGATAAGTAGAGGCGGCTGCTGTTCTGCGATGATTTTGGCAAATACGGGCTGGCCCGCCGCCTGATAGCGTGCAACGCCCCAGCCTGACATGAAGAAACCAGGATTCGGGAAACTTGCGATCATGTGGCTGTCATCAATATAGGCGACCTGATCTGGGAAAAGGCGATGAATTTCCGCAATAGTGGCGCGTTGGTTTCCTGCACGATCTTGCAGTGCTAGGGCTGCCTGGACAAAAAGCCCCGCAAGCATCACCATCACCAGTTGTGCCGAGCGTCGTGATGATCCAAGCCTCTGTGCTCCGATCGCGACGGCTGCCATCAGGAGTGGGGTAGCGAAGGGGTAAAAATAGACAAAGGCATTGCGATAGATCACCACCGAGAGGAGCGGTGCAGCAAAGAGCGCAATCAGCAGAACCCGCCGAGCATTCCGACCGGCACACAGTCCGATCCCCACAAGAATGATCTGTGGGAGGCTGAGCATAGCCCAACTAATGAATTCAGTTGATCGTGGGAATATGCCGCTTTTCAACAGCGTCGTATTCAGCGCGTCCTTTGCATTGTTTGCCGTCTGGTTGCATTCGGCGACGCGAAGGCCAGACGCATGCCAGAGGTAGAATGACACGCAAATGCCAGCCGCCAAGATACCCGTGATAATGATGTGCCGTACCGCTATTCGATCTTCGATCCTCCATATCAGCACGGCCAGAAATGCGGGCAGATAGAGTGCCGATTTGATCGTAACCAGTACGGCCAGAGCGCTCAGAAGCGCTGCCGCCAGTGTTTGCCAGACAGACAGGCGCGTGGTCAGCAAGATTGCAATCGAAGAAGTCAGTAACGCCGCAGCAATGGGATCGGCACGGAAACTGGCGCCATAGGCCAAAACGTAGCCTGAAGTCAGGAAACCCAGAGCAGCGATATCGGCAAATCGCTGTTCGGTAAAATACAGGGCGATACGGTGCACAGAAATTGTGGTCAGCCCGACGCATGCAACCATCACAAGCCGGGCTGCAAATATCTGTTCCATCTCATGACCCGGCAGCGCATCGAGCCATGTGAAACCATGCACGAAGAAGGTCTGCATTGGACGGTCCAATCGACCGTCGAGGAAGGCATGGACATGTGACAGGAAATAGAATTCGTCCCAATTCACATTGTGAGTATACGCCAGCACCAGCATAAACACGAAGACAACGACAATGCTCGCACGTACCACTCGATCAAGAGTGATAGCCCCTACCAATCCGGCGTTTCGTTGATCGCCTAGCGCCGGATTATCCATTCTCTACCGCCCTGACCGGGTCGAGGGAAATTACTTCAGTAGGTCTAATCGGCGCGCGCAGCAACTCTCGGGCCCGGATGTCTTCCAGCAGACTACGGTTGGTGGCGATAAGATCGGCCAGGATACCAACGGCGAACAGTATCGTGGCCATTGCCAGCAGCACACCGGACAGAACCAGCGACTGAACATGCCCGGCCCCCCCGTCTGTCGCGTAATAATAGAGAAATCGCCCAACCCCGATTAAGCCAGGCAAGGCGAATACTGCCGAAAGCGTCAGGAAGAACTTCAATGGTGCATAGATCACAAAAACGCGCAGAATAGTTCTTGCTGAGCGGGTGACATACTCTCCGATACCTCTGAACAGACGAGACGGGCGTGTTACCTTGTTGACCCGAACAGGCACCGAGGTCATCGGGATATGTTTGCGTCCGGCCTGAATGATGGTTTCCAGAGTGTAGGTATAAGTGTTGACAACACAGAGTCGGGCAGCGGCATCTCGGGAATAGGCGCGAAATCCGCTGGGCGCATCAGGGATTTCTGACTTGCTTGCCAGTCGCACGACCCAACTGCCCAGCCGCTGAAGGGTTTTCTTCAACGGCGAGAAGCCCTCGATCTCTCTGATCGGGCGAGCGCCGACCACGATTTGTGCCTTACGCTTCAGTATCGGATCAATCAGGGCGGGAATGTCGTCTGCGCAATACTGATTGTCTGCATCGGTGTTGACGATCACATCGGCGCCCAAAGAAAGCGCATACTCGATGCCGGCACTGAACGCACGGGCGAGGCCGACATGGCTGCTCATTTCCAGAACGTGATCAGCTTTGGCATTCCAGGCGACTTCAACGGTCCGATCGGTGGAGCCGTCGTCGATGACCAGTACTTCAACTTTACTGACGCCAGGAATCGATCGGGGAATTGCCGCGATCGCTTCGGCAAGGGTTTCCTCCTCGTTAAGCGCCGGTATTTGGACGACAAGCATCATGATCATGCCACATTGATAACTATTGAGTGCAATTACATTTTATTTTGGGACAAAATTGTGTCCAAAAGGGGTAATTGTTGAGCCATCTGAAACGGTTGAAACGCTCCTTTGAAACAATTCGTATGAATATTCGATGGTTGGTGCGTCATCGGTGCCGACCGAAAACTGCGTTACTCTAAATCAGTGAATTCCGACCAGCCGTCGATCTTCTCAAATCAACTTGACGCTGTAAATCGCTTCGAGCGATCAAGAGATCAACTCATTGGGGCCGATCAGTTTTACTCACGCCCGGCCTGGAAAATCCATTCTGTGTGAGGGTTCGCCTTCACGTCTTCCAACATTTTTAAGACCTCGGCTTTCCATCCAGCTTTGATCTTTAAAGCCAGTTGAGACGGCGGCCGGTGGTTGGGTTCAAGGATCGCGTATTCATATCTGAGCGGTTTCTTGAATGGCAAAAAAGCGACCTTTCCGTCGGACAGGTTCAATCCTTGCTCGGTCACGACGGTCAGCGGATCAACGATGCTGCAACATTGCCCGGAGCTGACGAAGGGGATGAGCGGCTGAAAATACTGGCAGGTCACTGTCGGATTGTACTCAGCACCGACCTCCTCGAATTCCTGCCGGATTTTGCGCTGGAATGGGTGTGACGCATGCAAGCCGCCCATGGGCGTATCGTTCAGATCAGACAGTGTCAGGCTCTTACGCGAAGCAAGTGGGTGGGTGCGGTCAATGGCACAGAAGCAATCTGCTTTGATTAGTTCGGCAGAGTACTGCGGTTCTTTGCCCGCTGAATGTTCGAAATCAGCAAATCCGAAGTCGATGTTCTGGGTCCCTGCAAGCTCCATGATCTGAGGTGAACTGCGGGTGGAAAGAGTGATGCGAATATCGGGGTTTTCTCCGACCGACTGGCTGATGAAACGCGGGAACAAAAAGGCGGACGGCCCGGGCATCGTTGCGATGTTCAGGCTGCCTGCATGCCCTTTGATCAACCCTTCCATTGTGCTGGAGATGGTGGCGAGACGGTCCAGAATGCCTGTGGTTTCGGCCAGAAGGTAGTGCGCTTCAGGAACCGGAACCAGGCGTCTTCCCTTGCGTTCAAACAGGGTCAGTCCCAGCGTTTTTTCCAGGTTTTTCAACGCAAGGCTAATCGCCGGCTGAGTGCGATTCAGTTTCTTGGCAGTTTGCGAGATAGAGCCGGTCTCCATCACTTCGCGAAACACTGTGAGCTGAATAAGGTTCATGGTTAATGTATAAATAAAACCTTAGTTTTGTGAAGTATAAAAAATTTGCATTTATGCGAATCGTCTCTACGCTGAGAAGATCGAATTCGGGAAAACCGAATCCAGCGATCCAACAACGGAGATGATTATGAAATTCGTGAAATGTTTGACCGGACTGGCCTTGGCAGGCGCGCTTGCCGCCCCTGCGCTGGCGCAGGATCCAACATTCTTCCGCATCGGGACCGGTGGCGCAGGCGGAACCTACTTCCCCATCGGCGGCACCATCGCCAACGGAATTTCTGCCCCTCCGGGATCTCGCCCGTGCGAAGAAGGTGGCCAATGTGGCGTCCCGGGCCTGATCGCAATCGCGCAATCCACGACAGCGTCGGTGTTCAACAATGCCGCAGTGCAGAATGGTGAGCTTGAGGCCGGTCTGGCCGCAGCCGATGTGACCCGTTCAATGTATCTGGGCGAAGGCAAGTTCGAGGGTAAACCTCATCCTAACCTTCGCATCGTAGCAAATCTGTTCCCCGAGGACCTGCATCTCGTGCTGCCCGCCGGTCAGACGATCAACGACCTGGGCGATCTGGAAGGCAAACGCGTCGGTATCGCACAGGCCGGATCGGGTACGCAGGTTGCAGTTTTGCAGATGCTCGACGCCTGGGGCGTGAATCGCGACAATATGGATGAAGCCGAACTGAACAACAGTCAAAGCGCCGAGCGTTTGGCTGACGGTCAGTTAGACGCCTATTTCTACGCTGCGGGCTGGCCAGTTGCCGCGATGGTACAACTGTCGTCGACCAAAGGCATGAACCTGCATTCGTTCAGCGATGAAGATCTGGCCAAGATCAACGAGATCATTCCGGCCTATATCCCTTCGGCCATTCCGGGTGGTGTCTATGAAGGCATAGACGCGGAAACCAAGACCCCTGCGGTCAGTGCTATGCTGGTTGTGTCCTCGGATCTGTCTGAAGATCTGGTCTATCAGCTGACCAAAGCCCTGTGGAACGACAACACCCGCAAGCTACTGGACAACGGCCATGCCAAGGGTAAGCAGATCACGCCCGATACCGCGCTGGATGGTGTAGAGGCGCTGGGTGTTCCACTGCATCCGGGTGCCGAGAAGTTCTACAAAGAAGCCGGACTTCTTCAGTAAACGTAACGGACTGAACTGTATCGTCGGTGCCCCTATGTGGGGCACCGCACACTGGAACTATGCGAAATCGGGAGGCCATCATGTCCGAGACCCAGAAACTTGATGACCACGAATTGACAGCCGAGGAACTAGCGGCCATCGAGGAACAGTTCGATGAAGGTGCCGCCGTCCGGCAGGTGACGCCCACCGCTGGAAAAGTTCTCCGTGTTGTGGCCCTGATTTTAGCGTTCTACGAATTCTTCACGGCCGGATTCGGCCTGCCCGCAGACCACTGGCACATGGGCATCTACCTCGCCCTGCTGTTCATTCTGGTCTATGCCACAATCCCGATTGTTGGGGCAAAGAGCCTTTATGCCCTTAAGGTCAGCCGGTTCCGCATCGGTAACATCCCGCTCTATGATCTGGTTTTCATGGCGCTTGGCATCGTTGCCGCGCTCTATGTTGGCGTAGCCTGGCGCGGCATTCCGTTCCTTGGGATCGAGGAACAGACGTTCCGGATGGGCAACCCCAACAACTATGATGTATTTCTGGGTGTCGTCATCATCCTTTTGGTGCTGGACATTGCGCGGCGCACGCTGGGCTGGGTGCTGCCCCTTATCATCTGTGTTTTCATCTCATACGCCCTGCTGGGGCCGTACTTCCCCGGACTGCTGCAGCATCCCGGCGTGAATTTCAAAACCTTCGTATCGTCGATGTATTTTCCGCAGGAAGGTATCTACGGCGTCACGCTCTGGGTGGTTTCGACTATCGTCTTTCACTTTGTTTTGTTCGGCGTCATCGCGCAACGCACCGGTCTGGGGCAGCTGTTCATCGACAACGCGACTATACTTGCGGGCCGTTATACTGGTGGTCCGGCAAAGGTATCAGTGGTGTCCTCAGCTTTCTTTGGCACGATCTCGGGCTCATCGGTGGCCAACACCGTATCGACCGGAGCATTGACTATCCCCAATATGAAGCGCCTCGGATACCCTGGCCATTTTGCGGGCGGGGTTGAGGCTGCGTCTTCTGCTGGTGGCCAAATCACTCCGCCGATCATGGGCGCTGCAGCCTTCATCATGGCCGAGTTCCTTGAGGTCCCCTACACCACCATTGTGATCGCGGCGATCTTCCCAGCAATACTGCACTATGTCGGCGTCTTCGCTGTGGTGCACCTGATGGCACGCAAGCTGAACCTGAAAGGTCTGGCGAAAGAGCAGCTGCCGCAACTCAAAGCCGTTTGGGCGGAAGGCTGGGCCAATATCGTGCCACTGATCGGCCTGCTGGTGGTGCTGTTTACGGGCTACACGCCATTCATGTCCGCTTTTTGCGGTATTTCTCTGGCGGTCATCGCGGGCATGTCGCGGATCAAACAGCCGCCAACGCTGGTCTATGCCGCGGCTTTCCTGGCTTTTGTGCTTTGGAAATTCTCGGATGGCGGGTTCGACCTGACGATGACCGCAATCCTTTGTGGCCTGTCGGTTATTGCCACGCTGAATCCACAGAAACGGATTGAAGTGCCCGAGATGCTGCAGGCGGTCGAACTGGGCGTGAAGTACTCGCTGGCCGTTGGTGCCGCAGCGGCTGCGGTTGGCATCGTGGTCGGAGTGATCAACACCACTGGCATCGGCTTTCGCATTGGCTTCATGGTGACACAGGGCGCGGGCAATCTGGCTTCAGATATTTACAACATGATCTCGTTCGGCAGCTTCCAGCTGTTTGCCATGGAAGACCTGCAGCTATTCATCTCACTGGTCTTCATAGCCATCGTCTGTATCCTGATGGGCGCGGGTATCCCGACCACAGCGTTGTACATCATGCTGGTATCGGTCGCACAGCCTGCTTTGGCGCAGCTCGGCGTTCCTCCCATCGCCAGCCACCTGTTCGTGCTCTATTACGGCGTGGTGTCAGAAATCACACCACCGGTCTGTACGTCGGCCTACGCGGCTGCTGCAATTGCCAACTCGAATCCGTTCCGCACTGGCCTGTCGGCATTCACTCTTGGATTGGGCAAGGTGATTGCGCCGATGGCTTTCGTATATGCGCCAGTTCTGCTGTTCGTATCCTCAACCGGCTTCAATTTCTGGGAGTTCACTTACACCGCCGCCAGCTGTATCGCCGGGGTTATCGCCCTGTCGGCTGCGGTTGTGGGCTACTGGCTGAAACCGATGAATGTTGCGGCGCGGATTCTGATGGCCCTTGCGGGGATTATCTTTGTCGCGCCCAGCCTGACGGCAGACCTGATCGCGCTGGCCGTTGCCTCGCCTGTCATCGTCACCCAATTGATCGCGCGCAACCGCAGTCAATCTCCGGCCTGAACTGATGACAGAACAAGTGACCATCATCGGCGCAGGAATCGTCGGCATCTGTTGCGCTTTGTCGCTGCAGGAACGGGGCATTCAGGTTCGGCTGATCGATCGAGGTGAGCCGGGTCAGGAAACCTCGTTCGGGAATGCTGGTGTGGTTTCGCCTTGGTCGATCATTCCGCAAGCAATGCCCGGTATCTGGAAAATGCTGCCCAAAATGCTGCTAGACCCTAAGAGCGCGCTGTCAGTCAGGCCCAGCTTCTGGCCCAAAATGATTCCTTGGGGGTTGCGATTTCTCGGAAACTCAGGAGAAAAAACTGTTCGCGAAGTCTCGGACGCGATGGAGGTTCTTTGTCGCCCCTCCGTCGATCTGTACCGGCGTCATTTACATGGTACCGGGCACGAGAACCTGATCACCGATAGCTATTACATCCACGCCTTTCGCCGACCAGAACAGGCTGATCTGGACGGGCTTGGATATCTTATCCGCCGCGAAAAAGGCGGCGATCTGGAACGCGTCGACGGTGACGAACTGCGCCGATTGGAGCCCGCTATGTCCGAAGCGTTCAAAGGTGCGATTGTGATCAAAGGGCAAGCGCGTGTAACCGCTCCGGGACGTGTGGGAGCGGTTTTGGCCGAAAAGGCGCAAGTGCAAGGTGCTGAAATTGTGCAAACCGAAGTCACCAAGCTTACCCCCGCGGAAGAGGGTGGTTGGCAGATTGCAACTGCGCAGGATACGCTAACCGCCAGCCATGTTGTTCTTGCGGCAGGCGTATGGTCTGCCGACCTGTTGAAACCATTGGGATTGCCTATGCCTCTCGTGGCCGAAAGGGGCTATCATGTCGAATTCCCAACCCCTGCGGTCGAACTGAACAACTCGGTCATGGATGTGGATGCAAAGGTGGTCGCAAGTTCGATGCTTGGGGGGCTTAGGGTCGCCGGTACGGCTGAATTCGGCAGCGCCGATGCACCCGCTGACCCACGGAAGAAGCAAATCCTGTCCCAACAGGCCAAGGCCATGATGCCCGAGCTTGATACAGGTGAGGCGCGGTTTTGGATGGGTCGGCGCCCGTCATTCCCGGACAGCTTGCCCGCAATCGGGCAAGTAAAAGACCAAGAGGGACTCTATGCAGCGTTCGGGCATTCTCATTACGGGCTGATGATGGCCCCGAAAACCGGCGAGCTAGTGGCGGATATCGTCTCGGATCGCATCCCGAATATCGATCTAGCACCGTATACACCAACCCGGTTTTGAACTTTCAAATCAAAAAAGGACCTGATGACAATGCCAATTTATCAAGGCGGCCAGAATATCTGCGGGGCCTCAATCGGTGTGCTTTGCCTTGAAAGCTATTTCCCAAAGCCACCGGGCCATATCAAGAACCCGTCCAGCCTGCCATTTCCGGTTCTGTATGAAATGATCGACGGGGTGACTGTCCCGACACTTCTGAACAACCCTACGCCGGAATTGCTTGAACCCTTCATCGAAGGTGCCAAACGGCTTGAGGCCGAAGGCGTGCGCGCCATTACCGGCAGCTGTGGCTTTCTTGCGCTGTTTCAAAAAGAACTGGCTGCAGCGGTTTCAGTTCCGGTGTTTGCTTCCAGCCTGATCCAGGTGCCGCTGGCTTATCACATGACCGGCGCGAACGCTCCGGTGGGTGTTTTGACTGCAGACGCTTCTGCTTTGACTGCCCGGCATTTTGAAGGCGTCGGTGCCGCCGGTGTTCCGGTGGCGGTGAAGGGACTGGAGGACACTAGTGAATTTGCAGAAGTGATCTTGCGGAATACCCGCACCCGTATGGACACAGACCTGATCGAGGCCGAGGTCCTGAACGCAGCCCGTAGCCTGATGCTTGAGGCCCCTGATATCCGCTCACTGGTTTTGGAGTGTACAGACCTGCCGCCCTACGCATCGCGCCTTCAGGAAGAACTGTGCCTTCCCGTGTATGATCTGACGACACTTGCGCAAATGGCACATTCCGTAGCGGCCCGCGAGCTATACTCTGGATTGATGCCCCGGCAGCGTTAGTGCGTGCCAATCAATTCGAATGAAGGAATGACATGGACCATGGCCGTAACCTCAGGATATCTGAGGTCTTGCAACAATGCCAAAGCTGCAGGAGTGCTATGTGACCATTGATCTGTCCATTTTGATGGCCGCCATTTGCCTCGGGGCAATGCTGCAGGTTGGCGTGGGCATCGGTTTCAGTATCATCGCGGGTCCCCCGATGATGATCCTGCTCGGCACCTCGACGGCAGTTCCCATATTGCTGTTGCTGAATACCCTTGTGTCGGTAGTCGCGACGGACCGTCATGTACTGAAGAACAACAAGCCACTCATTCTTAATGCTATCATCGCATGTTGTGTCGGTGTAGTTGCCGGTCTTACTGTTTATCCGTTGTTGAACGAGGCGTTTGTTCTGGCCTTGACGGCCTGCTTGTTGTTGATCGGCTTGATCACCACCCTGCTTCCCTTGCGCGGTACAATCGGGCGTTTTGGGTTTTCAGCCATTACAGGGCTGTCCGGGCTTGCAACCGTCTGGGCAGCAACACCGGGCCCACTTATGGTGTTTGGTTTGATCGCAAAGGGCCGTTCAGCCAAAGAGGTGGCCAAGCTGGTGCAACCCATCGCGCTGGTGGCTTACGGCATTGCATTCGTGTTGCACAGCCTGTCCGAAACGCAGGCCATCACATACGAGCCGCAACTGCTCGGCTTTGTCACAATCACGCTGGTAGGCAGCCTGCTTGGACGGGCAGGGGGCTCTTACTTGCCGCAGTCGGTCGTCATAGCCGCGATCCGCGTGGTTTCTTTCATCGCCTGCTGTGTCCTGTTCCAGCGCGCCTATATGATTGCATAATCCCGGGAGGTGCACGATGCAACGAAACGACAATCTGGAGAGATTTCCTCGCGCCCGGCTTATGTCGGGCCCGACACCTCTGGAACGTTTGGACAGGTTGTCAGCGGAATTGGGGATCGATCTCTGGCTCAAGCGCGATGATCTGACGGAGCTTGTGTTTGGCGGCAATAAAACA
This sequence comes from Ruegeria sp. D7, assembly GCF_056534355.1. Classification (NCBI taxonomy): domain Bacteria; kingdom Pseudomonadati; phylum Pseudomonadota; class Alphaproteobacteria; order Rhodobacterales; family Roseobacteraceae; genus Ruegeria; species Ruegeria sp. D7. Next base: position 120,185 of record NZ_JBQFPG010000014.1, read on the forward strand.
CGGCAGCTCGAATTCTACCTCGGCGATGCACAGCAACAAGGTGCCGATACCATTCTAATCACCGGTGCTGTTCAGTCCAATTTTGTCCGATCTGCAGCTGCGGCGGCCGCTAAGCTGGGCATGCAATCCGTGCTTCAATTAGAAGAGCGTGTCCCAGATATGGACGAAGAGTATTACAGGTCCGGGAACGTATTTTTGGCACAGATTCTGGGTGCCGAGCATATGAGCTATCCCGAGGGCGAAGACGAAGCTGGGGCCGACGCGGCATTGCACGCGCGTGCTGACGAATTGAAGGCCCAAGGCCGCACGCCATACGTCATTCATCTGGGCTTGAATCATCCACCTCTGGGGGCGTTGGGCTATGTCGTTGGCGGACAGGAATTGTGCGCCCAGATGCCAAATTTCGATGCGGTGGTTGTGCCGTCAGGCAGTGGTGCTACGCATGGCGGTTTGCTAACCGGTCTAGCACTGGAAGGCAGCACGGCCCCGGTATTTGGAATATGCGTGCGCAGAGATCGCGAGAAGCAACACGCCCGCATGATGATCGTTCTACAGAGACTTGCAAACTTGCTG
>NZ_JBQFPG010000015.1:0-116199 GCF_056534355.1 Ruegeria sp. D7
GACATCTCCTCTGGTTGGGCCCGGCGCCGCGCAAAGCCCCGCGCCGGGCCCAAATTCCGAAAGTGGAATCGGCGCAGCCGATTCCATGTATCGGGTGCGGGAGTGTTCGCTCACCCGCAGTGCTTAGACCTGACGGACGGCACCTTTTGCGGCACTGGTCGTCAATTTGGCATAGGCTTTTAGCGCGGTGGACACTTTACGCTTACGTGGTGCAACGGGCTGCCAGCCCTTCTCGTCCTGCTCTTCGCGCCGCGCGGCCAGGTCTTCGTCGGAGACCGCCAGATGGATGCTGCGGTTGGGGATGTCGATCTCGATTTTGTCGCCGGTTTTCACCAGCCCGATCTCGCCTCCTTCGGCGGCTTCGGGTGAGACGTGTCCAATCGACAGGCCGGACGTGCCGCCCGAGAAACGACCGTCAGTCAGCAGCGCGCAGGCTTTGCCCAGCCCTTTGGATTTCAGATATGAGGTCGGGTAGAGCATTTCCTGCATGCCCGGCCCACCGCGCGGGCCTTCGTAGCGGATGACCACCACGTCGCCTTCCTTGACCTTGCCGGTCAGAATATCATTCACTGCCTGATCCTGGCTTTCGCAGACATAAGCTGAGCCTGTGAATTTCAGGATGTTCTCATCCACACCCGCAGTTTTCACGATACAGCCGTCGCGCGCAATGTTGCCGAACAATACCGCCAGACCGCCATCCTGGCTGAATGCATGCTCTTTCGAACGGATCACGCCGCCTTCGCGGTCAGTATCCAGCTCCTTGTAGCGGTTCGACTGGCTGAAGGCTTGTGTAGTACGCACGCCGCCGGGCGCCGCTTTGAATAGGTCCTGAGCCTTCGGGTTGTTGGCGACTTTGATGTCCCAGTTGGCAATTGCTTCGCCCATGGTGCCCGAATGCACTGTATGGCAATCCTCATGCAGCAAGCCTGCGCGGCTGAGTTCACCGAGGATCGAGAAGATGCCACCAGCGCGGTGGACGTCTTCCATGTGCACGTTTTCGATGTTGGGCGCGACTTTGCACAAACAGGGCACTTGGCGGCTCAGGCGGTCCATGTCGGACATGGTGAAATGCACTTCACCTTCGTGCGCGATGGCCAGCAAATGAAGCACCGTATTGGTCGATCCACCCATTGCGATATCCAAGCTCATGGCATTTTCGAACGCGTCGAACGTGGCGATTTCACGCGGCAGGAAGCCTTTCTCGTCCAGATCATAGTGGCGCTTGGTGATCTCGACGATGCGGCGACCAGCTTCCAAGAACAACTCTTTACGGTCGGCATGTGTGGCCAGGGTCGAGCCATTGCCCGGCAGAGCCAGACCCAGTGCCTCGGCCAGACAATTCATCGAGTTCGCGGTGAACATGCCCGAGCATGAACCACAGGTTGGACAGGCGTTTTCTTCAATGTGTTGCACCTGCTCATCGGTAAATCGATCATCCGCTGCGGCAACCATCGCGTCGACAAGGTCGATCTTCTTGGCGTCCAGATCGGCGATGTCGATCTTGCCCGCCTCCATAGGTCCACCCGAGACAAAGATCGCAGGGATGTTCAGACGCATGGCCGCCATCAACATGCCGGGCGTGATCTTGTCGCAGTTCGAGATACAGACCATAGCGTCCGCGCAATGGGCGTTAACCATGTATTCAACAGAATCCGCAATCACCTCACGCGAGGGCAGCGAATACAGCATCCCGTCATGGCCCATGGCGATGCCATCATCGACCGCGATGGTGTTGAACTCTTTGGCGACACCGCCAGCGGCCTCAACCTCACGCGCAACCATCTGTCCCAGGTCCTTTAGGTGGACGTGACCGGGTACAAACTGGGTGAACGAGTTGACGATGGCGATGATCGGTTTGCCGAAATCGTCGTCTCCCATACCGGTGGCGCGCCACAGGCCGCGGGCACCGGCCATGTTACGGCCATGGGTGGAGGTTCTGGATCGGTACATTGGCATGATGCTGTATCCCTATTGCCCAAACTGCGATATTGGGTGTGTACGTTATAGCGCACGTATCATATGTACGTTATAACGCACAAGACAAATCGCAGGGCGCGGCTATGGAATCGGACGAACTAACGCTGAAACTAAGGGATGTGCGGGCGGCATCCGGGCTGAGCCTGTCAAAAGTCGCGGAACTCACCGGGGTCAGCAAAGCTATGCTGGGCCAGATCGAGCGTGGCGAATCAAGCCCGACCATCGCGACCCTGTGGAAGATCGCGAAGGGTTTCCAGCTCCCGCTGAGTGCATTGATTGGTACTGCTGCAATGCGTGACACGACAGATGCTGATGTGTTCAGTACCGTGAGATTTCCGGGAAGTATCGAAGTCAAGATTGTCTTTCCTTTTGATCCCGCATTGGGGGCCGAAACATTTCATGTCGAGTTGTCACCCAATCAAAGCCACGAATCTCCGGCCCATGCAGCAGGTGTAACCGAAGAGGTTTTTGTTCTGAGCGGAGCTTTGGACGTGCTGCGAAATGGAAATTGGGTTCCGCTGCAATCCGGTCAAGGGTTGCGATTTTCTGCGGATGTGCCGCATGGATACCGCGCTGGTGATCAGGGAGCTGCTTTTCTAAATATGCACCACTATTCGCAACCAGCGGAAGTTTCAGAATAGGAAAGCCCCATACAATGACCGCACTACTGGACAGTTTGACCGTCGTCGATGCCATCGGCTCATTCGGGGCTTTGATCGTTGTTGCTGCATATTTTGCGACCCAGATGCGAGTGATGAACTCGGAGGATCTGGCCTTTCCGCTGGTGAATCTTATCGGTTCGGTGCTGATCGTGTTCTCACTGCTGCAGAACTTCAATCTGGCGTCGATGCTGATCGAAGGCTTCTGGATCATCATCAGCGTTATTGGGATCATCCAGTATTATCGCCTGCGTCGATTGCGATAAATCCAGTGTGGTCGGGACGCTAGCGCTATCCAGCCTTGAACCTGCATCCCGCCAAGTATAGGGAAAACCCAAGCTCGCTTAGGGGAGGCATAGATGCAGGACGATCCAAAAACCCTCGTTTCTACCGAATGGCTTGCCGCACATCTCAAGGATCCGGATCTAAGGATTCTGGATGGGTCGTGGTACCTGCCGCAGCAAGCGCGAGACGCCAAGGCAGAGTATGACTCTGCCCACATCCCTGGTGCGCGGTTCTTTGATATTGATGAGATATCCGACCATCGTTCTGACCTGCCGCATATGGCACCTCCGGTCGAGAAGTTCATGTCGCGCCTGCGCGCGATGGGCGTTGGCGATGGCCATCAGGTCGTGGTCTATGACGGCGCGGGGCTGATGTCGGCGGCGCGGGTCTGGTGGTTGTTCCGTCTGATGGGACAGGACAATATTGCCGTTCTGGATGGTGGACTGCCCAAATGGCAGTCTGAAGGGCGCGAGATCGAAGACCTGCCCCCCATTATTCGCGACCGTCATATGACGGTGCGGGTTCAAAACCACCTTGTCCGCGATGTGACGCAAGTTTCATCAGCCGCGAAGCTTGCGGATCACGAGATCATCGATGCCCGCTCGGCGGCCCGTTTCATCGGGACCGAAGCTGAACCGCGCGAGGGGTTGCGCTCGGGTCATATCCCAGGCTCGCGCAACGTGCCTTTTGGAATGCTGTTGAACAAGAATGGCACGATGAAGTCGCCCGATGACTGCCGCGCGGTTTTCGAAGATGCCGGCGTCGACTTATCGAAACCCGCGATCACATCCTGTGGCTCTGGTGTGACTGCCGCAATTCTCAGCCTTGCCTTGGAACGCATGGGCAAGAAAGACCACGCGCTATATGACGGCTCCTGGGCTGAATGGGGTGCCTTCCCAACCCTGCCCGTCGCAACCGGAGAGAACTGATGTTCGAGAACCTTAAACCGCAGCCGGCAGACAAGATTCTGGCGTTGATGCAGATGTACCGCGACGACCCACGTGATCAGAAGATCGATCTGGGCGTTGGCGTCTACAAGAACGCCGAAGGGGTCACTCCGGTGATGCGCGCGGTGAAAGCAGCTGAAAAGCGTATTCTCGAAGAGCAGGAGAGCAAGGCTTATACCGGTCTGGCTGGTGATCCAGCCTTTGCGGACGCGATGATCGACTTGATCCTCGGAAATTCTGTCCCGCGTGGCAACATTGCAGCCGTAGCCACCCCCGGTGGTACCGGAGCCTGTCGTCAGGCGTTTGAGATGATCCGTATGGCCAACCCCACCGCGCGTGTTTTCGTGTCGAACCCCACATGGCCAAACCATTTGTCGATCCTGAACTATCTAGGGATCGAGATAGTCCAATACCGTTATTTCGACGGAGAATCGCGTGGCGTCGATTTCGACGGTATGATCGAGGACCTGAAAACTGCCAATGCAGGCGACGTGGTTCTTCTGCATGGCTGTTGCCACAACCCAACGGGTGCCAACTTAAATATGGTGCAATGGCAAGAGGTCGTGAACCTGATCAACGCACGTGGCCTCGTCGCAATGATCGACATTGCCTATCAGGGCTTTGGCGACGGTCTGGAAGAAGATGCGCAGGCAACCCGTCTGGTCGCATCGTCAGTGAAGCGCTGCCTGATCGCGGCGTCTTGTTCGAAGAACTTCGGCGTCTACCGCGAACGCACCGGCCTGCTGATGGCGATCAGTGACGATCCGGCACAGACTGCACTGAACCAGTCTACGCTGGCATTTTTGAACCGCCAGAACTACTCATTCCCGCCTGATCACGGCGCGCGGGTGGTGACGACGATCCTGAATGACGATGCTCTGCGGGCAGATTGGGCGACCGAATTGGAAGATGTCCGCCTTTCCATGCTGGGCCTGCGTCAGCAACTGGCTGATGAGCTGCAGAGCCTTAGTGGATCGGATCGATTTGGATTTATCGCCCAGCATCGCGGCATGTTCTCGCGACTGGGGGCCGCGCCAGAACTGGTTGAAAAGCTGCGTGCCGATCACGGCATTTACATGGTCGGTGACAGCCGTCTGAACATCGCTGGTTTGAACGCCAATACTGTGCCCATTTTGGCGCAGGCGATTGTAGATGTCGGCGTCTGAGCGATATCTTTGAATGAAGGAAAACCCGGGCGCGAACGCCCGGGTTTTTTTGTTTTTACTTGGTTGGCTATTAGCCCTTGGAGAATTCCGGATACGCTTCCATACCCAGTTCAGCCATGTCGAGGCCGTTGATCTCGTCCTCTTCGCTAACACGGATACCTACGGTGGCCTTCAGGATCGACCAAAGGATAAGAGCAGCACCAAAGGTGAAGACACCATAAGCAATGATCCCGGTCAGCTGAGTGATCAGGCTGGCTTCGCCATAGAAGATCACGGCGATGGTGCCCCAGATGCCAGCGAACAGGTGGACCGGGATGGCGCCGACTACGTCGTCGATCTTGAACTTGTCCAGCATCGGAACCGCGAAGACCACAATGATGCCGCCCACAGCACCGATCCACAGAGCGCCGAACAGGGTTGGGGCCAGCGGCTCAGCAGTGATCGACACCAGTCCCGCCAGCGCGCCGTTCAGCACCATGGTCAGGTCGGGCTTTTTGTACAGCAGCTGTGTCATGATAAGGGCGGCAACGGCACCGGATGCAGCGGCCATGTTAGTGTTGGCAAAGATGCGCGATACGTCCGAGACATCTCCTACAGTGCCCATCGCCAGCTGCGAACCACCGTTGAAGCCGAACCAACCCAGCCACAGGATAAAGGTACCCAGAGTGGCCAGAGCCAGGTTCGAACCAGGCATCGGGTGCACTTTACCGTCCTTGTACTTACCGATGCGCGGCCCAAGGATGAGAGCACCTGCCAGAGCCGCCCAGCCACCGACCGAGTGCACGATGGTTGAACCAGCGAAGTCCGAGAAGCCTGCTTCGGACAGCCAACCACCACCCCACTGCCACGAGCCCGAGATCGGGTACATGATGCCGGTTAGGACAACAACGAAGGCAAGGAAGGGCCACAATTTGATCCGTTCAGCCACCGCACCGGACACGATCGAGGCGGTCGCTGCGACAAAGACCAGTTGGAAGAAAAAATCCGAACCGATTGAGGCGTAGTCAAGCGCCGCAGCATCTGCACCGACACCCACTGGGTCAAGCACGGTGGTCGAGAAGAACGGGCCCAGCCAGCCAGAAATGGTCCAACCATCACCGGGGTACATCAGGTTGAAGCCGATCAGCCAGTACATGATCGCGGCGATTGAAAACAGCGCGATGTTTTTGGTCATCTGCATCGCGACGTTCTTTGAGCGCACCAGCCCGCCTTCGAGCATGGCAAAGCCTGCAGCCATGAAGAACACCAGGAAACCGCCCATCAGGAACAGCAGCGTGGTGAAGATATATTGGGTGTGTTGCGCGGGCTCTCCGGTAGCGGCCTCTTGCGCAAGACCCATCTGCGGCAGTGCGACGATCGCAGCGGCAGGGATGAGAGATTTCATCAGGTTCATTGTTAGTCCTCGAGTGATTGTGAGTAAGCGCGCTTAAAGCGCCTCTTCGTTGGTTTCCCCGGTCCGCACGCGCAGGGCTTGCTCGACATCGAGGACGAAAATCTTGCCGTCACCGATCTTGCCGGTCTTGGCGGTTGTGGTGATGGTTTCGACGATCTGGTCGGCCATGGTGGCGGGCACCACGATCTCAAGCTTGATCTTGGGAACGAAATTCACGGCGTATTCGGCACCGCGATAAATCTCGGTGTGACCCGATTGCGAGCCAAACCCTTTGATCTCAGTCACCATCATGCCGCGCACGCCTGCATTGGTCAGTGCTTCGCGCACCTCCTCAAGCTTGAACGGTTTGATTGTCGCAATGATCAGTTTCACGTCTTTCCCCTCTACTACTCCGGGCGGCCCGGCATTTTGCACCTGCAGAAAAATGCGCGACAGAGGTTCAGATGGAACGTTTTCGGAGGGTAAATGAGGGTAAAAAATCAGCAATTATGCACAATTTTTGCACAAAACACGCTATTTGGTGAAAATATAGGCAAACTTGTGAGGGGAAATACGGGTATTTCACACCTCTACATGGCCGTTCCGGCGGGGTATGGTGCCCCAAAAGCATAACCGGGCAGAGTTTGAGCATGACTGAGTCCAACCGTCGCAAATCGCGCCTTGTCGCGGATAAAAGGTACCCGACCAAAGGCCGAAAGCCTGCGGCGACCAAGCGGGCTGCAAAACCCGCTGGTAAGAAGTCGACGGCCCGAAAAGCCGCTCCGCGCAAAACGGCGCGGAAGAAAACGCGGCGCAGTTCTGGTGGGAAGGGCGGTGGCATTTTCCGCCGGCTGTTCCGCTGGCTCTGGCGCATAATTTGGGGGATCACTTGGAGGGTCGGCGCAGTGGCGGGGTTGCTGTTGGCGCTGGCGGTGGGTGTTGTTTACACCTCATTGCCGGATGTCGATACCCTGCTTGATGGGCGGGCACGTGGTTCGGTGACCTTGCTGGATCGCGACGGCAAGGTCTTTGCCTGGCGCGGCGATCAGTTTGGCGGCGTGATTACGGCGGATACAGTTTCGCCGCATCTCAAGAACGCCGTGATCGCAACCGAGGATAAACGGTTCTACCGCCATTTCGGCGTCAGCCCGCGCGGTGTCGCCAGCGCGGTACGCATCAACCTGAGTGAAGGACGTGGACCGCTGTCTGGTCACGGTGGTTCAACGATCACCCAGCAAACCGCGAAACTTCTATGCCTGGGTGTGCCTTATGAGCCCGGCGAATGGGATTCTGAGGCTGCATATGAAGCCGATTGCCGTCAGGGTTCGCTATGGCGCAAGGCGAAAGAGGCAGTTTATGCCATTGCGATGGAGGTCAAATACTCCAAGGATGAAATTCTGACGATCTATCTGAACCGCGCCTTCCTCGGTGCGGGAGCCCGCGGCTTCGAGGCCGCCAGCCAGCGGTATTTCGGTATTTCAGCAGCCGAAGTGTCTCCGGCCGAGGCGGCAATGCTGGCAGGTCTATTGGTGGCCCCGACACGCTATGCGCCAACGAACAACCTGCAACGTTCACAAGATCGGGCACGTTTGGTGGTTGGGCTAATGGAGACTCAGGGCTATCTGAGCAGCGCGCAGGCCAGCGAGGCCCGCAGCCGTCCGGCGCAGTTGTCCGAGGCCGCTGCCGCGCGTGCTGGTGGTTACTTTGCCGATTGGGTCATGGCCAGCGGGCCTGAGTTTTTCACACGTAACACAACCGAGGACGTGTTGATCCGAACCACGCTGGATCAGCGCATTCAAACGTCGGCAGAAGAGGCGCTGAAATTCATCTTCCAGGAGAAGGTGCGCGAAGGCTCCAAAGCACAGGCCGCTATTGTGGTGATGTCAGCGGATGGCGCGGTTCGAGGTATGGTCGGTGGGCGCAAGACCCGTGTTTCGGGGGCGTTCAACCGGGCTACGCAGGCTCTGCGTCAAACGGGTTCGTCGTTCAAACCGTTTGTCTATGCGACGGCCTTGGAGTTGGGATATTCACCGTTGGACACGGTGATGGATGAACCAACGTGCTGGAACATCGCAGGTTCAGGTCAGTGGTGTCCGAAGAACTACACCAATAAGTTCTATGGCCGGGTGACATTAGCAGATGCGTTGAAGAATTCGTTGAATATTCCCGCGGTCAAGGTGGCGGATATCTCGGGGCTGGATAACGTGCGCACGGTTGCCAGTGGTTTTGGCCTTTCAAGTGATCTGGCCGAGGGCCTCGCGCTGGCGCTCGGCGCATCGGAAAGCACGCTGATAGAGATGACGGGCGCTTACGCTGGTATCCTGAACGGCGGTTCAGCGGTGGAACCCTATGGTCTGACCGAGTTGAAGCTGCTTGGTGAGACCGATCCAGTTATGATCACGACAACCGGTATTGGTGAACGCGTCATCAACGACAAGGCCGCCAAACAACTGACCTGGATGATGGAGCGTGTGGTCTCTGAAGGTACAGGCGGACGGGCAAAGCTGCCGGGCTGGCAGGTGGCGGGCAAGACCGGCACGACCCAGGCCGCGCGGGATGCCTGGTTTATCGGATTTACCGCGGACTACGTTACGGGCGTTTGGATGGGGTATGATGACAATACGCCGTTGTCAGGTGTCACGGGTGGAGGCTTGCCGGCGGAGATATGGAAAGAGACCATGCTGCGCGTGACAGAAGGGATGACGCCCACGCCGTTGCCCATGTTGGTGCCGGACCCACCGGTTAGAACCGCGCAGCCGCAGCAACAGCGCCGTAAGAATCAAACCGGTTTGGACCGTGCGATCAACAACCTGCTGAACAACATCTTCGGAAACTGACCAACAAAAAAAGGCGGTGCGCTGGGCACCGCCTTTGATGTCTGAATGATCGTAAGATCAGACGCTTTCGTCTAGCGCTGCCAGAATTGCATCACCCATTTCGCTGGTCGAAACCGGCTCAACCCCTTCTTCGGCCAGCAGGTCAGCTGTGCGAACGCCGTCGGCCAGAACCTTCTCGATCGCGGTTTCCAGACGATCCGCTTCGTCGCCCTGGTCAAAGCTGTAGCGCAGTGCCATGGCGAAGCTGAGGATACACGCAATTGGGTTGGCCTTGCCTTGACCTGTAATGTCCGGGGCCGAGCCATGAACGGGTTCATACATGGCCTTAGGGCGGCCATTCGCCATCGGTGCGCCCAGCGAGGCAGACGGCAGCATGCCCAAAGACCCGGTCAGCATCGCTGCGCAATCGGATAGTACATCTCCAAACAGGTTGTCGGTGACGATCACGTCAAACTGTTTGGGCGCGCGCACAAGCTGCATCGCGCCGTTGTCTGCATACATGTGTGACAGCTCGACCTCGGGGTATTCCTGACCGACACGTGTCACGACCTCGCGCCACAGGATGCCCGATTCCATCACATTGGCTTTTTCCATCGAGCACAGTTTCTTGTTCCGGCGCATCGCCAGCTCAAACGCGGAACGTGCTGCGCGTTCGATCTCGGATTCGGTGTAGCGCTGGGTGTTGATGCCAACGCGCTCATTGCCTTCTTCAAAGATGCCGCGCGGCTCACCGAAGTAGACACCCGATGTCAGCTCGCGCACAATCATGATGTCGAGGCCAGCGACCACATCCTTCTTTAGCGAAGAGAAATCCGCCAGCGCGTCGAAGCACTGAGCTGGGCGCAGGTTGGAATACAGGTCCATTTCCTTGCGCAAACGCAGCAGTCCGCGTTCGGGTTTCAGGCTGAAATCCAGATCGTCATACTTAGGGCCGCCAACAGCTCCCAGCAGAACAGCGTCGACCTCTTGTGCCTTGGCCATGGTCTCATCCGACAGGGGCTTCCCGTGCGCATCATAGGCAGCGCCGCCGACCAGATCCTCGCTCACGTCAAATTGAAGACCGCGATTGGCGCCGAACCAATCGATGATTTTGCGCACTTCGGCCATAACTTCCGGGCCAATTCCGTCTCCGGGCAGGATGAGGAGCGAGGGGTTGGTCATCGACAGTCTCCTTGCGTTTTGTCGCACAGGCCCTAGCGTTTGCGGCGCATCGGGTCAATGAGACGAACCCATCAAATCACGAGGAAACCACATGCTGACACCCGGAAATCCGGCCCCATCGCTAAAAATCGAAACAGTAAGCCATGGCACCTTTGATCTTGAGCGCGACACTGGCGAAAACGGAACGCTGGTGATTCAGTATCGCGGTCTGCATTGCCCGATCTGCGTTCGCCAAATGAGTGAGGTCGAGGCTGCGCTGGATGAATTCGCCGAGCTGGGGGTTGAGGTGATCATGATCACCACGGATACCGACGAACGTGCGGCCGAGACGGTTGAGAAGGCCGGAGTGTCGAAGCTGCGCGTAGGATACAGCCTGTCCATGGCCGACGCGCGGGATGTCTGGGGCCTGAACATCTCGGTGGCTCGTGAAGGTAGTGCCGAGCCAGCGTTGTTCGCTGAGCCGGGACATTTCTATATCAAACCTGATCAGACCCTCTATTACGTCTGGCAGCAGACAACGCCTTTTGCGCGACCGCCGATGTCGGACATCGTCGGCGGTTTGAAATTCACCTTGGCCAATAACTATCCTGCGCGCGGCACCTATACCGGCGCGCTGTAGGCGGTTTTAAAGCCGGGCCTTCAACCCGTCGGCCAGCAGATCCCAGACTCTGCGAATGCGCGGGGTCTGTCGCATCGCCTGAGGGGCAGCCAGCCAGACCGGTAGCACCGGTATCTCGACATCAATATCTAGCACTTCGACCAGAGGATCGGACTGTGCGATGCTGAGTTGGCTGAAGCCCACCCCACACCCTGCGCGGATCAATTCCCAATAGGCAGTCTGGTTGTCGCATCGCGTGGCAAAGCTGTCCCGGCTGGCAGGCCAGCCCTTGTTCCGCATAGCGGTGATGATGTCTTCATTGGTGTCAAATCCCACAAGATCGTGCTGCATCAACTCTGTCGGGGTCATTGGTCGCCCTGCACGATCCAGATAGCTTTGGGCGGCGCAGAAACATAACGGCACCTCGCCGATATGCTTTGCCACGATGTCGACCTGTTCGGGCCGATACATGCGCACGGCAATATCGGCCTCGCGGAACAGCAAGTTTTCGCTGGCATCCGAGGCGACCAGATCAAGCTGAATGGCCGGTTCTGCCTCACGGATTGCGGCAAGTATCGGCGGCAACAGGTGATGCGATACAAATACCGAAGCGGTGATCCTGACCGACCCTTCCAGCTGTTGCGCCTGACCCGCTGCCGTCAGCCCCAGGGCATTGACTGCGCTGTACATCTGCTGCGCCATTGGCAGCACTTGCTGCCCCACCTCGCTGAGCGTCAGTCCACGCGCGTGACGATCAAACAGCGAGACCCCCAATTCTTCTTCCAGCGCATGCACCTGACGTCCAAGCGTCGGCTGGCTGCGACCCAGTTGCTTTGCGGCTGCGGATAGTGAGCCGGTTTCGGCAACCGCCAGAAAGCTTTGAACTAAGGACCAGTCGGATAGTTGGAGTGTTTTAGCCATTCAAAAACGAATACATAATCTGCGATTTTTCGCAATTTCCAAAACATCGTGAATGAATAGATTGATCCGGAACGGAGGGATCAATGCCACAAACGGTACTTATTCTCGGGGCCACCGGTCGATTTGGACGCAACGCTGCAAGAGCCTATTCGGATGCGGGATGGATTGTGCAAAAGTTTGATCGACGCAGGGAGGAATTGCGCACGGCGGTACATGGAGTAGACGTCATCGTGAACGCCTGGAACCCGCTTTACCCCGACTGGGCGGAGCAGGTGCCAGAGTTGCATCGTCAGGTAATCGCCGCTGCATCAGAGCGTGACTTGACGGTCATTGTACCGGGGAACGTTTATGTTTTCGGTGCGGATACGCCCGGCCCCTGGTCGACCAGGACACCGCATCTTGCGCGAAATCCGTTGGGACGCATTCGGATCGAGATGGAAGAGGCTTATCGTGCCTCGTCGGTTCGGACCATCATGTTGCGGGCAGGTGATTTCATAGATACCACGGCCTCTGGCAATTGGTTCGATCAGATTCTCATCAAACACTTGCGGCGCGGGCGCTTTGTGTATCCCGGCAATCCGGATATCGCGCATGCTTGGGCCTATCTGCCCGATTTAACTCGCGCTGCTGTGGAATTGGCAGAAATGCGCAGCCTGCTACCGCGTTTCTGCGATGTCCCCTATGCTGGATACACCTTGACCGGCAATGAAATGGTATTGGCGCTTTCGCAGGTTGCGGGGCGTGAACTCACCCTTAAACAGATGGCATGGTTGCCTTTGCATCTGGCACGCCCGTTCTGGCGTATGGCGCCTCATTTGCTTGAGATGAGGTATCTATGGAATACTTCTCACCGGCTGGACAGACGCCTCTTTGATGCTCTGCTCCCGGAATTTGCGCAGACCGACCTAAATGACGCGTTGAGGAACGCCGTGTCTGAACCTGTGCAATATGAATCCCGCCAGCGATTCGGCACAGTCATACGGTCATGATCGAAGCCTATTCGTCGAACAGATCGACCCAGACAAGCCGGTGACGGCTTGCGGCGACGGCCGCGTCACGGGATGTGGGCTCCGGCCAGTAAATGCCCGCATCGTGCACACGCCAATCCGCCGAAGGTAGGACATAATCCACTCTCATCTCGCCAACGCCCTTCCACAAAACTGTTGAAGTTGACCCCGCAGGGTCAACAGGCATCGGATCCTGCAGTTGCGGATTGGCCAGAAGATTACGGATTGCTGATTTGCGACCCTCGCCTTTGTAAGGATCCTGGTTCGCATCACCTGCGATGACAAAACGGCCTGTAGGTTTCTCACCCAGATCACCGTTCAGCAAAAGCGACCAGAGCCGAATTTCATCCCGGTTGCGCAGTCCGTTCCGATCTTCAGGTCCATCAAAGACAGGCGGGCTGGCGTGAAACGTCATCAGGTTTAGGCGACCACCTGGGGTGTCGACCGGAACGACCCAATGCGATGTAGAAGACAGCCGCTGAACAGCCTGCGCTTGTGGTGATGGGAAGGGCTCTCCATCCTCGGCTGGCAGCTGGGCATCCGGCAAGTCGCGCCACCGCATCTGGGTGAATGACCGCACTTGATCGGTAGCGATAGGATAGCGGGACAGCACTGCCAGCCCATTCTGGCCGGTGAACCGCCCCCAGCCTTGTGCATCGCCCGGGCCGCCCGTATCGCCGTCCCCATCCAGATCCAATGCGGTTTCGATCCCGGAATTGGGTTGCTCGGCGTAACTGTATCGATAATCCAAGCCGTTGCTTTTCAGCGCCTCGACCAGCGCAGCAAGGGCAAGCCCGTCTAAATCCCAATCGATGCCTTGCAGCGCGACGATATCGGAACGGGTTGTCATCAGCACCTCGATCACCGCAGCGACCTGAGGGTCGTTCCGCCGAATATCACGCAGCAACAGGCCGGGACCTTCGCGACTGAGTTCTGTATTGAAACTTGCGATGCGCAATGTCTCTGCCTGTGCCGTAAACGGCAACAGCAACAGAGCCAGCAGTCGGATCATGCGATCTGAGTTGACTCGGAAGTTGAGTATGCGCGGCGCTTCTCAACGATCAGGCCGGCAATGCGCAGTGTCGCCATGCCTCGCATGATCATGCTGGCAGGCAGGAATGCCCATGCGCAAAGGGTCCAGATCAATGTCTGCGGATTGCTGAGCGCGATCGGCGTGATGAAAGCAGCCATCAGTTTGATCAGGGCGGGAATCAGGAAAGGCAGCAAAGCCCCAATTGCGATGTTGAGCCGCCCGTCACGCTGCAGACGGGTGACCACATCACCACCCTTGGTTGGGTCAAACAGCGGTAGATTGGTCCAGACGTTGAACGCGCCGTTGCCTGTTGGCCATCCCCGAAGCTTCACTGCATAGGCAAAGCTGGCGATGGTAACCAAGGCCGCGACATAAGCGACGCTGGCGGAGATACGCACCAAATCTACGAGGGGCTGGCTGGCATCGGCGGGCAGCATCAGAACCACAAGACGAACGGGGGAGTAGGGGAAATCCACCACATTCGCAACCATCAGGCCAACTGAATAAAACAGGCCAGTAAGTTCCGAGGGGGCATAGGCGTTTTTGCAGATCAGCGTCAGGAAGGTAACCATCGACATCAAACCGACAAAGCGCAGCCTGTTCACAGGTGGTGCGTCACGAAATTCGATAAAGCTTGGAAAGGCCGAGTTGTATTCCGAGAAAGTCAGGATAAACGCAAGGATCGCCAGAAAGACGACAATCTCAGTCCCATTCGACGTCGATGTAGGCAGGTACAACGCAGGGGTAAGCACCATAAGTGCTACCAATAATCCACGTATCGCCGCCCCCGTTGTGCGTGCAATCACAATCCGAACCCTTTTCCAAACCGGCGTAGTCGATTCTGTGCCGACTTATCGTCCAACTTGTGCTCACCGCTCGTTCGTTGGCGGCTACCTCATGGGTGCCAACTTTGCCGATAAGCGGTATTTCGCTCAAGCCAATGAGCAAATAACACGCAATTTCGGGCAAAATGATGGCGCAACTGGTGCGGGATTGCATCAATTTCGACGCAAATCCGACGTGTATCTCAAATTGATACCTACATGTTGTGGTGCTCTGGGTTTTTGCCCCAAGAATGCGAACAGGGCCGCGCTTGCGACCCTGTTAGGTTGAGTATCAACAGATTCGTCCCCAGAATCATACCCAGGGGCGGGCCTGACTCGCATGATCTTCGAACTTATCGATGTGATGGTCTTTTTCCATCGTCAGGCCAATATCGTCCAGACCGTTCAGCAGGCAGTGCTTGCGGTGTGGGTCAATGTCGAACTCGATGACCATGCCATCCGAAGTGGTAATCTGCTGATCTTCCAGATGCACGGTCATGCGGGCGTTTTCACCCTTGTGCGCGTCATCCATAAGAATCGCGTGATGCTCTTCTTCGACTACGATGGGCAGGATGCCGTTCTTGAAGCAGTTGTTGAAAAAGATGTCGGCGAAGCTGGTCGAGATCACCACCTTGATGCCGAAATCCTTGATCGCCCATGGCGCATGTTCCCGCGACGAGCCGCAACCGAAATTGTCGCCAGCCACCAGAATCTCGGTGTTGCGATAAGCGGGTTTGTTCAGAACGAAATCTTCGTTCTCGCCGCCATGATCGTGATAGCGCATCTCATCAAACAGCACGACACCCAGGCCAGAGCGTTTGATGGTTTTCAGGTGCACTTTGGGAATGATCATATCGGTGTCGATATTGATCAGTGGCATTGGGGCGGCCACCCCGTGGACTTTTTCGAACTTTTCCATTTCTACACTCCTGCGGGGTAGGGCCGCGCCCGTGCTCCGCGTTTAAGCTTCTTTCGCTTCTGTTGTTTCGTCCTTGGGTGCGTTCTTGACGAAGAACGCCATGAAGACCAATCCGAACCCGTTGAACAGCATCTCAATGCCCAGGAAGATCCCCAGTATACTCAGCAGAGCAGCCGGTTCCTTGCCCACATAGGTCCAGATGATGCCGGCGAGGATGATCGACAAGATGCCCGAGATCATCGTGGGCCAGAAAAACTGCGTTCCTTTCATCTGGAACGACAGAATGACCCGCGCGATACCGCCTGCCATGAACAGGATCAGCATCACAGTTGCTAGCGTCAGCGTGCCCTGCAGCGGGTGATCCAGAAAGGACCAGCCCAGAAACAGCATGACCGCACCCATGATGAGTGACAGGATCTTGTTGCCAGTGCCTTCAACCGTGAAGCCACCAACGATCTGCATTCCGCCCGCAATCAATAGCAACACACCAGTTACTACTGTTACGGCAACGGACGCCACGACCGGTGCGCCCAATACGAACACCCCGAATGCTATGGACAAAAGTCCAAGCAGTAGCCATTTGACCCAATCACTCATGTTAGTCTCTCCATCAAATATCTAGATATGAGAGACTCTTACATCAATTCACGGACGTCTGTCAGCCGTCCTGTGATTGCCGCAGCGGCAGCCATTGCAGGGCTCAGCAGATGGGTACGCCCACCGCGACCCTGACGGCCTTCGAAGTTGCGGTTCGAAGTCGCGGCACAGCGCTCGCCCGGTTGCAGCTGGTCGGGGTTCATCGCCAGACACATTGAACAGCCCGCAAGACGCCACTCGAAACCGGCATCTTTGAAGATCTCGGCCAAACCTTCTTCTTCGGCCTGTGCACGCACCAAGCCCGAGCCTGGTACGACCATGGCGCGCATGCCGTCCTTGATCTTCTTGCCTTTCAGGATTTCCGCCGCAGCGCGCAGGTCTTCGATCCGACCGTTGGTGCAAGAGCCGATGAAAACAGTGTCGATTTCAACATCGCTCAGCTTTTGACCGGCTTCCAAGCCCATATACTCGATCGAACGGCGGGCCGCGTCGACTTTACCGCCTTCGAAATCTTCGGGATGCGGTACGGATGCGGTGATCGGCAGCACATCTTCGGGACTGGTGCCCCAAGTGACGACTGGCGCGATATCTTCACCACGCAGCGTGATGACTTTATCGAAATGCGCATCTTCGTCGGTGTAAAGCGTCTTCCACCAGTCCATCGCGGCTTCCCACTGCGCGCCTTTGGGGGCATGCGGGCGGCCTTTGACATATTCAAAGGTGGTCTCATCCGGCGCGATCAGGCCAGCGCGGGCACCGCCTTCGATGGCCATGTTACAGACGGTCATGCGCCCTTCCATCGAAAGATCGCGGATCGCTTCGCCGCAATACTCGATGACATGACCTGTGCCGCCAGCAGTACCGGTCTCGCCGATCACAGCCAGAGTGATATCTTTGGCGGTCACACCCGGCTGCAGTTTGCCGGTGATTTCGACCTTCATATTCTTGGACTTCTTCTGGATCAGAGTCTGGGTGGCCAGAACGTGTTCAACCTCGGACGTGCCGATGCCGTGGGCCAGAGCGCCGAATGCACCATGAGTCGCCGTGTGGCTGTCGCCGCAAACAACGGTCATGCCGGGCAGGGTCCAGCCCTGTTCGGGGCCGACGATATGCACAATGCCCTGACGGACGTCGTGCACAGGGTAATAGTGAATGCCGAAATCCTTGGCGTTCTTGTCCAGTGCCTCGACCTGAATGCGTGATTCCGGGTTTTCGATACCATTCACACGGTCCGGCGTGGTCGGAACGTTGTGATCCGGCACGGCGATGGTTTTTTCTGGCGCGCGCACCTTGCGGCCCGCCATGCGCAGGCCTTCGAACGCCTGTGGGCTGGTCACTTCGTGAACCAGATGGCGGTCGATATACAGCAGGCAGGTGCCATCATCGGCCTCGTGGGCGACATGGGCATCCCAGATCTTGTCATAGAGTGTTTTGGGGGACATCGGTCCTCTCCCGTATGAAATGAGAAATAGCTGGCGAGTTGGCTTAGGCCGCCGATAGGCGGGCCAAGACCGTGCGGGCAGCCCCAAAGAACCGTTCACGCAGACGCGCGCGATCTTCCAGATTCTGTTCTTGGGCCACATTGAGTCTCATACGCACCAGATATAACGGGCATTCGTGTCAATCAAGGTTCAATCCCAACCGTCTCACTGCGGGCTTGCATCATCCAGCATCGCTGTCCAAGCTGACCTGCAGGAGAGGTGAATGAACCAGGATTTACTACCGGAGACGCTCTCGGAGCTTTACGCCAACATGACGGCGGCGTTTTCCTCGCAAATTGAAGGTCTGGTCGAGTTGATCGTCACCCCAGGATGGCGGCAGTATCAACTCATCATCATCCTGTTTCTCTGGGCAATCTCATTCTTGCTGAAACTGCTGACGCAGGGCCGATGGGAAACCTGGGCGAGGGCCCGGGTGGGATGGCCGAAATGGCGTCTGCGGATATTGATACAACTGATGCGCCGTCTGACATTGGTCTATTTTGTGTTGCTGTCTGGTGGGCTTTATCTGGTGATGCAACAGGTCACATGGCCGTCGCGGAGCTATATACTTGGTGTCTTCGCAACGCTGGCTGTTGCATGGCTGGCCATCGCGTTGGTTTCGCGATTGGTGAGAAACCGAACGCTGCGACAAATATTTAAATGGTCTATGTGGGTCTATGCCACGCTGATTGCGTTGAACCTGACGGATGATGTAGCCGGTTTCCTAGACGGCGTCGCCATTTCTATCGGTGATCTTCATATCTCGGCGCTGGGCATCATCAAGGCTGTACTGCTGATCGGCGTCCTGCTGACTTTGGCGCGTGTCGGCACACGCGCGGCTGAGCGCGGCCTTACGAACAATCAAGACATAACACCATCGATGCAGGTTCTTCTGGCCAAGGGTATTCAGGTGCTGCTCTACGGGGCAGTGTTCATGGCGGCGATCCGCACCCTCGGGTTTGATCTGACTGGCATAGCGTTGCTGTCCGGGGCCATTGGCGTCGGGATCGGGTTTGGCCTGCAAAAAGTGGTTTCGAACCTGATCTCAGGCATCATCATCCTGATGGACCGGTCGATCAAACCGGGCGACGTGATTTCACTCGGGGACACGTTCGGTTGGATTAACGCGCTGGGCGCGCGCTATGTCTCGGTGGTTACGCGGGATGGTCGGGAATATCTGATTCCAAACGAAGATCTGATTACCAATCAGGTTGTAAACTGGTCGCATTCCGACCGTTTCGTGCGGTTGGATCTTGATTTCGGCACCAGCTACGACGACGACCCGCACAAAGTCCGCGCGACAGCGATCCGTGCCGTCAAGACGGTCGGTCGAGTGCTGAGTGGAGGCAAACATGAACCTGTCTGCCATATCACTGGTTTCGGTGACAGCAGCGTGGACTATGTGTTGCGCTTCTGGATCAGTGATCCAAACAAGGGTCTGACAAACATTCGGGGCAATGTCTTCCTGGCGCTGTGGGATGCGTTCAAGGTAGAAGACATCTCGCTTCCGTTCCCGCAGCGTGAAATCCGCGTATTGGGCGGCCCGGAGGCCGACGCCGAGGTGCAACATCTCGCCAAAGAGTGACTGGATGTGGGGCGCAGCGTCGGCCCGTTCATTGAAATGTTGCAATCCCCTTGTTACCTTATTAGTACCCCGGCGCCGGGGTTTCACGGCGCGCAGCAAAGGAGGACTATGTCCTGTCTCTACATACACAGGCGGGTTTGCCCGCCGATGATGGGGCCGGTGTAATGGCCCACTCTCAGTCAATCAGCGACAAGCTGCTTGAACGTATCCTTTCCTCACTTTCCGATGACAAGGCCGAAGACGTCGTGCAGATCAACCTGCAAGGTAAGTCTTCTGTTGCGGATCACATGGTGATTGCCTCGGGTCGCTCGACCCGTCAGGTCTCGGCCATGGCGGAAAAGCTGACGGATCGCATCAAGCAGGAATTCGGTTTCACCTCGAAGGTCGAAGGCAAGGATGCCGGCGACTGGGTGCTGATCGATACGGGCGACGTGGTCGTCCATATCTTCCGCCCCGAAGTGCGTGAATTCTATCAGCTGGAAAAGATGTGGCTGCCTCAGGGCGGCAGCGCCTCGGCGAATTGAGGCGCCATCCCGGCCTGTATTGAGGGGCCGGAGGCGAGAGAGACATGCGTATCAGCATCGTTGCGGTCGGGCGATTGCGCGCCGGACCGGAGAAATCCCTGCTTGACGACTATCTGACCCGATTTGACCGGACCGGCCGCGCGCTGGGGCTTGGGCCTGCGCGCGTGATCGAGGTTGAAGACAAGAAAAACGCTGGCATGGGGGCCGAGGCCACCCTGCTGCGCAAGGCGCTGCCCAAGGGTGTGGTGATCTGTACGCTAGATGAGCGCGGACGGGTGTTGTCCTCGCCTGATTTTGCAAAAAAGCTGGGTGGATGGCGCGACGCGGGCCGACAGGATCTGGCGCTGATCATCGGCGGAGCGGACGGAATAGACCCTAATCTGCGGGCGGAGGCTGATTTTTCCCTATCCTTTGGGTCAATGGTCTGGCCCCATATGTTGGTCCGTGTGATGCTGGCCGAGCAACTTTACCGGGCCGCGACCATCCTATCAGGCGGCCCTTATCACCGGGTCTGACATGGCGCAGCTATTGATCGTCTACCACTCGCGCACCGGCGGCACCCGGCAAATGGCTGAAGCCGCAGCCGAAGCAGCGCGGGATGAAGCGAACACCATCCTGAAAACCGCCGATCAGGCCGGGCCAAACGACCTGCTGGCCGCCGATGGCTATATCTTCTGCGCACCCGAGAACCTGGCCGCGATCTCTGGGCTGATGAAAGAGTTCTTTGACCGCTGCTATTATCCGGTGCTGGGTCAGATCGAAGGTCGACCCTATGCGCAGATGGTCTGCGCCGGATCAGATGGCGAAAATGCCGCGCGCCAGATGGCTCGGATCGCAACGGGATGGCGGCTGAAAGAAGTGCAACCGCCCCTGATCATCTGCACTCATGCGCAAACACCCAAAGCGATCTTGGCCGAAAAGATCATTCCCGAAGAACAACTTGAAAGCTGTCGTGAGGTTGGAGCGGCCTTGGCCGCAGGTCTCTGCCTCGGGGTGTTCTGAGGGTCAGTTCAGATCGACCACGGTCGTGTCTTCGCTCCAACCACCGACATTGTCGCGCGCCTGAATTTGCACCTGCGTGGTCCCGTCCGGGATAACCACCCCGCTTAAAGACCGGGTAAAGGGCTGCTCATCGACATGAGGGTGATGCAGCACACGCATCCCCAGCTCGTTCCCCTGCATATCCAGAACACGCCAGCCGTCGGCATAGTCATCCCATCCGGTGTCGGAGTGGCGGATCGTGACGTCGAACCGCCAGGTATCCCCATTTGATTGGGCTGAAACCTGTTCGACCGTCGGAGGGTCGGCGAATGCGGGGCTGGCCAGTAAGGCGCTGAGAATCAGATATCGCATAGGGTCAAACTATGCTCTCGCGCATGGCATTGCGATCACGACTCTGTGTTTGGTGGCGCAGTCATGATTACGGTCCGTGAATGCGAGGCGAATTCGCGACGATAGAGCACACCGAATGTGACGATTGAGCTTAGGATCAGGGCTACCGGTCCAAGTATCCATGCGATTGAAGCCAACGCAAAATATGTCGCCCGCAACGCGCGATTGAAACTACGAGCCGCCGTGATGCAGATATCAGCAGATTGTGTGGCGCGTGGATAGGCCTGTGGATCATCGGGATCATTTGGAACAGCGGCCATCAGAATTGCGCAATACCCAAACAGGCGATGCGACCAGACAAATTTCAGAAAAGCGTTCGACAGAAAAAGCAGAATAATCAGTATCTTGATTTCCCAAACCATGGCAGGCGCACGGCCGATGGCAAGATCTTCAGCAACCCCAGCAAGGCGTTCGGTATTGCCAAGCAATGCCAAGCCGCCGCCTATTGCAATCATGATTGTCGAAGCGAAGAACGTGCTGCCCTGGCGCATGGCCGAGATCACTTGTGCATCGAACACACGCGGCTGGCGCGTCACCATTTCACGCATCCAGACCTTGCGGAAATCATCCATCATCAATGAAACCGATGGTTTCTGAGAGGACGGATTTTCGATCCTCCACCCAATCCCCAGCCATGTCGCGAACAATAGCAAAACGGCTGCATAGTCCAGCGAGGAAAACAGTAATGTGCGGTCGATCCAGGTCATGCCGCGACACTATTGTTGGATTCGGTAACTTGCCAGTCGATAAAATTGGTAATATAATTTTACCAAATGGAGGATCAGCGATGGAAATGCCCAAGCCAAATCCGGATGTCTTAGCACGCAAGGAGGCATTGGTTGCGCGACTACAGCAAGTGCTGCCGAAGGATGCTGTTATCCATGAAGAGGCCGAGACCAGGGCTTATGAATGTGATGCGCTGACCGCCTATAAATGCCCGCCAATGCTGGCTGTACTGCCTTCGACCACGCAGCAGGTTTCCGATGTCTTGCGCATTTGCCATGAACTGGGTGTGCCGGTTGTACCGCGCGGCGCGGGCACGTCATTGGCCGGTGGCGCCCTGCCGACGGCAGATTGTGTGATTCTAGGCGTTGCACGGATGAACGAAGTTCTGGAAATCGATTACGACAACAGGTTTATCAAGGTGCAATCCGGCCGAACCAACCTGAGTGTAACCGGTGCCGTTGAAGAAGAGGATTTCTTTTACGCTCCCGATCCCTCATCCCAGCTTGCCTGCGCCATTGCCGGGAATATCGCGATGAATTCCGGCGGCGCGCATTGCCTGAAATACGGGGTGACGACCAACAATCTGATGGGTGTGACTATGGTCATGATGGATGGCAGCGTGGTCGAAATTGGAGGTGCCTATCTGGATGTTGGCGGGTTGGACCTGTTGGGTGTTATCTGCGGATCCGAAGGGCAATTGGGTGTCGTAACTGAAGCAACGTTGCGCATCCTGCGCAAACCTGAGGGCGCGCGTCCCGTTCTGATGGGCTTTGACGATAATGAAGTAGCCGGTCAATGCGTCTCTGACATAATCAAATCGGGCATATTGCCTGTCGCGATCGAGTTCATGGACCGCCTTTGTATTCGAGCCTGCGAGAATTTCGCCCAAGCGGGTTATCCTGATTGCGAGGCGTTGCTGATTGTCGAAGTTGAAGGATCAGAGGCAGAGATCGATAGCCAGTTGTCGAAGATTATCGAGATCGCCAAGCGGCATAATCCGGTTGAGCTGCGAGAAAGCCAATCGGCTGATGAAAGCGCCCGTATCTGGCTGGGGCGGAAATCGGCCTTCGGCGCGATGGGGCAAATCAACGATTATATGTGTCTGGATGGGACGATCCCGGTCTCATCGCTACCCTTCGTCCTGCGCCGGATCGGGGAGCTGAGCAAAGACTATGGCCTGCCAGTCGGCAATGTGTTCCATGCTGGTGACGGCAACATGCACCCCTTGATCCTGTTTGACGCCAACAAACCCGGCGATCTTGAGAAATGTGAGGCGTTCGGGGCGGACATCCTGAAGCTTTGCGTTGATGCGGGGGGCTGCCTGACTGGTGAGCATGGGGTCGGCATCGAAAAGCGTGATCTGATGACACACCAATATGAACCACAGGATCTTGAGGCGCAGATGGCGGTGAAAGATGTGTTTGACCCGAATTGGCTGTTGAACCCAGCCAAGGTGTTTCCGCTAAAGGCGTCTGCCACGCGCAGGATGGCCGCGGAATAGATGAGCCTTCCCCATCAATACCCAGAGTATTTGCGAAAAGATGAAGTGCCATGACACCTGAAACCGAGGCTGAACTTGCGGACATCGTTGCCGGCCTGGATGGCCCAGTGCATATTGCCGGAGGCGGCACGCGCGGCCTTGATGGGCCCGATCCTGTGCTGAACCTGTCAGGACTGCACGGAATTACACAG
This sequence comes from Ruegeria sp. D7, assembly GCF_056534355.1. NCBI lineage: Bacteria > Pseudomonadati > Pseudomonadota > Alphaproteobacteria > Rhodobacterales > Roseobacteraceae > Ruegeria > Ruegeria sp. D7. Next base: position 23,704 of record NZ_JBQFPG010000015.1, read on the forward strand.
TATGAGCCGGGCGCATTGACTCTGGTCGCGCATGCCGGGACTCCAGTGACTGAGATCGAAGCGGCTTTGGAGGCCGAGGGCCAGCAACTGGCGTTCGAGCCGATGGATCATCGCGGTTTGCTGGGCACCACGGGGGAACCGACAATCGGCGGTGTTGTCGCGGCCAACATCTCGGGGCCGCGTCGAATTCAGGCTGGCGCGTGCCGGGATTTCCTGTTGGGCGTACGTTATGTCGACGGGTTGGGGCAGGTGATCAAGAATGGCGGGCGGGTGATGAAGAATGTCACCGGTTACGATCTGGTCAAGCTCATGGCGGGTTCCTGGGGCACGCTAGGGGTGCTGTCCGAGGTCTCACTGAAAGTGCTGCCTAGACCTGAGATCGAGACCACTCTGGCAGTCGGGGCCGCTGATGTAGGAACCGCAGTTGATCTCATGTCCACTGCCCTGAAATCCCCCTTCGAGGTGAGCAGCGCAGCCTATGATCCACTGGGTGGGCAGGCGCTGTTGCGGATCGAAGGATTTGCCGACTCGGTTGCCTATCGGGTAGGTCGATTGCGCGAAATCCTTGGGGGCGAATGCACCGAGTTAGAGAATTCGAGGAACCGCTGGGTCGATCTGCGTGATCTGCGTGCGTTTAAGGATCTGCAAGGTGATGTCTGGCGCTTATCGGTGAAACCCGGCGATGCAGCCAGCCTTGCAGAACGGATAGACGCGGATCGAACCCTATTTGACTGGGGCGGGGGCTTGATCTGGGTATTGGTGCCAAAGGGCACCGATCTGCGTGCACGACTGGGTCACTTTGAAGGACATGCAACGCTGGTACGTGCAGAGGCTGACACCATTGTTGAATTTGGGCGGTTCCAACCGGAGAGCACGCAGATTCAGGCTCTAACAAAGGCAATTCGGAAGAGATTTGACCCTCGGAACGTGTTCAATCCGGGTCTGATGGGGTAGGCGATGCAGACGAAATTTACCGAAAAGCAGTTGCAAGACCCAGCGATTCAGCGATCCAACGAGATACTCCGAAATTGTGTTCACTGTGGTTTCTGTACAGCAACCTGCCCGACTTATCAGGTGCTAGGCGATGAGTTGGACAGCCCTCGCGGGCGCATCTATCTGATCAAGGACATGTTGGAGAATGAGCGTGTTCCGGACGAAAAGACTGTCAAGCATATCGATCGCTGCCTATCCTGCCTCGCCTGCATGACCACGTGCCCCTCGGGCGTGCATTACATGCACCTCGTGGACCACGCACGGGAATATATCGAAGACAACTACAAGCGCCCGTTCTCGGATCGGGCTCTGCGCTGGATATTGGCCAGAATCCTGCCTTATCCGACACGCTTTCGCTGGGCTCTAATCGGGGCAAAGCTGGGTCGTCCGTTCCGGTTTCTGATGCCGGATGCTCGGCTAAAGGCGATGCTGGACATGGCGCCGAGATATATTCCACCAGTCAGTCGCAATGATGACCCTCAGAGCTTTGCAGCAAAAGGCGCTAAGAAGAAACGCGTCGCCCTAATGACGGGCTGTGCGCAAAAAGCGCTGAACACCGACATCAACGACGCCACGATTCGCCTGCTGACCCGATTGGGCTGCGAGGTCGTTGTCGCCGAAGGTGCCAGCTGTTGTGGCGCATTAACCCATCACATGGGTAAAACCGGTGAAAGCCATGCGTCTGCTGCAGCCAATATCCGGGCCTGGACACGCGAAATGGATGGTGATGGTCTGGATGCGATCGTGATCAACACCTCGGGGTGTGGGACCACGGTTAAAGATTATGGGCACATGTTCCGCAGTGATCCGCTGGCGGTGGATGCGGGGCGTGTATCCGCCATGGCGATGGATATCAGTGAGCTTTTGGTGCAGCTAGAGATGCCGGACAGCGACAAGAAAGAACTGGTTGTTGCCTACCACGCGGCGTGTTCATTGCAACATGGGCAAAAGGTTACCTCTTATCCCAAGAACCTGCTGAAATCTGCTGGATTCACAGTGTTAGAGCCTAAAGATAGTCATTTGTGCTGTGGCAGTGCAGGAACCTACAACCTGATGCAGCCTGAGATTTCGGGTCAGTTGAAACAACGAAAAGTGCGCACGCTTGAGGCTAGGAACCCTGATGTTATCGCGGCAGGTAACATCGGATGCATGATGCAGATCGGCTCTGGGACTGACACGCCCGTTGTCCACACAGTCGAGCTGCTGGACTGGGCCACCGGAGGGCCGGAACCGCGCGCATTGCGCGACGGCATGGCTGGGGTACCCCAACTGCGCTGATCGATTGCTGCACCCGCGCATCAGGTCCGGTTGAATTTAATCCAAGGGGCAATTGCCCTATTTTCGCCGCACCAACGGCATACGAATCTTGGTCGGACCTCATGACCGGAGACCCGCGTGCGCAACTGGATCACGGCTATTGTCTTCAGCTTACTGCCCTTGGCAGGACAGGCGCAGGATACTGGGCTTAGGAGCCTGGAAACCACCGATGCTGGGCGCGAGTGGATGGCAGTTGGTCGGCTGGATATCGACGGCACCGGGTTTTGTACCGGATCGCTGATATCTCCGACTCTGGTACTGACGGCTGCGCATTGTCTGTACGACAAAACCACGAAACAGCGAATTAATCCGGCCCGGATCGAGTTTCTGGCCGGTTGGCGCCTCGGTTCCGCCTCGGCTTATCGCCCGGCGCGTCGAACAGTGGTTCACCCCGACTATGTGTATGAAGGCAATGTTTCTGCAACGCGGGTGCGTCATGATATTGCGCTGATCGAGCTGTGGCAGCCGATCCGCAACACCTCGGTCATTCCTTTCGAAACCGGACGTCGTCCTGCCCGCGGTCAAGAGGTGGGGGTTGTCTCGTACGCGCATGACCGCGCCGAAGCGCCAGCACTGCAGGAAGTCTGTTCCGTCATTGGGAGACAGGCTGGAATTCTGGTTATGTCCTGCAACGTGGATTTCGGGGCATCCGGCGCGCCGATCTTTTCGTTTGACGGCGAGCGGCCACGCATTGTGTCGGTCGTTGCAGCGAAGGCCGAATTGCAGGGTCAACGCGTTGCGCTGGGCACCGCCTTGGATGAATCGCTGGAATTGTTGCGGGCCGAGCTTTCGCAGGGGCGGGGTATGAACGCCACATTGGACAACAACACCAAAAACCTCGGAGCAAAGTTCATTAAGCCATGATGCGTGTTTTTCTAAGTATCACCTTGCTTGTTTCAATTCTCGTAACTGCCGCGCAGGCCCAGACCAGCGGCAAGCGCCGACTGACGGATCGCGATGATCTGTATGGGTGGGAGGCGGTCGGACGTCTGGATATCGGCGATCAGGGCTTTTGCACCGGTACTTTGATCGCAAAGGACATTGTGTTGACAGCGGCGCATTGCGCTGTGAGCAAGGCCACCGGAAAACCCTATGCCCCCGGTGAATTGACCTTTCGCGCCGGTTTGAGCGACGGTCAGGCGCTTGCGGATCGCAAGGTCATCCAGATTGCGACTCATCCCGATTTTGTTGCCAATGCGCCGGTATCGGCGTCACGTGTTCGAATTGATGTGGCTCTAATGCGGCTGGAAGAGCCGATTCCCTATTCGATTGCTGATCCGTTCGCCCTGCACAGCGGCCGCGTCAGCGACAGCGAAATCAGCGTCGCCTCGTATGGTCGCGGTCGCGCCGAGGCGATCACGCGCCAACGCTCTTGCCGCATCCTGCAACGCGGGCAGGGGCTGATTAGCTTTGATTGCGATATTACATTCGGTTCGTCGGGCTCCGCTATTTTAGCAAAAAAAGGCCCGCGTTGGCAGATCCTGTCGGTTGTTTCGGCGGGCGCATCGGATGGTCAACGCAAGATCGGCTACGGGATGGAGCTGTCGGGGATTGTCTCGGAACTCAAGGCGATTTTACGTCGCGAAGCGCCCCGACCAACGGCAACAATCCGCAGATTGCAGCCGGGTTCAGCCAAGTCCAGTTCGGGTGCTAAATTCCTCAGCGCGGGCGGGTCTTGAACCCGGTCCTTTTACTTCCCATCTGAGTTCTACCGGATCGCCAAAGCTGGGGTCCGGCATAAATCACCGCCCGTCCATTTCGGAGGGCAATTTCGTGAATCGCTCAAAGATGAGGATACGACATGCGTACATTTGACTTCGCACCACTTCACCGCGCAACCATCGGTTTCGACCAGATTGCAGACATGATGGACCGGGTTTTGACCAATGACGTGGCTCAGCCCAGCTATCCCCCTTACAACATCGAAAAGACCGATGCTGATACCTACCGCATTTCGGTCGCTGTTGCCGGGTTTTCCGAGGCCGATCTGTCGGTTGAGGTAAAGGAAAATTCTCTGGTGGTTTCCGGCAAGAAAGCTTCGGACGAAAAAGAGCGCAGCTACCTGCACCGTGGCATCGCCACCCGCGCGTTCGAGCGCCGCTTTGCTCTGGCCGACCACGTTCGTGTCACCGGCGCGAGTCATGAGAACGGCATGCTGAACATCGATCTGAAGCGCGAAGTACCAGAAGCCCTGAAGCCGCGCCGGATCGAAATTTCGTCTGGCAAGGCCATTGAAAAGGACGTGGTTGACGCCAAAGCCGTGAACTGAGGCTGTTGATCACTTAGCGACAGTCCCGCCTCTCTGGATTGTCGCACCACACGCCCCGCGTTCCTCCAGGCGCGGGGCGAAGTTGTATCCATCGCAACACGGACATGGTGGGCAACACGTTTTCACGAAAATCTGGCAATAGTTTAGGTCGTCAGGCTAGTCTCTTCTGGAACACTTCAATGAACTGAATTTTGTTCACTGCCTACAGAGGGAGACGAAATAGATGCGAATGAAATCCGTTTTTGCCGCTATAGTCTGTGCCGTTGTTGCATCGACCACACTGACCGCGACATCAACCCGTGCCAACGATACCGGAGCGCTTATCGCTGGGGTCGCGTTGGGTGTGCTGGGAGCGTCGATCGCCAAACACCATCACAAGCACGGATCAAAATACCAGAAGCACCCGCACGTTTCGCCCGAGGAGAATGCGATCGGGCTTTGTATGCATCGGACCCACACCGCCATGAGCAATCAAGGCTACTATGCCGTCGATTTTGAGCGGACGCTTTCCTATACGACAAATTCTGATGGCATCGATCTGATTGATCTGGAGGTCGCGCGCTCAAAGGACAGCAATGATGCGCGGAGCCACATAAAAACCCATTGCGCTATTCAAGATGATGCTGTGGTTAATTTCCGCTACTCAAACTACTGAGCTTGCCCTTCGGCAACTTCAACTTAAGAAATCCAAGAGCTTCTATTTTCCCTTCTGAAAACCAGTAGGCAATGTGTCTCGGCCTTGTCTCTGCGTCTATCTTTTTAGCGTCGAGTTTGTCACAGTCTTGGTGATTTGGAGACCCAAGGGGATGTAAATTGCCATAACATTCCCTATGTCATTGGATGATAAGAAGAATAGGGATAGCAGATGTCGAACCAGCAATTCGAAGCATTGATTCAAGAGACGCAACAGAAAGTCCGCGAAAGCCAGTCGCAGATTGAAGGCTTGACCTCACGGATCGAAGCGGCGCGTGCCAAGATCGGAACCGCAGAGGCAGATATCGACATTGAAAATGCGACTTTGGAAGATGTGCACGCCCATACCGAGGTGATGAACGCCAACATCGCTGAGCTGATCATGGGGCTCGACGACGTGACCAACGCGTTTTCCAAGGATTTTGACGAGATGCGTTCGAAAACCGGGTGGGAGTCGTTCGTTGGCATCTTCGCCAAGGCCAAATCCGAGTCCATGCGGCAGGAGCGTATGCGCACGGCCAATATCGACGACAAGCTGCAGGACTTGATCGCTAAATCCGATGTGATCGTGAAGCTGCTGGAGGGACAACTGTCCGTGTTGGAAGAACAGCGTGTGAAGGTCGAGGACAACCTGACCGTGACGCTGGACGACCGAGAGGCGACCGTGGCCGAACTGGAGGCTCTGCGCGCCGAGATTCAGGGCATGGACCCGGCTATTATTACGTTGGAGAACAAGATCAGCGTGGAACAGGATGCTGCGGCGCGGACCCAGTTAGAGACTGAATTGGCCGAGCTGAACAAGCAATACAACGCCAAGGTTCAGGAAGAGCAGGTCAAGCTGGCCAAGTCCCAGACGCTGGAGCGCTATATCGAAAAGGGCAAGACCTGGGTCGATTCCCTGCAGAACCAGGCGGCGACGCAGATGGTGCTGATCAACAAGCTGCAGACAGACACGCAGCAGCGCGTGGTGCTGTATGACGCCCTGACCAAATCGCTGAAAACCGCCCAGCAGCAGGACGTGGCCCACCGCATCAACGAGATCGGCGTGCAGACCGACCAAGAGGCGCAAACCGCCATGGCCGCCATCGGCACCGCGACCAATCAGAAAATGGCCGACATGCTTGAGGCGCATGAGGACCACATGGTCTTTGCCCGCGACGTGCTGGAGAAAAAGGCCAAGGCAGATGAACGCTTTGCCCGCCGGTTCGCGTCGATTGTCGAGAAGCATGATAAGAATTTGTATGGTGGTTAAGTGCGTTTCGCTCACCAACAATTTCTATTACTAGCAGTTAGTCTTGGTCCCTTGGAGGTGCCGAGATTCTTGGAAAAATTTGGTTTCATAGATCAGAAGCCGACTTATCCTGAAGTGCTACAGGTATTGCTTATGGCAGTAATTGCGGCTTGCTTAATGCGACTTCTGTGTTGGTTGAGTTGGGGCAGCGAAAGGGGGCGGCGTTTTCAGCACTCGGTTGGGATCAACCCTCAAGTAGTACTGCATAGTGTCGGTTCGCCTCTCTTTAGATGGTGGTTTCATATCGACAAAAACGGGAAGGACTTGGACGCCCCAAGATGACCGATACCAACCCCACCCAAGACCATGTCGGCCTGACCGACACCTTCGCCTCACGCCGCTATTTCCGCAAATTCGAAGTCATCACCGTCCACCTCCTGCGCGTGGCCGCGACGATGGAGGCGGAGGGCGCAATCAGCAAGCAAGAGGTGCGGATCGTGTCGCGCTACCTCTCGGGGCTGCTCTACACCTTCCGCGCGCTTTCCATGAAGTATCTGCTGGTCGGTCGCGATACGGGACGGTTTTTTGGCAGCCTTGCGATGGACAAGCGTGACAGCGGTTTTCCGGTGGCGGCTGAGCTGCTGACCATGGCCAATGACGCGCAGCAGGCGCAGGTGCATCTGGCGAATATGCCGTCCGAGGATGACCTAAAAACTGACATGGTGCGGACGATCATTGGCGATCAGGAAATCCCCACCAAGCTGCAATTCGCGCTGTCACAAAGGCTCTACTATGAGGAATTGCTGAAAGGTCAGCTGTTTTGGGCCCGCAACGATCCCGAGTGCCACTGGATCGGGAATGAGGGCGAACGGCGGAAGTTCATGATCCACTGGGCGGTCTATGACAGCCAGATCAACCTGCCAGTGATCTACCTGATGCAACTGGAGGACAGCGGCAAAACCGCCCTTCCCAAAGACCAACGCCGCTGGCCCGAAGTGCAGGCGCATCTGATGGCGCAGTCTCTGGGCGGGTTGAAACTGGTGACCATAGCCAAAGGGTTCGATCAGGATTTCGACGACCTGCACCCCAAACACCTGCGCCGCATTCATGTGGGGCCAATGTATTCTTCGGCCTATACCGAACAATCCGGCCCCCTGCGGCAGGTGCTGGAGGATGCGCAATCTCCGCAAGGTCAAGACTGGGCGCTGGCCTGGACCACAGAAGAGTTGGAAAGCGAAGAGGTGATCGAAGAGCGGGCCGGATGGTTCTCGACCGTCGAACGCGAGGTTTTTGCGCTCGACCCATTCGGCGCGCAAGGGGCCGAAACCGGGGCCACACGCACCCAACGGTCGATCATCTTGCCCCAGCGTCCGTTTCAGGTGCTGGCCGAGCGTAACCCTCCAGGGTTTGCCGATGTGCGCAAGTTCGTGGTCAGCAAGTCAGGGCAGGTGTTGAGGTATTAGTTTCGCCTTCGGCGAGAGTATTTTTGAAAAAGATGAATCAAGGGCGGTTTTTGAGATGAGTTTGACGTCAGATCAGATGGAATTGCGCGAGGCGGATATTCGCAAGCATTACCCGGCAGCGACCGCCTTGCTGAATGGGTTCGAACACGCGCCGCGGATTGCCAAAGCGCTGGAGACGTCGACGGAACGGTCGCCGGGGGTGTCGACCGGACGGAGGTTTCGATCCACCACGCCGGGTTTGGTGACACGGCGCACAGTGCGCGCAGACGGGGTGCATTTGGTCGAACGGATCGAGGCCTCGGATGATGGCGATGCGCTGGTCTCGCCACCGCAGGCCACAACGCAGCAGGCAATCCGCCGTGCGGTTGCCATCGCTCTGGCGGTGAGCGAGGCCTACGCCGAACAGACACCGTTGGCAGACTTGAAACGCGCGAACCTTGCGGGCGATTTGCCCGCCGCGCGAAAGACCGAATTCTCGGAACTGCTGACTGCCGAGGCTCTGATCACCTCGCACACCTTCGGCAATGCGCTGGCGTACTTGATGTCCTCGCATCTGGGAGAGACCACTGTCGATATCGGTGAGATCGAAGAGGTCCTGACCGACAACGGCCAACTCGCCTTGCACGGCGCGCTGTGGGAGTTGGACCAGACCCTTGCCAAACACGCCCCCGATGATGCCCACCTGATCGCAGCCACCAGCGCCTATGCCGAGCAATTGATGGAAAAGGTCGCTCTACGCGCCCAGTCCGCAGGCCATCTGGCACCGTTCCAGAATGCCGCCTGGTATATCGAAGCGGATGACCTGACAATCCGGGGGTTCGAACCTGCGTCCAAAGCCAAATCCACCACGCTAACCATGACGTTCAAGAAACCGAACGAGGTGGTGGGCAACCATATCGCCAAGTATCAGGCGATGAAACTGGCCAAGATGGTGATGGCCTACGACTTCGACCGACGCCTGAACCCGTTTGCCGAGCTTGGCGGGTTCATCTTCACCTTCATGGGCGACGGCAAACCGGGCACCGGCAAGACCACTCTGATCCAGATGATGGCCGGGCTGATCAACGATTATTGCCAGAATGCGGGCTATCCGTTCCGCTATCAGAATCTGAGCACCGACAATATCGACAGCTATCAGGGCAAATCAGGCCAGAATGCCAAGGCCTTTATCAACATGATCATCGACCCCTCGGTCATCGGCTTCGGCACCATCGACGATATCGACCAACTGGCGGGCAAACGGGGCGACCGGCAGTCTTCGGCCGGGCAACTGGAAATCACCGCTGTGTTGATGGAAAGCTTTGCGGGCGCCAACACCGTTGTGCGGGGCAACTGCACCTTTGGCATGTTCTCGAACTACCCCGAGAATGTGGACGACGCCCTGCGCCAGCGGGCGGGCGCGCGGTTCCTGGTGGATGGGCCGCAAACGCGCGAGGATTACATTGACATCCTACACCTGCTGATGGGCCGTAACCACGACATCCCGCTGGGTGAACACGAAGCCTATGCCGCGCAGGAGATCAAAAAGGCCGTCGCCGCCAGTTTTGAAAGCCACTCCCGTCCACATGAGGATGCCCTGCTGCAGGTCTATGACCGGGTGTCTGGCGAGATCGGCCAGATGGACACGATTGCCAAGCTGGGCACCTACCTCAAGGCGATCCAGCAGGCGGATGAGCGGTTCACCGGCCGTGCGATCAAGAACATCACCGACGCGGTCAAGGTCCGCGCGATGGATTTCGAACTGCCCGACGAGTGGATGGAAAACCCCGACCTGTTCCTGTTCCGCGACTACGACACCAAGAAGGCGATGATCGACGACCTGCGCCAGCCGATCACGGTGGAAATGGTAATCCAGGAGATCAACCGCTACGCCGACAGCGAATTCCGCTATGCCGACAAGAGTGACGAGGTCGCCATCGAAAACGCAGTGCGTGAGATGGGTCGGATGGAAGAGGCCAAGCGGCGGTATCTGGAGGGGAAGGGGTGAATTATTTGATCGCTATAGGTCTGCCTCTTCTACTGAGCACTGTGGTTGCTATTCCAATAGGGTTCCGAGCCTATCGAACATCTCGTGCGGCTAAAGAAAGCGGAAAGAAATGTTTTCTTCCTTTCTTCGTATATGGCGCGGTTTGCGCTGTTCTGGCAATTCTTACCAGCTACACTTTGATGGATTTTTTTGTCGACCGATTTGCCGTGGACGTTGGCAACGCAAATCCCGCAGATGTAATGGTCTATTTTCAGCTACAGTTCTGGTTGATTGCAGTACCCCTTGGTTTCGCGATCATTTTTGCATTTGCAAAAGGACTGCGAGCATGAGTTTCGAATTCTTGGAGTACAGGTTTCTGTTTGAGAGTGATATCGCGGCGCAGCCGCGACGCGCCCGACCCGGCCCCCAGGGCGGGCGCGTTCCGCACCCACCCTCAGGCCGGGCGCATCGCTACCGTTGCGCGGGAAGGCAATTGTTATGATCCGCCTCATCGAAAAAGGCCTGATGTTCGGCAATCTCATCCACATCTCCAGCCCGGCTCTGGTCAAGCGGTATAACCGCGCGCTGCAGCATCTGACGGGCAAGACTACGGCGTTAACGGATTTCCATGTCGATATCTCGGGCTATTCGCCAGAGGTGGGGATTGAGCTGGAGGATGAGCTCTACCTCAACCCCAACGGGGTTAACCGGCAGTTCATCCTGCTGACGACCGAGCAGAAACGCGCGCCTTTGCTGAACGTCAAATTCTCGACCTCGCGCGATATCCTGCGCGAATTCATCGATATGAACGAGGCGCAACTGTTTGCCTTGACCGCCGCCGATGCGGTGGCCGGAGAGCTGGTGAACTCGGTCATCAAACTCAGCACGCCGCGCGACCTGTTGAACCTGAGCAAGATCGAGATCGAGGCCGACACCGCAGGCGGCACCCTACGCAAGGCCCAGCAGCTAGCGGGCATGGTCGAACGTTTCAAAACCGAAGAGGATGCATGGTTCGACGATGTGCTGATCGCCAAGATGATCGAAACGGCCAAGGAAACCGGCGACGTCACTCGCAATCCCGTTCGCCTGCGCCATACCGCATTCGAGCAGCGTAATTTCTGGACGGCACACTTTGGCGGGCTCTACCTGTTCCCGGATATGGATCACCCGGCGGCGATTTGCATGGGCGAAAAGCCTGACGATATGCCGATCAAATATGTCTTTGGCCCGTCGCAGCGGAACCAGATCGCAAAGTTTCTGGACTACAACGATCTGGTTGAACCGATTGTCAAAGCGCGCGGCGTGGATGCTGCCGCGATCCTGCAACAGAAAATGGACTTTCTGACCATTGCTGCGGCTGCTGACGCAGATGTTGATCTGAGCGGGTTGGATCGCAGCGATATGCGACGACTGGCCCGCAACCACGCGGATCGCCTGCCCGAGGCGTACCACGGCCTCGCACAATTGCTGCGCTGGGCGACCGATGGCGGGCGCTGGCCACGCATCACCTCGGATCATCCCGCTTATTTCTACACATTGCGCGCAGCCGATACGCCGAACCGCGATCTGGTGAATATGCTGTTGACCGAATTGGCTCCGCTGGATCCGCGGCAGATGTTCATCTGCCACAAGGAATTGTTTTATAGTACTTACAGGACCTGGCCCGAGACCAAGAAAGCCTATGTTGCCGACTTCCTTGCCCGCGAGTATCAGGTGGACAAGGCTGGTGCGCGGGCGGCTCTATTTGGTCATGAACCGGATATGTCAGGCAATGACCGGGTCAGCGAAACAGTGATCGCACGGGTCGGCCCTTGGGGCGCGGTCAGGAGAGATTAAGATGTTCGGAGCGATGCGCCTGTTTCTGATCCTGCTGGTGATCCAGACGATTGCCTATTTCGCGCTGTCCTTTTATTCGCGAGGAGTTAGGCGGCGAAAGTTGGAGACGTGGTGGGACGAAAAGGGCAAAACCGGTAACAAAGAAGCGTTTGTTGCGCGTGGTTTGCACGTCTACGACAACTCATTCCGGCGCAAACTGATTTTGGGTGTCTATATTGTACCTTGGGTGGCGATTGGCGCGCTGATCTACATCGTGAATTACATGTGAGGGTTAAGGCATGGCCTATGTGAAATGGGCGTTCATTATCATCTTCTGGGGCACGATCGCCGTGATCTTGCAGTATTCCCTACCGCAGCACGATGTGGTGCGGATCGTCAACACCTACGAGGAACGTCAGGACCTGACGGACTGGACGCGAATCTTCTGGTCCGAGCCTGAAGATCAATCCACCAGCCTGTCAAACCGCGATGTACAGTTCATTCAGGCCGTACGCGCCAACGGGAAGCCGATTGTCTATCGCAACGAAGACACCGGTTGGGGCTGGCCGCCTTATTTCAAGTTCGACACTGCGAACCTTTACACCGAGGCCAACGATGCCAAGTCGACCAAAGATAACCCCGATTGGGTGGTCGTAACGCACTACGGCTGGCGGAATGAATTCATGTCGATTTTTCCCAACGCAATTTTCATCCGGCATGTCGAGGGGCCGGATGTCCGCATCATCCCGTGGTTCAATATTGTCTTCCTGACTTTGTTTGCTGCGCTGGTTTGGGCCATCTGGGTTCGATGGCGGCGGTTTCGGCAAAAGAAGATCGATCCTGTTTTGGAGAACATGGAAGATGGTCTTTACGCCGCTGGTGATGCAATAGATGAAAAGCGCAAGGGCTTTCGCCGCTGGCTGGACAGTTGGAAATCCAAGTAAAACCGTACACCAAAAGGCGCACGCTGTGGTCTGACTGCTCATCTCACGATGAACTCAGCATGAAGCGCCCCGGCAGCCTTGATGGTTTTCAGGATGTCGATCATATCGCGTGGCGACACGCCCAAGGCGTTCAACCCGGCGACCACTTCGGACAAGGTGGTTGCCTCGGGGATTTCAGCAAGCCCCGTTCCTTCTTCCTCTTCGATCCCAGCGTAGGTGCGCGGAACAACGACTGTTTCGCCTCGCGCAAACGGATTTGGCTGAACAGCAATCGGGGCTTCCTCGACTGTGAGGGTCAAGTTGCCCTGCGATACCGCCACGCGTGAAATCCTGACGTCCCGACCCATGACAATTGTGCCCGATCTTTGATCCACCACGACGCGGGCTTTGCTTTCGGGTTCGACCAGAATGTTTTCAATACGTCCAATGGCATGCGCGGTTGATACGGCCCGCGTCGCCTCAATGCTCAACTCCACAGTGCCGGAATCGCGCATGAGTGCGACCGCTCGGTTGAATTCCTTATTGATGGCGGCCTCTATGCGGCTTGCAGTCGTGAAATCCGGTTCTCTCAACGCCAGTCTGAATTGAGTCAAATCAGCAAGCTGAAAATCGATCTCGCGCTCCACACGCGCGCCCGAGGGTATGACGCCCGATGTCGGCACCCCGCTTACAACCGACGCTGCTTCGCCTTCAACCGCAGCGCCTCCGGCTAGCACTGTCCCTTGCGCCACGGCATAAATCTGACCATCTGCTGCATTCAGGGGTGTCATGATCAATGTCCCCCCAAGAAGTCCTTTGGAATCTCCAATGGCAGAGACGGTGACGTCAATCTGACCGCCGACGCGCGCGAAGGGCGGTAGGGTGGCGGTGACCAATACGGCGGCGACGTTCTTGGGGCGAAAATCTTCGCCATTCACGTTTACGCCCAGCCGTTCGAGAATGTTGGACATAATCTCTTCGGTGAACGGAGAATTGCGCAAGCCGTCGCCGGTGCCATTCAGGCCAACCACAAGGCCGTAGCCAACCAGATCATTGCCGCGGACACCGTCGAAATCCACCAGATCTTTCAGGCGTATGGCCCCCGCATTGGCAATGCACGGTAAGACTATCAAAAGGAATACGAGTATCTTCATCTTAAGAAATTCACCAGTGACAGGTTGGCGTTGCGAACGGTCACGGAATACAGACTCTCCAGTTGGAACTGCACGGTTTGCAACTGTGCCGCAGTCTCATAGGGATCTGCAGCGATCAACGCATTGCGCGCATGCTCAGCGCTGGTCTTTGCGGCGGCGTTGCGCGTTGCGGCTTGCTCCACACGCGCCTCAGCCGCGCCGACCTGGGCGCGCAAATTGACCGTCGCATCCTGTGTATTGGCCAGCTCAACACCAAGCTGCGTGAACAATGCGGTTCGTAGATCAGGTGTCCATCCAAGCGCATCATCTGTGGCCAGAGCCGCAACCGCAACATCGCGCAAAGCGTCCTTGAGCGGGGGGTCTGTCGCAGTGATCGGAAGCGTGATCCGCTCGTTCTCGGAAATCTGCATCGGAGCCAAGGTGTCTGTGCCACCTTGATATATCACCGCATCAAATCCGGCGGGGTCGTTGAACCAATCCTCAGCGGCCTGTTGGATATCTGTTAGGGAGGTCAGCCCTATCAATTCGGCCTGCAGCGCTGTCAATAATGTTTCAGCGGAGGTCAGAGGTGAGACGTCAGTCGATGTTCCAGAATACAGGCTGCGCCCTCCCGCCCGCGTATTCAGGGCTGAGATCATTGTGTCGAGCTCATTTCGTGCCTGAACCGATGCTTGTTCATGTGTCACGGTCTGGTTCGCCGTGCCGAATGATAGCAGCGACGCTGACATCTCGGCGACCGAGCCGCTTAGCGTTGTCAAGCTCAATTGCATTGCGTCCGTGAATAGCTGCGCCTCGGCGGTGGCGATGGAAAGCGCGTCCAACCGTTCCAGGCTGCGATCTAGATCCAGTAGGTGCGAGTAATCACCACCAAGACGACCCGAGATATCCTGCACCTTGCCGGTGGACATCTCATACGACAGTGTTTCGATTTGTGATTTGATCTCGGCGCTGCGAGTTCTGAGGGTAAGGCCGCGGGCCAGATCCCCGATCGAATTCAGTGTCATGTTCATAACCTCAACAGGGTATCCATCAGTTCATCCACGACAGCGACGATGCGTGCGTTTGCGGCATAGGCCTGCTCGATCTGCATCAAGCGCTGCAGTTCCGCGTCACTGTCAACACCTTGCTCCGCGACGACTTTTTGCATTTCCAGCTGCGCGTTTGCTGCAAAACTGCTGCGCTGGTCAGCTGTGTGTGCGTTTGCCCCGGCTTTGGAAAGCAACGCCTCGGCGATCTCGGCCGCGCGCATCGTGCCTGTCCCAAATCCCACGCTGGGGGCCGGGCGTGAGTCGGTCAGAACGGCCCCAAATGCTTGCAACTGGCTGGCATCACCCGGCGCACCGGGGGTCAAAGCCCCCAGACCCGCGCGCAGTTTCCAGCTGTCACCCCCTGCATCCGGGTCGACCACAACATTTAGTGAGATGCGCGACGCAAGACCGGTTTCAGAAACCGGATCAAAGCGGCTGCCGTCATCCGTGAAGACGCCCGGATCGGTCGCGGCAGCGGTCGGGTCCAACCCGGTGGTTTCAAACCGCTCGATTAGGTCGCGGGCGACGGCGTCCAGATCGGCTTGCGCTTCGACGGTCAGTTCGTCGCGGACCGAGAACTGGGCCATCAATGCGCCGCCTCGGATTTGGGCGAACTCTCCGCTCACGCGAACGGGTCGGCCGTTGATCTCAAGCCCGGACAGCAACCCGTTGCCAACGGTCATATGCGGCATGGTATCGCCTGTGGTCGAGAACGAAAACTCGGCCGCGGTTCCTTCCAGCAGGATCAACCCGCCATCGGAATAGAGGGAAATCTGATCATTATCGCGCGCGATCGCGTTGACAGGCACCAACTCGTTGACTTGATCGACCAGAATCTGACGATGATCCAACAGCGCGCCAATATCACCGCCCGAATTGCGGACAGCGGGGATACGAGCATTCAGTTTCTCGATGTCTTTCAGAGTCTGATTCAGCGTATCGACCTGTTTGCCTATCGTGCGATCCGCATCGGATCGCATTTGCCGCACCCCTTCGGACGCTGTATTGAGCGCTGTGCTCAATGTACCGCCTGCACGGGCGGCCTGATCCAACCGTTGGGCTGAGCCGGGCAGGCTTGCAGCTGTAATCAGGCTGCTTTCGAATTGGGCCAGTCTGGCCGAGATCGAAGTGGCATCGTCGGCTGCCCCCAACAGTTTCTCGTAACCTGAATGAAATTGCGCCACGGTTTTGGCTGCCATCAGGTCTGCATCGGTCGCACGGCGGTTTGCGATCAGTACCGGATCCTGGTGCCGAGTGATACCAACGACACGAACGCCATTACCGGAAACTGTGCTGGTCGCCAGTTCAAGCGATCTGCGGGCATATCCCGGGGTCAACGCGTTGGCGATGTTTCCTGAAACCACCGCCGCACCACGGCTGGCTGCGCTCAGCCCGCCCAGAGCGTTGTTCAGTGCTGTCGACATATTCATCGGACGCATCCCTTTCGTTGATCAATCATCAGATCAGCGTTTGATATTAGTGGTTTCCTGCAGCATCTCATCCACAGTCTGAATGACCTTGGCGCTTGAGGAATAGGCCCGCTGGGTCTGGATCATTGAGGTCAACTCGGTGGCGACATCGGTGGTCGATTCCTCGCGTGCAAAAGAAACAAGATCTCCTGTTGGACCTTCACCCGCGTTCCATAAGAAAAAGGTGCCGCTGTCACGCGAGGGGGCATAGGTCTGACTGTCCAACGCCGTCAGACCGTTTGGATTCGGTACATCGGCCAGTGGAATCTGGAACATCCGGCGGCTGACCCCAGTATCATAGAAAGCATAGACATAGCCGTTCTCATCAACCTGTACGCTTGTCATCGTGCCAACGGCCGAACCATCGCGTGTGATCGAAACCGGAGCAAAGGTATCGGAAAGCTGTGTAATGCCGTCCGCATCGCCGATCTGGCCGATGTTGATCTCCATCGGTCCGCCGGCGACGTTGACGACAACGCTGCCGTTTGCCGGGTCATAGGCACCGCCGGTCACGGCGGTGACGCTGGCTAGTGTACCACCGGCTGTACGGCTATCGGTGAAGGTCAGGGTATATTCTCCGATGACAGCGCCGCCCGAGGCTGAATCGCGCAATGTCATGGTCCATTCATTGCTGCTGCCGGTTGCAGGAACGGTGGGGACCAATTCGATATCGACGCTTTCAGACTTGCCCAAATTGTCAAAATACTCGACCGACAAGGGCTGCGTGTCACCCGGAGCACCGGCGTTGGTCGCTGTTGCAGGCAGGTTCATCCGCAGGTTCATGGATGTTGTGGGGGCGCCCGAAAGTTGATTAACGCTTAGCTGAATGGGTTCCAGAGCGGCGGGCGTATCCCTCGGGACGCTGGGGATCGAGCCATCTGGATTGGCACGCCAGCCAAGAAGTACAAGGCCGGATTGTGTGACCAGATACCCCTCCTCATTGGTGCGGAATGAGCCTGTCGTGGTCAGCAGCATCTCATTTGAACCTGACGCGATCTGCGAACTGGGACGGACAGGCAGCATGCCTCTACCGCGCACGGCCAGATCGGTTGAATTGTTGGTGGTTACCAGCGATCCGCGCTGATCTATCAGGCGTTGGCTGGTGGTTCTGACCCCGCCTGCCGAATAGCTGCCGCCCTGACCAGATGTGACCATGGAGTGAAAGTCGGTCTCGACCCTTTTATAGCCAAATGTCGATGAATTGGCGATGTTGTCAGAGATCGTGGCCAGCCTGTTGGCGTTGGCCTTCAACGCTGCCACACCGGCATTCAGCGAAGAGGATATGGTCATCGGTACGCCCTTCTGTTGCGTCATTCGTTGATGCAACACGTACCGCACTGGCCCTTAACAGCCGGCTAACAGCTAAAATGCTGTCTATCCTTTACCCCTTAAGGGTTGCGTAAAAAGATGATCTCAATCCGATTATTGCGTATCGCCATGGGGTTTTTATCCGAAAGCTCTCGGTCCGCGTGCCCAGTCACGCGGTCCAACCGCTGTGGCTGGATGCCTTTGTTCTGCAGCAGTTGGCGGGTGCTTTGCGCCCGCGCGGTCGACAGATCCCAGACCGGGTTATTCGCCAACACGACGGGTGCAGACCGCACATGCCCTTCAACCGCGATTGCGTTTGTCACCAGATCAGAAGACCGCGCTACCAAAAGTGTCAGCGCGCGCATCATTTGGGTTGGCGTGTCTGTCCCCGATTCGAACAACGGTTGATCCTCAGTGGCGAACAGCTCGACCACCAGCCCTTCGTCGGTGACGCGGGTCACGATGTGCTTGCGCATCTTATCGGACACCAGGCTTTCCCCAGCGCGCCCCAGCAACTGCGCCTCGAGCGACGAGAAATCTTCGAACGCACCCTTACCGCCGCCTTTCGCATCCACGCCGGTTGATCCGCGCGCCTGTTTCGCCTCGGTGGGGTTCCGATTGCTGGCACCTGATCCATCCATAACCATGGTTTTTTCCGAAAACATGTTGTCACCGCCGAAGGCACCATCACCACCGCCCGAGACCGGATTGACCGGAATCGTGGGCGAAAAATAATCCGCCAGACCCTTGCGTTGCGTCTCGGTCGTTGCATTCAGCAGCCACATCAACATGAAGAACGCCATCATGGCAGTGACAAAGTCCGCATACGCGACCTTCCACGCACCACCGTGGTGAGCATCGCCACCCGATACACGTTTCTTCTTGATGATGATTGGCGCCGCATTGGATTGCGCACCCATCTCCACCACCTTCTATTCACCCGCTTACTGGCCTAGCAGGGCAGGTGTTAAGGTGGGCTTAACACTTAAAACTGTTCTGAATTCTAAGACTGCGACACCGGGTTTACACCAGCGCGCCTTAAAATCAGAGATAATCGATTAAAGCTGTTTTCGATACCATCGGGATCGGCCTTCGCAAAAAAGCTATCTAGCTCTTCGTGGACCCGGACGGCGCGATCCAACAAAGGATCTGTTCCTTCGGCATAGAGGCCGGCTTTGATCATCACCTCAGATTGCTCATAACTGCCGACCAGCTTGCGGGTTTCTGTAATCAACTGGTTCTCATCCGCGGTCGCCGCACCTGGTAGGCTGCGTGACACGGATCGGCTGAGGTCAATGGCCGGGAAGCGCCCGCGTTCGGCGATGTCCCGGCTCAGCACGACATGTCCGTCCAAGACGCCGCGCAGAATGTCCGCAATGGGCTCGTCCATGTCAGAACCCGCGACAAGAACACTGAAGACTGCGGTGATGTCACCTTGATCGGGAGTTCCGGGACCCGCCCGTTCGCACAGATTTGTAATCAGCGGCGTGACCGATGGCGGGTAGCCACGTAGCGATGGGGCTTCACCCATTGCGGCGGCAATCTCGCGGTGCGCTTCGGCAAAGCGGGTAACTGAATCGGCCAGAAACAGAACGTTTAACCCTTGATCCCGCAGGAATTCCGCCACCGACATGGCCGACCATGCGCACCGTCTGCGTCTCAGGGCCGATTGATCCGAGGTTGCGGCCACGACGACGGATCGTTTCAGACCTTCGGCACCCAGGGCGTTCTCGACAAACTCATTCACTTCGCGCCCGCGTTCGCCCACCAATGCAACGACCACAGCATCCGCCTGGACTGAGCGGGCAAGCGTCGCCAGAAGTGTTGATTTGCCAACGCCTGAACCAGCGAACAGGCCGATTCGCTGACCTTGGACAATGGGCAGCATCGTGTTGAGGATCGCCAACCCGGTTTCCATACGACCGCCCAGCGGCTTGCGCGATACCGCGGTTGGCGGGGCCTGCATAAGGTCACGTTCAAACGTGCCAGGCAGCAGGGGCTTGCCGTCCAGAGGTTTGCCAAACGGATCGATCACCCGCCCAAGCCAATGCATTCCGGGCGCAAAGGCAGGCATCTGGTCGAGAGAGACCTGATCCCCCAGGCTTACGCCATCGGGTGCGGAGGCTGGCAGCATATGGATCGCGCCTGATTCGACATGCAGGACCTCGCCAGGCAGGTCCGGGCCTTTTTGTCGGCGCAGCGTCAGATGATCCCCGATCCGGGCTTGGGCGGTCAGACCATCGATTTCAACCACGCCGCGCGCAACACCGGTCACACGCCCGATATGGTGTACCGCCGACATCCTATCGAATTCGCATTTCAGACGCAACGGATCGAGATCGGCCATCGCAGGTCCTCCACATAGATTTGTTGAAAACGGTTTCTAAAGGAATCGGGGTTAAGCCTTGATTGAAATTGATCGAGGGAGAAGCCCCGATGTTCTATGACCTGAACGTCTTTAAGACTGCGTACGCAATGGCAACCCATGCCGGACAACGGCAAGCGGTTGTCTCGCGCAACATGGCCAACGCGGATACGCCGGGATACAAGCCCCGTGATATTGAAGCTTTCCAGACAGTGTTTGAAAACACGAGCCAAGGGGTCGCGATGACCGCGACTCGGAGGGGTCATCTGAATGGTGATGTGCGCGCTCAGCCTTGGGCTGAATTCACGGTCGCGGCTTCGAGCGATCCGAATGGCAATGGTGTTTCATTGGAAGAAGAGATGCTGAAAGCTGTCGAGGTCAAGCGACAACATGACCGGGCATTAGCGATCTACAAGTCTTCAATCGGTGTGCTGCGCACGAGCCTGGGCCGGGCATAGGGGAATTCACGATGAGCGATTTTTCCTACTCGCTGGACGCGTCGGCCAGCGCACTGCGTGCGCAAGCAGCGCGGTTGCGTCATGTGTCCGAGAACATCTCGAACGCCGATACGCCCGGATACCGGCGTAAGACAGTCCCGTTTGAGACAGTCGAACGGGACGGAAAAGAAATGGTTCAGGTGGGGCGCGTCAAACTCGATCGTCGCGACCTGAGCCGAATTTATGATCCTGGCCACCCTATGGCTGATGAGACTGGCCATTACAGAGGATCAAACGTCGATCTGATGATCGAAATCGCAGACGCCCGAGAGGCGCAGCGCAGCTATGAAGCCAACCTCAAGATGTTCGACCAGACCCGGCAGATGTCATCGAGTCTGATGGATCTACTCCGAAAATAAAGGAATACCAGAATGGATGTTCGCTCACTTACCGCCGCGCAGAATTATACGGGTGCGCGCCCAGCAACGCAGGCCGCCCCCGAACATCAGGGGACAGCGCAAGGGCTGCGATCCTCGTTTCAGGATTTCGTGGCGACGCTGAAACAAAGCGAGCAAGTCACGCAATCTTCGATGGTTGGGCAGGCCGACCCGCACGCTTTGGTTCAGGCGCTGGCGCAGACAGAGTTGGCAGTGGAAACGGCTGTGATTGTTCGGAACAAAGTCGTTGAAGCCTATCAGGAAATCTTGCGGATGCCGGTCTGAACGATGCTGAGCGAAGGTCTGTTCTACGACATCGTGCGCCAGGCGCTTTGGGTTGCAGTCATCACGTCGGTTCCGATCCTGGCGGTGGCGCTGATCTCGGGCCTTACAGTTGGTTTGTTTCAGGCCTTGACCTCGGTTCAGGAGATGACCCTGACCTTCGTGCCTAAGCTGATTGCAATCGTGGTCGTGTTCTGGATGTCGATGGGTTTCATGACCCAGACCCTTGTTACGTTTTTTACCGGGACATTGGTCCCGCTTATTGCCGGAGGTCGCTAATGGACACCGCTTATGTCACCTTGTCCCGTCAATCCGGTCTCATGGATGAGATGCGAATGGTGGCCAACAATATCGCCAATGCCAACACGACCGGATATCGTCAGCAGGGGCTGGTGTTCTCCGAATTCGTCCGGGATATGCCGGGCAATCCTTCACTATCGCTCAGCCGTGCGCAGGTTCGAAACACTTCTCTGCAACAAGGTGTGCTGACCGAGACAGGCGGGTCCTTCGACTTTGCCATCGAAGGGGACGGTTTCTTTATGATCGAAACGCCCGCTGGGAACCGCCTGACGCGTTCCGGCAGTTTCTCACCCAATGCTGAGGGCGATCTGGTGACGATGGACGGGCACCGGGTTCTGGACAGCAATGGCGCGTCGGTCTTTGTCCCGCCCGACGCCGCAACGATCGATGTTGGCAGCGACGGCACGATGAGCGTCGATGGACAGCTTCTGAGCCAGATCGGTGTCTACAACGTCGCCGATCCCGAAAACCTGGTGCGCGAAGGAAGCACACATTTCCGTGCAGGCGGGCAGGTGGACCCGGTGGACGAGCCGGTCGTGCTGCATCGGTTTCTCGAAGGATCGAATGTCAATGCCATTGGTCAGGTGACCCGGATGATTGAAATTCAGCGGGCCTACGAGCTCGGGCAGAGTTTTCTTGAGGCCGAAGACGAACGGGTTCGCGGGGCGCTTAAGGCATTGATGCGCTGATTACCGGAAGGAGAATACGACATGCGTGCATTGAAGATCGCGGCTACGGGCATGACCGCACAGCAGATGCGGGTTGAGACAATTTCAAACAACCTCGCGAATATGAATACAACCGGCTACAACACCCGCCGGGCCGAGTTTGCCGATCTGCACTATCAACAGATGGCGCGCGCCGGGGCGGTCAATGCCTCGGATGGAACGGTCCTTCCGACAGGTATTCAGTTGGGGTTGGGCGTGCGCCCTGCCGCCGTCACCGTACAGCTGCAACAGGGTGGGCTCTCGGCAACGGGCAGTGATCTGGATATCGCCATCGAAGGGCGAGGTTACCTTGAAGTCACCATGCCGAATGGCCAATCCGCCTTTACCCGAGACGGAAGCCTGAAACGTTCGGCCGAAGGTCTGATCGTAACTTCTGATGGCTTTGCCGTTGCCCCTGAAATTACCATTCCAGACGATGCCAGATCGATCTCAATCAATGCGGCGGGTGAGGTCTATGCCTATTTCGATGATACGGCCGAGGGGCAGTTGCTGGGCGAGTTTACGCTGGCCAGCTTCTCGAACGCCAAGGGTCTTGAGGCGATTGGTAGCAACCTCTTCAAGGAAACCGAAGCCTCGGGCGCTCCGGTTGTCGGCACCCCGGGCGAAGATGGGCTGGGCACATTGCGGCAGGGCTATCTTGAGGACAGCTCAGTCGATGCGGTGCGCGAGGTCACGGAACTGATCGAAGCGCAGCGTGGCTATGAAATGAACGCCAAAGTTATTTCCGCCGTCGACCAGATGATGGGCGCGACCACGCAGGTGCGGTGATGCGTCTGTTAACCCTCATACTATGCCTGACGCCGATGCCAAGCTTGGCCGAGATCGTTGTGCCGACCCGCACGATCCGCGCCAAAGAGGTCATTGTCTCATCCGACCTCGAAGTCAAAACCTCTGAGGTCAATGGGGCGGTTCGTAGGCCAGAGGATCTTATCGGTCAGGAGGCACGTGTTGCGCTTTATCCAGGTCAGCCAATCCGCCCTGCCGATGTCGGTCCGCCTGCGATCGTGGACCGAAACGATCTGGTGACGCTGGTGTTCGATCACGTCGCGCTATCGATCACTGCCGAAGGCCGCGCGTTGGGGCGGGGCGCAGCAGGCGAGCGTATCCGTGTCATGAATCTGGCGTCTCGCACAACATTAACGGGCGTAATCCGTCCCGATGGACAAGTTGAGGTTAAATGATGCCGAGCCTTTCGAAACCCCTGCTATTTGTCGTTCTGAGTGTTGCGGCGTGTGGACGATTGGACCACCTTGGCAAGCCGCCCAGCCTGACACCAAACACGGAATCGCCTGAGCATGTTGCGATGTTGTGGCCCGGACTACCTTTGCACAGCCAGCCTCAGCGAACCGTTGATCAGTCATCTTTGTGGAGTGGCGGTCAGCATTCCTTGCTTGGTGATCAACGGGCGATGAAAAAAGGGGATATTCTGACAGTCGTGATCGAGCTGGATGAAAAGGCCGAAATATCCAACGACACCAACCGGTCGCGGGCTGGGTCAGAAAGTCTTGCGGTGCCGGAACTCTTCGGCCTTCCTCAGCGCGCAGGTGAACGACTACCTGAAGGGGCCTCACTTGATGATGCCGTTTCAATTGACTCGGCTTCGGTCAGCAAAGGCAAGGGATCGGTCAAACGCAAAGAAAAATTGACCTTGCGCGTGGCGGCAACGGTCGTCGACGTGTTGCCAAACGGTGTGCTTTCGATTTCTGGATCGCAAGAACTGCGGGTGAATTTCGAACTTCGGGAACTGCTGGTCTCGGGCTATGTCCGCCCCGAAGATATCTCGCGCCAGAATGAAATCACTTATGACAAGATCGCGTCAGCGCGGGTGTCTTATGGTGGCCGCGGGCAGATCACGGATGTGCAGCAACCACGCTATGGACAACAGATACTTGATACCTTGCTACCTTTCTGAGGGCCGCGCTGATGGGAAAACTACTACCGATCGTTTTTCTGGTTTTCGGCCTGGCTGCCGGTGCGGGCGCCCGGATCCTATTGTCCCCTTCCGGGGAAGCTGAAGATCTTGCGGAGGCTGGGCAAAAACCCAATGAAGACAAGAAAAACAAAACTAAGCCCGGCAAAGATGATCAATCAGAAACACATGAGTATCTGAAACTCACCAAACAGTTCGTGGTCCCCGTGGTTTCCGAGGACGAGATATCGGCGCTCGTCACCATGTCCCTCAGCCTTGAGGTGAGGCCGGGGATTGCCGAAGCGTTTTATGAGATCGAGCCAAAATTAAGGGACCGGTTTCTGCAAGTTCTGTTTGACCACGCCAATATCGGCGGGTTCGACGGCGCATTCACGCGGTCAGACAACCTGACGGCATTGCGCAATGCGTTGCTGGAGGTTGCGAGAAAGGATCTGGGCGAAGATGTCTCGCAAGTTCTGATCATGAGTGTCAGCCGACAGGATACCTGAACGGGTTCCGGTTACGATTCCTGAGCCTTAGATTGTCGCACGCGTCGCTTGTGTTCTTGCAGGCGGCGCGACAGATCGGCAACGGCCAGTTTGCGCCCAAATGCCCCACGCAATTCTTCCATTGCCGCAAGCTTTTGTGATCGCAGGCGCGCCAACTCGGTGTTCAGGTTGCGCCGTGTCAAAGATTCCCAGCCGTGCCACAACAGGTCTGCGCCGGTGACCTGATAGCCATCCGACTGTGAACTCGTCGATTTTACTTCGGCTAATCGAGAATCCAGACGCGTCAATTGCTGAAGCAACTGGGCTTCGCGCTGCAACAAAGGGTGCAATTTTTGGTGTTCCCGTTGATAAACAGCTTCGGCGACGGTCAAAAGGTTGTCCATGCGATCTTGCGTCATCCGACCTGGCCCTTCGCTCGTTTGCGCATGGCTTCGGCAAACCGAATAGCTGCTGCAACGGGTCGGTAGTATTCTTCGGTAATTTCCTGTCCGATCCCGACGGTCGCGTGCAATGCGCGTGCTGTTGGTGGATCGGAATGAATAGGAATGCCTGCGTCTCCGGCCGTGGCCCTGATTGTTGCCGCGATTTCATCTACCCCTTTGGCGACGCAAACCGGAGCGCTGCCACTTGCTCGCGACCATTTCAGCGCCACCGCATAATGCGTCGGGTTGACGATCACCACATCGGCCTTGGGCACATCCGCCATCATCTGCTTGGTTGCTATGTCCTGCGCGCGTTGGCGACGCTGCTGTTTGACGTGCGGATCACCCTCGGAATCCTTGGTTTCATCCTGAATTTCTTTGCGTGACATTCTGTTTTTGCGAAGGTGTTCGGCATGTTGCCACAGATAGTCTATCACGCCGATCGCCAGCGCGATCATTATGACGATAAACAGAAATTGGCTGAGTAAGTTCATCATCAACAGAATTGAGGATCTCGGGGCGGCTGCACTGGCTGTCAGAATCTCGGGCAGGTGGGCGTGTAAAAATAGGGTCAGGCATGTTCCATAGATCAACAATTTAACAAAGCTCTTGGCGAATTCGAACAACCCGCCCCGGCCAAACTTGTTCTTTGCGTTTGAGACGATCGAGATGCGTGAACCGCGTAGTTTCAGCTTTTCCGGCGCGAAGATCAGTGCGCGCTGGGCGATCAGGCTGAGCAACACCGCGACTGCCGGAACGATAAACAACGCGGCGATTGGTGCCATAGTTGATCTCAGAATCCCAGCGACGGTGGATGTCGCGGGTCCGACGGTCAGCAAGCTTGCGAATTGATCTGATTGGTCGATCAAGACCACGAACACAGTCCCCAGATGCTCTGCCGTGAATTGCCCCGTGAGCAAAAGTGCGACGAGCAGTCCCATGTATGCAGCCACCACCGACAGATCATTGGACTTCGCCACCTCGCCTTTTTTGCGGGCTTTTTCCAGCTTTTGCGGGGTCGCCTCAAATGACTTATCACTGTCGTCGTCTGATGCGCTCATCGCAGCCCTCCAAGCGGGTTTTGGAGAAAGGTGAACAAAGCGTCAGACCAGGTTGCCAGGATCAATGGTGCCCCGGCGAAAAGCAGGAAAAGGCCTGCGAAAGTGATTGCTGGGGCACCGACAAAAGCGACCATGAGCTGCGGCATGGCGCGGTTAATTACGCCCAGTGCGAGGTTGTAGATCAGCGATGCGATGACAAAGGGCATCGCCAGCGCAAAGGCCAGTCCGAAGCTGTGGGCGAGTTGCGCAACGCCCCATTGCGACAGACCAGGCGCAGTTGGAAGCGCGCCCATCGGAAACAGCATATAGCTGTGGATCATGAACTGCGCTGCACGGATATGAAGGCCAAGCAATACCGCCAGCGCCAAGCCGGCCAGCGTCAGCAGATACCCCATCGCCGGGACAGGTTCTGCGGCCGCTCCGCCCAGGATCTGAGACAAGGATGTCGCTTGCGCCGCGATTGAACCTGCAGTTTGTAGTGCAAGGACAAATAGGCGCAACCCGATGCCGAGCATAAGACCGATCAAGACTTCGATGGTGATTAATCCAATCATTTTGTGAAAGCCCGGCATAACACCCGATGCGGGTATGGCGGGAATGACAATCATTGTGAAAGCAACTGCCACGCCCAGTTTGACCCGCATAGGGACGCTGCGTTCACCAAAGGCCGGTAGTAGCGAAACCAATGCGGACACACGAAGAAATACGGCAAACAGATGCCACAGGTTTTGCCCCAGATGTGGCAAAAGCTCTGACGGGACTGAGATCACGCGGGCACCGTTCCGACCAAGGCGGGGCGCGCCTCAAGCCCTATCTCTTCAAAAGACAGGACGGGGTTGGCGACGCCGCGCGCGTGCATAATGGTCCTGAGCAATCTGCGTCGACGGGTCGAGGTGACGACTGCTGGGAACAAGCCGTGATCTGCTGATTTTGCGACGCTATCGACAACCCCATCGGCCAGTTTATTGAACAGGTTGGGTGGCAGTGCCACGTCGATACCTGTGTTCGCGGCGTCGATCTGGTAGGTAGCAAATGTGTCCTCCCATTCCGGTGCGAGCTGGATCAGAGGGATCGAGCCATCCTCGCGTTTCATGTCGGCAACCAGTTGAAAGCCCAGCCGCTGGCGGACCAGTTCGCAGATCCCTTCGGGCTGGGTGGTGGTCAATCGTGCTTCGGCCACGCTTTCAAGGATCAGCGCCATGTTTCGGATCGAGACCCGTTCGTCTAGCAACAGCCGCAGAACAGCATGCAGTGTGTCGATCGGGACCTTGTCTGGGATCAATTCGTCCAGCATTTTGCGGTTGGCTTCAGCTCGGGTCGGATCGCTGAGCCGCGTCATCTCGGACAGCAGGCGGCGAAGGGATTTCAGGGTCATAAGGCGCGAGAAATTCTGTTTGATGATCTCAAGCAGATGGGTCGCCAGAATTTCAGGAGGGGTGACGATGGTGGCCCCATTCAGTGCGGCGACCTCCTGGTCCTTGGGCAATATCCAGC
This sequence comes from Ruegeria sp. D7, assembly GCF_056534355.1. Lineage (NCBI taxonomy): Bacteria > Pseudomonadati > Pseudomonadota > Alphaproteobacteria > Rhodobacterales > Roseobacteraceae > Ruegeria > Ruegeria sp. D7. The sequence continues at coordinate 51,277 of NZ_JBQFPG010000015.1, forward strand.
GCGCCGGGGCACCGTAGACGGGTTCGGTCACATCGGTGCCATCAGGTAAAAAGTCGTGCCCGTCCTGTACCAGCGCGAGCACAAGTTCAGAATTCAGAACACCACGCGCCTGTTCGACCCCTTGTACTTTGATCACATAAGTTCCGGTCGGAAGATCGGCGCGGTCAGTCAATCGAATTTCGGGCAGGATAAGCCCAAAGCTTGAGGCGACATAGGTCCGCATGTTGGCGATCCGCGCGTCAAGGCCGGTACCGGGGTTCAGCACCATGCTGACCAGATCGGGGGCGAATTCCAGATGCACGTCGTCGAGGTCCAGGATATCACCGATGGCCTGTGAAACCGGAGTGTCAGACTCGGCCTTGGGGGTCTGAGCCTCTGCCTCGCTGGCGTTGCGTTTTCTGAGGCCTGAATAAGCCGCATAGCCCAGCACCCCGGCCCCAAGAATGAAAGGTAAGAACGGCAAACCGGGCACCAGGGCGAACAGCACCATTAGAACCGCTACGGTGCCCAACGCCGCCGGGTGGCGTCCAAGCTGCGAGAAGATCGCATTGTCGGTTGCACCCTGCGTACCGCCACGCGCCAACAGCAAGGCGGACGCAATCGAGATGATCACTGCTGGTATCTGCGATACCAACCCGTCCCCAACGGTCAGGATTGCATAGGTTTCGAAGGCGGACGATACCGGCATCCCATGCACGATGACCCCCATGACCAATCCCATCACAAGGTTGAGAAGTGTGATCAGCAACCCGGCAATCGCATCGCCTTTGACGAATTTCGACGCGCCGTCGAGCGAACCGAAAAAGGTGGTCTCCTGCTGCTCGCGCTCGCGTCGTTCTTTGGCTTGCTGATGATCGATGGCTCCAGCAGACATGTCACTGTCGATGGCCAGCTGTTTGCCGGGCATCCCGTCCAGCGCGAACCGGGCACCTACTTCGGCCATACGGGCCGCACCCTTGGTAATGACCATGAAGTTCACGATCAGCAAAACGCCGAACACGACAAGGCCCAGAAAGATACTGCCGCCCATGACAAACTGGGCGAAACCTTCGATCACGTCACCAGCGGCGTTGGTGCCGGTGTGCCCCTGACCGATGATCAGCTTGGTCGAGGAGACGTTCAGCGACAGGCGCAACATCAGTGAGGCCAGCAGGATCGTCGGGAAGGATGAGAAATCCAGTGGCCGTTCGATGAACAGCGTCAATGTGAAGATCAGTATCGCCAGCGCAAAGGATGCCGCCAGCCCCACGTCCAGTACCCAGGCTGGCATGGGCAGGATCATCATCACGATGACCGCCATCAGCGCCAGCGCCAGCAATATGGTCGGAGAGAACAAGGTGCGGGGATCGATACGGGGCACTATCTGCTCCTAATTGAAAGCGATAAAGGCGGTGGCTGTAGAGGTTTCGGGAACCAGTGACCCCAGCGCGTTCTGGCCGACCGGATGAGCGTTCAGCGGGATGAGCGGACTGGCAGATGCTGTGAATGGATCGCGTTCGTGGGCTGTGCCCGAGCCATCCAGCTGCGCCAGGACGGCCTGAAAACGATCAGAATATGAGGCCGCAAGGTGCTGCGTGCGCGAGTGGTAGGCCCCGGCAGCGGCAGGCCATGATCCAAGTTCCGCATAAAGCTGGGCCAGAAACCGCGCCGCATAAACTGCGTTTTCATCCGGATCGAACATCGCGTCGATCGAGCGAAAAGCCTTCCCGTGCCAGCGATAGTTGATCTGAAAGCAACCGACGTCAAAGCTGCGTACACCGGATTTGAAGATGTCGAACACGTAAGACTTTGCCTCAACCTCGGAGGCAAACCAATATCCCTGTCCTTCACGATTGACGGTCCATGGCCAGGGTTCCAGTAATCCGTTCTGCGTGCGGCCTGTTTCTACGCGGGCAATTGCCTTGAGAACATCGAGCGGGACGCCTTCGGCCTGCGCAGCCCGCCGGGCCGCTTGATCACACAGCGCCGATGTTGGCGATGCGTATCCGGCCTGCGCCAGAAGGGCCTGTGCCAAGAGCGCGGAAACTAGTAGGTTTTGAGTTGGCATTCTGCCGGTCCGGAATTCTAATCAGTCCGGGCCAAGCTATCCAATCATCTGTTTACAGAGAGTTAGCGCGCCTTAGTTTCGATCAATCTTTCGGCCAAAAACCACACTGGTGTTGGTACGCAATACGCCGGGGATGCGCGCAAGTTCGTCGACCAGAATGTCGAGGTCTTCGATCCGTGGCGCTTCGGCGGAAAGCAGCAGGTCAAATTCGCCATTGATTGATAAACACAGTTTGACCTCGGGATAAGCTTCAAGCCGCTTGATGATCCGTGTGGTTTCTTTCTGCTGCACTTCAAGCAGAACGATGATCTGAACGCGTGGCGTTTCTACGGTTTCGCGCAGGACGACCGAGTAACCAGCGATGACGCCCCGCTCTTCCATTCGATTGATGCGTTCATGCACCGTTGTCCGCGCGACGCCAAGTGTTGTTGCAATGCGGGTCGTCGAGTCGCGCGCATTGTGCTGTAAGGCGGCGATGATGCGTCGGTCAAGCTGGTCCATTGCGGCTCCGGGTTCAGGCAACTTCGCCTCGGTTTAGGGTAGTTTGGTGTTCGGGCTCAAGGCTGGTGCGGATAACGGGGATGCAGTTCATCAATGATGATCGGATGCGCATGAGGTTTCGGCCCAGACAGGTGGGGGTGATCCTGTGGGAGGTCAGGATGGCCGTGAACCACCGCATTGTCTTCGCGCCGTGGCCAGGCAATGAGCACAAGAACCAGACCCAGAATCGCTGCGGTCGCCATTCCGGCCATGGCCACAGTTACGCCAAAGCGGGTCATCAGCCACCCGGCCAGGGGATAAAGCACCAGCCAGCAAGCATGAGACAGAGTGAACTGTGCGGCAAACACAGCGGGTCGATCTTCGGGGTGGGCGGATCGGGTCAGCAGGCGGCCCGAGGGCGTCAACGTGCTGGAGTATCCAAAGCCGACCAATAGCCAGGTCGTTGTCAGTAAGCCCAGCGTCATCGGTAGGGTGGCAGATAGCAGCGCCGCTGCTGCCATGGTGCCCGTCGCCAATGATGCACCACCCAGCATGACGCGACGCTCTGGAATGTGATCCAGAAGGCGTGGCAGTGCAAATGCCGCGAGCATCGAACCGCCACCGAACCCGGCCAGCGCGATGGCAACGGCGCTTTCAGAAAGACCAAGATCGCCGCGCACGATCACGACCGTGTTGACGATGACCATCGAACTGAGCGCGGCCGCGCTCCAACTCAGCGCCAGCAGGCCCCGCAGGCGCGGGGTTTTAAGGTAAATTCGAATGCCGCGCGTTGTGCGGTCATAGATGCCACGCGGCTGGGATGGTTTGGGTGAGGGCAAAGTTGCAGACACCACAAGCAGGGCCGAGGCGACAAAACCGACACAGGTGCCCAGAAACAGGCTGTCGAAACTGACGAACAGCAGCAAGGTGGCGGCCAGCATCGGGCTCAGCAGGCTTTCCAGATCGTAAGCCAGCCGCGACAGGGACAAGGCTTTGGTATAGTCCTGTTCGTTGGTCAGCACATCCGGGATGGTGGCCTGAAACGCGGGAGTAAATCCGGCTGAGGCGGATTGCAGCACAAAGATCAGCACGTAGACCTGCCAGATTTCGGACACGAAAGGCAGGCAGAGCGCAACCACAGCGCGCACCAGATCCAGTGCAACCAGCATCCGGCGACGATCCAGCCGCTCGGCAAAGGCAGCAGCAAGCGGGGCAACGGTGACATAGGCGATCATTTTGATCGTCAGGGCGGTGCCAAGGACCATCCCGGCGGCCTCTCCGGCCAGATCAAAGGCTAACAGCCCCAAGGCAACCGTCGCCAGCCCGGTTCCGGTCAGCGCCACGATCTGCGCGGCCAGCAGATGTCTGTAGGTGCGGTTTCTCAGGATGCTGAGCATTGTCGGAATTTCTCAATCGCGGTGTCGCCGATCCATAGTTCAAGTGTTGGCCACAAGGTCAAGGGGACGCTTTTCCAAGGACGGCGTTGAGTTTGCGGGCCAAACCGCCTATCTCGGGGCCGAAAGCGCACAAAGGACAATTCCGTGGCGAACCATCTGTATAAAAATGACCTGCCGGACGGGTTGGATTTGGGCCCCATCGTGGCCATTGACTGTGAAACCATGGGGTTGAACCCGCATCGAGATCGCCTGTGCGTGATCCAGATGTCAGGAGGGGACGGCAACAGCCATATCGTTCAGGTCGAGATTGGGCAGACGCAGGCGCCGAACCTCTATGCGATGCTGGAAAATCCGAATGTTTTGAAGCTGTTCCACTTTGGCCGCTTCGATATTGCTGCGATGTATCACACCTTCGGCGCTTTGGCCGCCCCGGTCTATTGCACCAAGATCGCCAGCCGCTTGGTGCGCACCTATACTGATCGTCATGGTCTTAAGAACCTGTGTCAGGAACTGATTGGCGTCGATATCTCGAAACAACAACAGATGAGCGATTGGGGTGCTGAAACGCTGACCGATGCCCAGTTGGACTATGCGGCATCGGATGTTTTGTACCTGCACCAACTGCGGGATGCACTGGACGGACGTCTGGCCCGCGAAGGCCGCACCGAAATGGCGCAGGCGTGTTTTGACTTCCTGCCAATGCGTGCGAAGCTTGACCTCGCAGGCTGGCCCGAAACCGATATTTTTGCGCACTCATGACTGACACCGAAGCATTCCTCAGAACCGCCCGGCAGGTCGTTACCGACGAAGCCCGCGCATTGGAGGTCCTTGCCGAAAGCTTGGACGAGCATTTCGCCGAAGCCGTGCAACTGATCCTGCAGGCCACTGGCCGCATCATTATCAGTGGTATCGGCAAATCCGGCCATATTGGCCACAAGATCGCGGCGACTCTGGCCAGCACTGGTACGCCCGCCTATTTTGTCCATCCCGCCGAAGCCAGCCATGGTGATTTGGGCATGGTATCGAAAGGCGATGTGGTCCTTGCGATCTCGAACTCAGGTGAAGCGCCGGAACTGGCGAACTTACTGGCCTTTACGCGTCGCTTTGGAATTCCGCTGATCGGGTTGTCGAGCAAGCCGGAAAGCACCTTGATGAAACAGGCGGATGTGCATCTGCTTATCCCGTCACTGGGAGAGGCCTGCGGCTTTGGGATGGTGCCTTCAATTTCGACGACGCTGACCCTTGCGATGGGCGACGCGCTGGCGATTGCGCTGATGAAGTACCGGGATTTCAAACCCGAAGATTTCCGCGCTTACCACCCCGGTGGAAAGTTGGGGGCGCAACTGTCAACTGTACGTGATCTGATGCATGAAGATTTGCCCTTGGTGACCGCTGGCACCCCGATGAGCGAGGCGCTGCTGGTCATGAGTCAGAAGAGCTTTGGTGTTGTGGGAGTCACTGATCAGGCAGGTCGTTTGCTGGGTATTGTGACCGATGGCGACCTGCGCAGGAACATGGACGGGCTATTGAGCAAAAACACCGAAGAGGTGATGACCGAAAATCCAATGACCATTGCGCCAAGTGCTATGGCGGAGGAGGCGGTTGCAATCATGAACGATCGCAAGATCACGTCACTCTTTGTGGTTGATCCTGACACAAATGGCCCAGCCTTGGGTCTGCTGCACATACATGACTGTCTGCGTGTAGGATTGGGTTAGGAAGATGGCTGAAGTTGATCGCCATTCCCGATGGGTGCAGTTCCTGAAGGTACTGCTACCGCTTGTGGCGATTTTGTTGCTGTCTTCTGTCTTTCTTCTTTCTCGCAGCGTCGACACCAATGTCTCGGTGCCGTTCAGTGATCAGGATATTGACGACCGGCTGACAGACCAGGTTGTTACGCGGCCCGACTATAAAGGTGTCACCCGCAAGGGCGAGGAAATCCGCGTCGAAGCCCGAAGGGCCAGTCAGGGTGGCGATGGCGACACACCGACGGCAGCCGAAGTGCAGGGCCGCTTCGGACTAAGCAACGGGGGCGAGATCACACTCGAATCCAACACAGGCATCATCAGGCCAGACAAGGGTACTGCAACGTTTGCAGGGGATGTGGTCATCACCACCAGAGACGGCATCCAGGTCACCACCGACCTGTTGAATACGTCGCTGGATGAAATACGTGGTGATAGCCCTGGACAGATTGACGGAACCGGTCCGATTGGCGACTTTACTGCCGGAAGAATGGTGTTTGGGACCGAAAAAAAGGACGGTCCGGTTCATATTCTTTTTACAGGCGGCGTGAAGTTGATATATGAGCCGCAAAAAGCAGAAAGATAACTTGTGTTCGATTTACGTGTCGCCTTTTTGTGTCTAGCCGTGGCTGTCGGAGCCACACCTGTTTCTGCACAAGAGGCTCAGGTGGCGTTCGGCTCTGTCAATGCCGACCCGACGCTGCCAGTCGAGGTGACGTCCGAGACATTGAACGTGAATCAGGAAGATGGATCGGCCGAGTTTATCGGCAACGTCATTGTCATCCAGGGTGAGATGCGCCTGACGGCAGACCGGGTTCTTGTCATCTATAACGAAGAACGCTCGGCCATCGAACGGATGGAGGCCACCGAAAACGTGGTTCTGGTCAGTCCGCCCGACGCAGCCGAGGGCGATTGGGCAGAATACACCATCGACTCCGGCGTGATTGAGATGAAGGGCAACGTGTTGCTGACGCAGGGCCCAAGTATCATCAGCGGCGACGAGATGATTGCAAATCTGACGACGGGAACTGCGACGATGTCAGGGCGTGTCAAAACCATTCTGCAACAAGGTGGCAACTGATGAACCGGCCCGAACTCTCCATCGCTGAAGGTTCTTCCGGTCTGAAGATCGAAAAGCTACGAAAGTCTTATCGCAAGAAGACCGTCATTCGCGATGTGTCCATGGAATTGAACCGCTCCGAGGTCGTGGCGTTGCTAGGCCCGAACGGATCGGGCAAGACCACCACTTTTTATTCTGTCGCGGGTCTGGTTTTCCCCGAAGCAGGCACGGTCACGATTGATGGGCAGAGCGTCACGACCCTGCCGATGTATCGTCGTGCCCGGATGGGGATCGGATATCTGCCGCAGGAGATGTCGATTTTCCGCGGGATGAGCGTTGAAGACAACATCGCTTCGGTTCTAGATATCACGGTTAAACATGCCCATCGCCGCAAGGAGCGGCTGGAAGAGCTGCTTTCGGACTTTTCCATCGAACACCTGCGCCGAGCGCCTGCATTGGCATTGTCCGGCGGGGAACGCCGAAGGGTCGAAATTGCGCGCTGTCTGGCCGCCGATCCGAAATATCTGCTGTTGGACGAACCATTTGCGGGTGTCGATCCGATCAGTGTCGGTGATATCCGGCATCTGGTGGCCGATCTGAAAAAGCGTGGCATCGGAGTGCTGATCACGGATCATAACGTCCGGGAAACGCTGGAGATTGTGGATCGGGCTTATATCTTGCATGACGGCCAGGTTTTGATGTCAGGCACGCCCGACGAAGTTGTCGAAAACGAAAATGTTCGCCGGGTCTATCTGGGTGAAAACTTCCGTATTTCATAAGGTTGTGCGGAGATGCGCCTGACGCATGACGGAAATCACGTATATACACACCTGTTTTGATTGACTCTTCCCTCACCTCTTGGCTCAATTGGCATATGGCATTTCTTCGGTTCCAAACTGGATCTCGATCTCCCTTCGTTGAAGGGCCGGGCCAACGGCAACCGCAGAACATGCCGATACCCCCCACCCGATAAAAACAAGTCAGTCGCGTTACGCGGCGTCAGAATGGGTGTGAATTGTGAAGGAGATCACATGCGTTACCAAATCAGCGGAAAACAGATCGACATCGGTGCGGCCCTGCAGACCCATGTGCAGACCGAACTGGGCGAGGTCGTGGGCAAATATGCCCAGCGGCCTACAGACGCCAATGTCGTCTTTTCCCGTTCGGCGCATGAATATGTATGCGAAACCACCGTGCATCTGTCGACCGGCCTGACCGCACAGGCCAAGGCGCACGCGACCGAGATTTACGCGGCATTCGAAGGCTGCTGCGACAAGATGGAGACACAACTGCGACGCTATAAGCGCCGCCTGAAAGACCACCATAAGGATCGGTCCGAGCCGGTTGAACTCTTTGGCGCGTCCTCTTATATCCTCGCCTCTGACGAATCGGAGACGGCAGACGAACCCGAATCGCTGCAGCCTATGATCGTGGCTGAGATGGAAACCAAGATCCCATCGCTCAGTGTTGGTGAAGCCGTCATGCAGATGGAACTCGCTGGTGCTCCGGTACTGGTGTTCCGAAATGAGAACAAGGACGGATTGAATGTCGTTTATCGCCGCGAGGACGGAAATATCGGTTGGATCGATCCGTAACAGGCAAGACAAATCGGCCTGCCCCCGAATAGCCGGGGGCACGGCTTAGGAGCAAAATGATGGAGCTTTCGAGCATTCTAAAGCCAGAAGCGGTGCGTGTACTGTCCGCTGCTTCCAGCAAGAAGCGTTTGTTTCAGGAAATTGGCGATGTGGGCGCCGCGACGCTTGGGCTGGATGCTCAGACGATCGTAGACAGCCTGCTTGAGAGGGAGAGCCTTGGCCCAACTGGTGTTGGACATGGTGTTGCACTTCCGCACGCACGGCTTTCCGAACTAGAATCGGTTTCGGGTGTGTTTGTCATGCTGGAAAAGCCCATCGACTTCGGTTCGGTCGACCGTCAGCCGGTCGATTTGGCGTTTTCCCTGTTTGCGCCAGAAGAGGCGGGGGTTGAACACCTTAAGGCGCTGGCGTTGGTCTCGCGCACGCTGCGCGAGCAATCGGTCTGCGCCAAGCTGCGGGCCAACCCTGACCCGGTAAAGCTGTATGCCATTCTGACTGAAGCGCAATCGATGCAAGCTGCCTGATTGGCCCACTTATCAACAAAAAAAGCCCCCGATTTGTCGGGGGCTTATTTTGTTTCTTTAGCTGGCGTGATCAGCCGCCGGATCCCATTTCCAGCGTCCACCAGATCTTGCCACCGCCTTCTTGGTGCCAGGCGAATCCCATCTGGGTGGCGCGCGGGTCCATGATCACAGCACGAGGACCGGGTTCCTGCATCCATGCGGCCAGCGTTTCGGTCTCGGTCTCAAAGGTTTCCGAGATCGCTTCACCCAGGAATGTACCGAAGTAACCGGCGCGCGCCGCGCGATCCAACGGAGACGAACCGTCCGAACCGAAATGCCATGGCCGATTCTGTCGCGCCATGTCTTTCGCATGAGTGGCGGCAGCTGCATTCAGTTGCGAGTTCAATTGGACCTGTTGCAGGCCAGATGCTTGCCGCAAGGCATTCACCGAATCCAGCATTCTGAACTGCAGCTTTTCAGGGTTGCCACGAATTTTGTACACAGATGGCAGCGGCCTGCCATCGGCGCCAATAGCGGATGTGCCCGAATCGGTACATGCCGCAAGTGCGACAAAACAAATCGCTAGTAGAGAAAGAATACGTGTCATGATCGGCCTAAATATTGTGTCGAGAAGGGAAATAGCCTGCTTGACCGCCCGGAGCAAACCTACAATGCCCCAACCTTGCGTGATTCTGCCGGTTTGATTTGCGACTGAAGCATTCTGGCCATAAAATGCCTTAGATTTTGCATTTGCTGTTAGCAGAGGACCGATCTCCATGGTCAAGAAACATATTCTTACATCGACGCGCCGGGGATTCCTGGCCGGTGCAACCGCTAGCTTGGCCTCGCCTGCGTTGGCTCAGTATATTCCGGGCGACCCGCTACGCCCCGCCCCGGAACCCGAAGCTCCGGTACGCCGCAATGTGTCGGGATTCCGTGCGCTGGACTGGCAGCCCTATTTTTCGAACACAAGAAACGGTGCCATTCTGGTGGATACCGTATCCAGAGCGCTGCATTATTGGTCAGATGATCAATCCGTATACAAACTGTACCCCTCTTCGGTGCCTCTGACCGAGGAATTGACCCGTCGCGGACGCACCAGTGTCATTCGCAAGGTGGAAGGCCCAAGCTGGTCACCGACGCCATCGATGAAGAAGCGCAACCCTGAATGGCCGGATTATATTCCGCCGGGTCCTGATAACCCGCTGGGAACACACGCTTTATATCTGAGCTGGAAGTATTATCGCATCCATGGCACCCACGATACGCGTAAAATTGGACGCCGGTCGTCGAACGGGTGCATTGGCTTGTTCAACGATGACATCGCCGAACTGTTTTCTATGGCCAAGGTCGGCACGCAAGTGTTGCTAATTTGACGACATTTTCGCGCACGAACCCGCTTGCGGGACAAGTTGCAATTGCAATCCGCCTGCATTGCTGATTAGAAAAACTCACGAGGTAAGTCTTAGATGCGTGGTTTCGCTATTGGGAATCGCGCAAATTCTGGAGGTTAATATGAAGAAACTCGTTCTCGCTGCTGCTCTGACTGCTGCTGCTTCGACCGCATATGCTGGCAACCTGGAAGAGCCGGTTGTTGAAGCACCTGTTGTTGTCGAAGAGACCCAAGGTTCGTCGCAGGGCATCATCCTGCCGCTGATCCTGCTGGTTGTTGTTGCCGCAGCTGTTGCAGCAAGCTAAGTCGACGAGACTTTATGCACTTAAAAGGCGGTGGTGCAAACCACCGCCTTTTTTCGTGTCTGGTGAAAGCGCGCGATTAGTCTAACCAACCACGCAGATTGTCTTCGATCACCTTGCTCAGCGCGGCGATATGCGAATCATCGTCGTTAAGGCAAGGGATATAGGTGAACGATTCACCACCTGCCTCTTCGAAGCTCTCTTTGATCTCTTCGTTGATCTCTTCCAGCGTCTCAATGCAATCGGCAGAGAAGGCAGGTGCGATGACGGCGATGTTCTTCTTACCCTGACGCGCCAGATCAGCCACGTGATCAACGGTGTAGGGCTTCAGCCATTCTTCAGGTCCAAAGCGCGATTGAAAGGTCGAGATCAGCTGATCATCCGTCCATCCCAGACGCTCTTTCAGTAGCCTTGATGTTTTCACGCATTGGCAGTGATAGGGGTCCCCTTGCTGCAAATAGCGCTGGGGCATCCCGTGATACGAGCAGACCAGGACATCCGGTTTTGTCTCCATATCTGCATAGGCGCGCTCGACAGAGCTCGCCAACGCATCGATATAGGCAGGTTCGTCGAAATAGGCCGGAACAGTTCGGCTGGCAGGCTGCCATGTCTCTTTCATCAACGCGCGGAAGAACTGATCATTTGCTGTAGCAGTCGTGGCACCGGCGTATTGCGGGTAGAGCGGGAAGAACAGGATGCGATCACAGCCTTCTTCTACCATCTCTCGGACCTTCGACGGAGTTGAAGGATTGCCGTAACGCATGCAAAAATCCAGCATCACCCGATCGCCATACCGCTGCTGCATCGCTGCGCGCAGCTTGGCAGTCTGATCTTTGGTGATCGTCATCAACGGGCTTTCGCCCTTATCGTGATTCCAGATTGACTTGTACGCCTCACCCGAACTGAAAGGCCGCTTGGTCAGAATGATGCTTTGCAGAATCGGCTGCCACTTCCACGCCGGGTAGTCGATCACGCGCTTGTCCGACAGGAACTCGTTCAGATACCGCCGCATAGGCCAATAACTGTAGTCATCTGGAGTTCCCAGATTAGCCAGCAGGATGCCGACGCGGCCCATCTTGACCTTGGGATGGTCTGCAGGGGCATGGGTTGGACGAGTGGCATCAAACATTGAAAGCTTCCTGATTTGTGGTGTCTGGCCTGAGATATAGGGAAAAGGCCGGTCGTCAATCGGGCAGTTTGCCCTCATCCGTACCTAGCGCATCAGCCAGCCGCATCTTGGCGGATCCCGGACGCAAAGGTTTGGGTTGGCTGTCATCGGGGGTCCAGCCCGTCAGACAGATCAATTCAAATGTTGCCGTCAGGCGGCCCTGTGGCGATTTGTAATGTCCGGCATAGATGTCTTGCGCTTTGTCAAAAACAGCACGTCGGGTCGCGTGTTTCAGGCGATCGGCCAATGCGTTGGTTTCTCCCATTGCACGCAGATCACGCATCAGATGCAGCAGATCGCGGTATTCCGCAGACAGTGTCGCCTTGTCGGCGACGGGTAAAGCCAGCCCGGCCCGCTGCAGCAGCCCCCCCAGATCACGAAGCTCGGCCATAGGAGCAATACGGGGGCTGAGACCGCCAGTCACCTCGATCTCGGCTTGACCCAAAGCCGCGCGTAATTCCTTAAGGGTGTCGCCCCCTAAACATACCGCTAACAGCAATCCGTCGGATTTTAGGGCGCGATGGCATTGGATCAGTTGGCCGACCGGGTCGTTTGCCCAATGCAGTGCCATCGCATGTATCAAGAGATCATGCGCTCCTGGAGTTAGGTCGAGAACATCTTCATCCCTGATCACCCGGGCCTCGGGCCACAACCCCTCCCAGATATGAGGGAAGGGGGTCACGACGGCGGGGGCCTTAAAGGTTTTGTTAACCATGGACAGACGATCCTGCACTTCGTCGACAGCGACATGGTGCAGGAAAAGCGCGTCGTCCCGCGCGCGGCTGCGGTGAAGCGCAAGGACGGCGCGGTCAAACAGAGAGGGTGTAGTGTCGGACGGAAGCTTCATAAGCCGCAAGTATCGCATTCGTCAGGGGATTCAAACCGCTGTCGAGATGATCTACCCACCGCGTTGCCTGTCCTGCGGAGCACTGACCGAATCCGATTTCGGCCTCTGCGGCGCATGCTGGCGCGACACGCCGTTCATCGGTGGCACCGTCTGCGAAAGCTGCGGCATGCCACTTCCCGGCGCGCGGGACGGACACCGGATTGAATGTGATGACTGCCTCAGGGCACCACGCGCGTGGCAGAATGGTCGGGCAGCGTTGCTGTATCAGGGGCGCGCGAAGGCACTCATACTTGCCTTTAAGCACGGGGATCGGCCTGAGTTGGCCCGCCCTGCCGCACGCTGGATGGCTCAAGCCGGGCAAGAGCTGTTGCACCCGAACATGCTGATCGCGCCGGTTCCGCTGCACTGGACCCGGCTGATCAAGCGTCGCTACAATCAATCGGTGCTGCTGGCGGGGCATCTGGGCCGGGAAGCGGAGTTGAGCGTCTGCCCCGATCTTCTGGTACGCACGGTACGCACCCCTGTTCTGGATGGAAAAACTGCGGTTGAGCGATCCCTTGCGCTGTCCAACGCCATATCTCTGCATCGAAAACGTGCACCCATGATCAGAGGCCGGGATATTCTTCTGGTCGATGATGTTATGACCTCGGGTGCGACGTTGGACGCCTGCGCGCGTGTCTGTCGCGCGTCAGGGGCAAATCATATTTTCGTGTTGGTACTGGCGCGCGTTGCCAAGGATGCCTAATTCGCCCAAGAATGTGCGAAACCCAAAGGGACGGAATATGAAGCCGGTAGAAATCTACACCTCGCCGCTGTGCGGCTTTTGTCATGCGGCCAAGCGGTTGTTGAAACAGAAAGGCGTCGAATTCAAGGAAATCGACGTGCTGATGCATCCGAAACGCAAACCTGAAATGATCCAGCGCGCGGCAGGAAAACGCACTGTGCCGCAGATTTTTGTGGGCACCACCCATGTTGGTGGGTGCGACGATCTTTACGAGCTTGAACGTCAGGGCAAGCTGGACCGCCTGCTGGCGGCTTGATGAAAACCGCTTTGCTGCAGATCACCGCGTCGGATGATCCGGCTGAGAATCTCGAGATGGTGCGTGCCATGATGGCCCACGCGGCAGCGCAGGGTGCGCAGTTCATTCTGACGCCCGAGGTCACGAATTGCGTCTCCACCAGCACCACACGCCAGCACGAGGTTCTGCAGCACGAAGAAGATGACATTACTTTGGCGGGTCTGTGCGAACAGGCCGCCAAATTGGGTGTCTGGCTGCTGATCGGGTCACTTGCGATCAAAACGCATGACTCGGACGGGCGCTTTGCCAACCGTAGCTTCATGGTCAACCCGCAGGGGCAGATCGTGGCGCGGTACGACAAGATTCACATGTTCGACGTGCAGGTCACGGAATCCGAGACCTTCCGCGAATCGAAGAACTATCGCCCCGGTCAGAAAGCGGTGATTGCCGACACCGATTTCGGTAAAGTCGGCCTGACCATCTGCTATGATATTCGATTTCCCTACCTGTATGCCGCTTTGGCGCAGGCGGGCGCGCGGATTCTCACCGTCCCGGCGGCGTTTTCGCCGGTCACCGGTGCTGCCCATTGGGAAGCACTGCTGCGCGCGCGGGCCATTGAGACCGGCTGCTGGGTGCTGGCTCCGGCACAAACGGGTGAGCACCCTAAAACTCGCGGCAAGACGCGATATACACACGGCCACAGTATGATTGTCGCCCCGTGGGGAGAGGTGCTGATCGACGCAGGCACCGATCCGGGCATTCACTTTTTTGATTTGGATGATAGGTCTGTTACAGAGGCGCGACGACGCGTGCCTTCACTAACACATGTCCGCCCCTTTGACGCACCCTGATCCAGAACCGGACCATGACTGACGAAAAAAATGCCCTTGCGGTCACGCTGTTCAGCGAGATCCTGACCGCCGATCAGCTATTGCGCAACCGGCTGAGCCGGGTGCTGCCCAAGGGCATGGAAATCTCGCATTTCTCGGTGCTGAACCATCTGGTGTTTGTCGGCGACGAGCGCACCCCGGCGCAACTTGCCAACACGTTCCATGTGACGCGCGGGGCGATGACCAACACTTTGGCCAAGCTGGAATGGGCCGGTTATATCCACATCCGCCCCGACTGGGACGACGCCCGCCGCAAGATGGTCGCCATCAGCCCCGCAGGCCGACGCGCACGCGATCAGGCGATTTCCTCGATTGCCCCGCTGATCAACCGCGTGGTCGGAGAGCTGGGGCTGGAGCGGGTGCGCAGCACGCTGCCCGTGCTACGGGATTTGCGGTTGCAGTTGGAGGGGGAGTAGGGGCTTTACGCCAACTGCGCCAAAGGATCTTAAAAGATGACGGATGAAATTTGGGTTTCAGACATTACCGTCGGGATGGACCTGCAGAGGCCATTCCGGGCGCTTGTCCCCGATGATTTTCCTGAAGAACCAAGTGAACGCTTCAAGGCCTTCAGGTGGCAACCCGGATCAGGTTATCATGCGAATCTGTATCGTTGGCAGCGCCACGGGGAGCCGCTGGAGCAGCAGGATATCTTGCCGGATTTCTTTCAAGAGGTTGCACCTGAAGATCATGATTTTGAGCCTCACTACGGCAAGTATTCTGCTGTAATCACGTTGTTTGGAATTCTCGCGGTTCGATCAGATGTTGCCGATGTCCTCAAGAACTTCGACTTGGGGCAAGGGGGGCTTTATCCCGTCAACCTATTCGAAAAAGACAAGATCACACCGATTGAGCAGAACTACTCGATCCTGTGGATCGCAAACAAATCAGGCACGCTGAACATTGCTGAGTCAAAAGGCCTTCTGCGTCGCCGACCCGATCGGGATGACCTTTTCCGACTTCCTGAATGGAAGGATGCCAAGCCCGGGGATGTTTTCTGCAATGCGGATGCGGCGTCCGGGATCGACATTTGGCGCGACCAGGGCGTACCACATCGTGTTTTTCTAAATGGGCTTCTTAAACAAGCGTTAGACGAAGCTGGGTTTGCTCCAGCATTCAGTTTTCACCGTTTGGCCGTCAAATAGGCAATTGTAAGATGGGTGCAATCGCCCATCCTACCTCGGCTTCACACTCGCCGTCACATAGTTCACACTCAAATCCCGGTCCGAGATCGACCAGCTCCACAGGATCGGGTTGAAGACGAACCCCTTGCGGTCCACCGGTTCCAGCCCGGCCTGGCGCAGCAGGTCGAACAGCTCATCCGGGGTGATGAACTTGTTCCACTCGTGCGTGCCGCGCGGCAGCCAACGCATAACGACCTCGGCCCCGATGATGGCCATCGCGTAGGATTTCGGGTTGCGATTGATGGTTGAGCAGATCAGTAACCCGCCCGGTTTCAGCAATTGCTGCGATGCGGTCAGGAAACCCAACGGATCAGCGACGTGTTCGACCACTTCCATATTCAGCACCACATCGAACTGTTCGCCTGCGGCGGCCATGTCTTCGGCGGTAGTGTGGCGGTAGTCGATCTGCAGCCCCGATTGCTCGGCATGGATGCGAGCGACCGGCAGGTTGCCTTCGGCGGCGTCGGCGCCCACGACCGTGGCGCCCAAACGCGCCATCGGTTCGCTCAATAACCCGCCGCCGCAGCCGATATCCAGCAGGCGCAAGCCTTCGAAGGGACGCGGAGCTTTCAGATCACGGTCGAACTCGCCTGCGATCTGCTGTGTGATATAATCCAGGCGACACGGATTCAGCATGTGCAGAGGTTTGAATTTCCCATGCGGGTCCCACCATTCCGCAGCCATCGCCTCGAATTTTGCGATCTCGGACGGGTCAACCGTGTTCGGATGCGCTTGCATTCCTGTCTCCGTGTGCTCTTTTACGCTTAAGGACTATATAGGGTCGTAATGGATAAGTACCCGGACCAAAAGCGCGCAGTTCAATATCTTTACCCGCCGATCGATCCGTTCGATCAGCGCGTGGTCGATATGGGCGATGGGCACCGTATTTATGTGGAACAATGCGGTAATCCCAATGGGATACCAGTGGTGATCCTGCATGGCGGGCCGGGCGGCGGCTGCAGCCCGGCGATGCGACGGTATTTCAACCCGGATGCCTATCGGGTGATTCTCTTTGATCAGCGCGGATGTGGCCGGTCGCGGCCAACCGCGTCAGTCGAAAACAACACGACATGGCATCTGGTGGCGGATATCGAGCGTCTGCGCAAATTGTTCGACATCGAAGATTGGATCGTCTTTGGCGGCAGCTGGGGCGCGACACTGGCGTTGATCTATGCCCAAACACATCCAGATCGGGTAAATCGGCTGGTATTGCGCGGCGTGTTTCTGGCCACACAGGCCGAGCTGGACTGGTTTTATGGCGGTGGTGCGGGCAAATTCTGGCCTGAACAATGGGCCAAGTTCACCTCTATCTTGCCCGAACATGAAGTAAATGACGCAATTTCGGCCTACAACAAGCGCCTGTTTTCGGGCGACCGCGCGACCGAGATCCTCTATGCCCGCGCGTGGTCACATTGGGAAAACGCTTTGGCTTCGATCCACACCAACGGATCGGTCGGGGAAAGCCCCGGCGAATACGCGCGAACTTTTGCGCGGCTTGAGAATCACTATTTCACGAACAAGGCGTTTCTTGAGTATGACGGGCAAATTCTGGATCAGATGGACCGAATTGCCCATATTCCCGGTCATATCGTTCAGGGACGCTATGACATGATCTGCCCACCGCAGGCTGCATGGAACCTGTCCGAGCGCTGGCCCAATGTCGAACTGAAGATGGTGCGGCAGGCCGGTCACGCCCTGTCAGAACCGGGCATCAGCGCGGAACTGGTTCGGATCATGGATCGCGTGTCGGAGGAAACGGTATGACTCGCATCGACCGTCGCGCATTATTTGCCTCGGGCGCCGCCGCCGCTTTGCTGGCGGCGACAGGAGCGTCTCTGGCCGATACGCCGAAACAGGGCGGCACCTTACGGCTGGCGGTGCCACGCGACAACAGTCTGGAACAGGTGGCTCGGGGCGCAGTCTTTGACAGCCTGACCGAGATCGCGCCTGATGGTACCCTGCGCGGAGAGCTGGCTACAAATTGGCAGACCGATGCTGATGCGCGGGTCTGGAACTTTGATTTGCGCGACGATGCTGTGTTCCACGATGGCACCAAGCTGGACGTGAACGATGTGCTAGCTGTTCTGGAAGATATTGGTCAGGCCGAGGCCATTGCACCTGATCGTGTGCAGCTGCAATTGGCCGAGGGCAACCCGGGACTACCATTCTTGCTGGCTGGGTCACGGTTTGTCATTGCGCGAGGGGGCGTGACGCCACTGGCTCAGGCCAACGGCACAGGATGCTACCGGGTTGAGCGGGCCGAGGATGAACGTCATTTCCGCGCACGCAGGGTGTCCAATCACTACAAAAGCGGAACGGCAGGATGGGTTGATACGCTTGAGATTATCGTGATCCCGGACGCCGGGGTGCGGGCCGAAGCATTGCGCGATGGATATGTAGATATCGCAGCGCTCCCGGCTGGTGAGGAGCTGACCGCGCAACGCGGGCTGCGATATCATCCGTCTGAGGCCGAGATGGCGTTGGCAATGGCCTCTCATGTCGGTATGCCGCGCCAGATCAGCCGGGCTGCGCTGGATGATGGGCGCATCGCCGAACGGTGGTGGCTGGCGTAAATTTGATCACGATTTGCGCCGGGGGTTGCAGACTCAGGAACTCCTGCGTATATGCAGTTGCAACAGCGGCGCGTCGGACTTCTGGTCCGGGGCTCCACCGGAAAATTCGACGGGCCGCGCGCCCGTTTTTTTGTGCCCGATAGCAGGGTAGAGAACCTGAATGACAAACGACCTGATAGCCAAAGCTGCCATCGACCGGCGACTGGCCGAGATCATCACCCCTGTGATCGAGGATCTGGGGTATGAGCTTGTCCGCATTCGGCTGATGAGCGGCAAGACCACCACGATGCAGATCATGGCAGACAAGCCCAATGGCGGCATCGAAGTGGATGACTGCGCCGAGATTTCCAATGCGGTCAGCGCCACGCTGGACGTCGAAGACCCCATTTTGGACGCCTACACGCTTGAAGTTTCCAGCCCTGGAATTGACCGCCCTCTGACCCGTCTCAAAGATTTTGAGACGTTCGAAGGGTATGAGGCCAAGATCGAAACCGCAGAACTGATCGACGGTCGCCGCCGCTTCAAGGGCGAATTGGCCGGGATCGAAGGGGATGAGGTTCTGATCAACATCCCCGAGGGAGACGAGACGATCACCATCGGTTTGCAATTCGACTGGCTGAGCGATGCCAAGCTGGTCCTGACCGATGATCTGATCAAGGAAATGCTGCGCCAGCGCAAAGACGCTGGTGCCCTGAACGAAAACGCTTTCGACGAGATTGAGACCGAAGGGTCCGAAGAGGAGACGAACTGATGGCAATCACCTCAGCCAACCAGCTGGAGCTGCTGCAGACCGCCGAGGCCGTGGCCCGCGAAAAGATGATCGACCCCGGTCTGGTTGTCGAAGCGATGGAAGAATCGCTCGCCCGTGCCGCCAAGAGCCGTTACGGCGCCGAGATGGACATCCGCGTCAGCATCGACCGCAAGACCGGCAAGGCGACCTTCACCCGCGTCCGCACCGTGGTCGAGGATGAAGAGCTTGAGAACTATCAGGCCGAGATGACCGTCGAGCAGGCGCGCCAGTACATGGAATCGCCCGAGGTTGGCGACGTCTTCGTTGAAGAAGTGCCGCCGGTTGAAATGGGTCGTATCGCTGCTCAGTCCGCCAAGCAGGTCATCTTGCAAAAGGTTCGCGAAGCCGAGCGTGATCGTCAGTACGAAGAATTCAAGGATCGTGCAGGCACCATCATCAACGGTGCGGTCAAGCGTGAAGAGTTCGGCAATGTGATCGTCGATCTGGGCGGTGCCGAGGCCGTTCTGCGCCGCAATGACAAGATCGGTCGCGAAAGCTATCGCCCGAACGACCGTGTGCGCGCCTATATCAAAGAGGTTCGCCGCGAGGTGCGTGGTCACCAGATCTTCCTGTCGCGCACTGCGCCGGAATTCATGGCCGAGCTGTTCAAGATGGAAGTACCGGAAATCTATGACGGCATCATCGAGGTCAAGGCCGTTGCTCGTGATCCCGGCTCGCGCGCCAAGATTGCCGTGATTTCTTATGACGGCTCGATTGACCCCGTCGGCGCTTGTGTTGGTATGCGCGGCAGCCGCGTGCAGGCCGTGGTAAACGAGCTGCAGGGAGAGAAAATCGACATCATCCCGTGGAACGAAGATCAGCCAACTTTCCTTGTGAACGCTCTGCAGCCCGCCGAAGTTTCAAAGGTGGTTCTGGACGAAGAAGCCGGCAAGATCGAAGTTGTGGTTCCCGAGGAGCAACTGAGCCTCGCCATTGGCCGTCGTGGTCAGAACGTGCGTCTGGCCAGCCAGCTGACCAATCTGGACATCGACATCATGACCGAAGCCGAAGAATCGGCGCGCCGTCAGAAAGAATTCGAGGCCCGTACCCAGTTGTTCATGGAAACGCTGGATCTGGACGAATTCTTCGCTCAGCTGCTGGTTTCTGAAGGCTTCACCAACCTCGAAGAAGTGGCATACGTTGAAATCGACGAACTGCTGGTCATCGACGGTGTGGATGAAGGAACCGCGCAAGAACTTCAGACACGTGCACGCGAATTCCTGGAAGCTCAGGCCAAGGCGGCGCTGGATGCAGCCCGTGCGCTGGGTGCCGAGGACAGTCTTATTGAATTCGAGGGCCTGACACCCCAGATGGTAGAGGCGCTGGCCAAGGATGATGTGAAGACTCTGGAAGACTTCGCAACCTGCGCCGACTGGGAACTGGCCGGTGGCTGGACTACGGTCGATGGCGAACGCATCAAGGATGATGGTGTACTGGAGCCCTTCGGCGTGACGCTGGAAGAGGCGCAGGATCTGGTCATGACCGCGCGCATCATGCTGGGCTGGGTTGATCCGGCCGAGCTGGAGCAGGCCGAAGAAGACGGTGAAGCAACCGATGAGGAGGTCGAGGCCTGATCTCAGGCCTCGGGTGGCTGACATGGGTCGCGGTGGCGTCCATAAGGATCGGTCGGAAGGCCCTGAACGCAAGTGCATCGCCACGGGCGAGGTTCAGCCCAAATATGGCTTGATCCGCTTTGTAACGGGGCCCGACGGTCAGGTCTTTCCCGATGTCGCGGCGAAATTGCCGGGGCGTGGGGTTTACGTGGCGGCGGATCGTGCGGCGCTGGACAAGGCGGTGAACAAGAAACTGTTCTCGCGCGGGTTTAAGGCGCAGGTGAGTGCCGCCAAGGACCTGACCGATGAGGTCGAGAAACAGGTGGCGCGTCGTGTGATCGAGCTGATCAGTCTGGCGCGCAAGTCCGGTGACGCGGTCGCCGGGTATGAAAAGGTCAAGTCGTGGCTGGACCGGGAAGAGGCCCAGGTGCTGATTCAGGCCTCAGACGGATCGGGGCGCGGCAAGTCGAAACTCAGCACGCCGCACTTCGGGAAATACATCGGCTGGCTGACTGCGGATGAGCTTGGGGCGGCATTTGGGCGCCAAACCGTGATTCATGCGGCCTTGGCCTCTGGCGGACTCGCCAAACGTGTTGTAGAGGAAGCGCAGCGCCTGCGTGGCTTGCGCGAAAAGGATGACGGCGGCAAGGGCCGCTCGGAAGGGTAAGAAGCTTTATGAGCGATAGTGACGGCAAAAAGACATTGGGTCTTCGTGGCGGGGCACGCCCCGGAAATGTGAAACAGAGTTTCAGCCACGGACGCACCAAGAATGTCGTGGTGGAGACCAAACGCAAACGCGTGGTCGTACCCAAGCCGGGCGCGACCAAACCAAGTGGTGGTGCGACACCTTCGGGTGATCCTTCGCGTCGCCCAGCGGGTATTTCCGATGCGGAAATGGCGCGTCGTATGAAGGCGTTGCAAGCCGCCAAGGCACGTGAGGCTGAAGAGGCCGCTGCCCGTGAGGCGCAGGAAAAGGCGCGCGAAGAAGAACGCGCACGCCGCCGGGCCGAACAAGAGGCCAAGGAACGCGAGCAGCGTGAAGCTGAAGAGCGTGCCCGTGCCAAGGCCGAAGAGGAAGAACGCAAGCGTAAAGAGGCCGAGGAAGCAGCCCAGCGTGCTGCCGCAGCCCCGGCACCCGCCGCCGAGCCCAAGGCCGCACGCAGCCCATCCAGCAAGCCTGCACCTGCTGCGGCACCGCGCAAGCAGGATCGCGAGCGTGAGCAGCGTGGCCGTGGCAAGGGCCGTGACGACAACCGCCGCTCGGGCAAGCTGACACTGGGTCAGGCCACTGGCGGCGAAGGCAATCGCCAACGCTCGATGGCCGCGATGAAGCGCAAGCAGGAGCGTGCGCGCCAGAAGGCCATGGGCGGCACGGTCGAGCGGGAAAAGGTGATCCGCGACGTTCAGCTGCCCGAGGCGATCATGGTCTCGGAACTGGCCAACCGTATGGCCGAGCGTGTCGCTGACGTTGTCAAATCGCTGATGCAAATGGGCATGATGGTCACGCAGAACCAGACCATCGACGCTGACACGGCTGAACTGATCATCGAAGAATTTGGCCACAAGGTCACGCGTGTCTCTGATTCGGATGTTGAAGACGTCATCAAAGAGGTCGAAGACAGCGATGACGATCTGCAGCCCCGTCCGCCGGTCATCACCATCATGGGTCACGTTGACCATGGTAAGACCTCGCTGCTGGATGCGATCCGCGACGCGCGTGTTGTTGCCGGCGAAGCCGGTGGAATCACGCAGCATATCGGTGCCTATCAGGTGAAAACCGACGGCGGCACCACGCTGACCTTCCTGGATACGCCTGGCCACGCGGCCTTTACCTCGATGCGCTCTCGCGGTGCTCAGGTCACGGATATCGTGGTTCTGGTTGTTGCCGCCGATGACGCTGTGATGCCGCAGACGATCGAGGCGATCAACCACGCCAAAGCGGCCGAAGTGCCGATGATCGTGGCGATCAACAAGATCGACAAGCCCGACGCGAACCCCGACAAAGTCCGCACTGACTTGCTGCAGCACGAAGTGATCGTCGAGAAGATGTCGGGTGAGGTTCAGGACGTTGAGGTCTCGGCCATGACTGGTCAGGGTCTGGACGAATTGCTGGAAGCCATTGCACTGCAGGCCGAGATTCTGGAACTGAAAGCCAACCCAGATCGCGCCGCCCAAGGTGCCGTGATCGAGGCGCAGCTGGATGTGGGCCGTGGTCCCGTCGCCACCGTTCTGGTTCAGAACGGCACGCTGCGTCAGGGCGATATCTTCGTTGTGGGTGAGCAGTACGGTAAGGTCCGTGCGCTGATCAACGACAAGGGCGACCGCGTCAAAGAAGCTGGCCCCTCGGTTCCGGTCGAGGTTCTGGGGCTCAACGGCACGCCCGAAGCAGGTGACGTGTTGAACGTGACCGAGACCGAAGCGCAGGCCCGTGAGATTGCTGCTTATCGTGAGCAAGCCGCCAAGGACAAACGCGCCGCTGCCGGTGCCGCGACCACCCTTGAGCAGCTGATGCAGAAGGCCAAGGAAGACGAAAACGTCACCGAGCTGCCAATTCTGATGAAAGCGGATGTGCAGGGCTCTGCCGAAGCCATCGTTCAGGCGATGGAGAAGATCGGCAATGACGAAGTGCGCGTACGCGTTCTGCACTCGGGTGTTGGTGCGATCACCGAGACGGATGTCGGCCTGGCCGAAGCCTCCGGCGCTCCGATCTTTGGTTTCAACGTGCGTGCGAACGCATCGGCGCGTAACACTGCGAACCAGAAGGGCGTCGAGATCCGGTATTACTCGGTGATTTACGATCTGGTGGATGACGTGAAAGCAGCCGCATCCGGCCTGCTGAGCGCCGAGATTCGCGAAAAATTCATCGGTTACGCCGAGATCAAAGAGGTCTTCAAGGTCACCGGCGTCGGCAAGGTTGCTGGCTGCCTGGTCACCGAAGGTGTTGCCCGCCGCTCGGCGGGTGTCCGCCTGCTGCGCGACAACGTGGTGATCCACGAAGGCACGCTGAAGACCCTCAAGCGTTTCAAGGATGAAGTGGCCGAAGTTCAATCGGGTCAGGAATGCGGTATGGCGTTCGAGAACTACGACGATATCCGCGCAGGCGACGTGATCGAAATCTTCGAGCGCGAAGAGGTCACGCGCACGCTGGACTGATCCGGATCTAGAAAGAAACTTGAAACAGCGGCCCCACGAGGCCGCTGTTTTCATTTAGGTTAGTCCGTGCGCGACGACAGAAACGTGCCCGACGGCATGATGATGTCAAAATGATGCTTGCCCTTCTGCAGATCGAAACTGACCGAATGTCCGGCCTTGCGCAGTAGTTCAGCATAGTCACGGCTTTGGCGGATAAACTCGGGCGTATCCCGCTCGGCGACTGTCACCCTGTAACGGGGTCCTGGCGCGGGCAGGTTGAGGCAGGGTGAGAAATCGTGAATCTCGACCTTGGTCAGTTGCAGCGGATCATTCACCGAGGTCAGGCTGATCGGAACAAGGTCATAGATCCCGCTAATCAGGATCACATTGCGCACCCGCAGGCCAGCCTGCGCAAATGCCTTCGAAGACGTCGCCATCACCATCGCAACCAGATGGGCACCTGCACTGTGACCCGATAGCGTGATGTTTGATGGATCAAAACCCAGTGTTTCGGCCTGTGACGCAAGCCACAACAAGGCGGTACGGCATTCTTCGACCATCTGCCCCAATCTGGCATCGGGGGCGAGCGTATAATTCAGCGTGGCAAAGGCTTGCCCGTTCTCATGCAATACCGGTGCCATAGGGGCCGACTCACGCTGGCTAAGCGCCTGCCAATAGCCACCATGAATAAAGACATGCAAAGGCGCGTTGGCGCCAGGTGCGGGGAAGAAATCTAGAACTTGCGTCGGGCTGTCGCCATAGGAACGGTTTTCCTGCATCCTAATTTCAGACCGTGCCTGTGTGCTGAGGGCAGAATAGCTGGCTAGATATGGCGTCAGATCACCGCCAATCATTGAGCTAGGGGAATACTCCTGCTCAAGCTCTTCTTGGGTGAATCCGCGATACAGCATGGCCTATTCCCCAGTATACATCAATTCGGTTCGCACGTCGTAGAGGTCGTGGAAAAACCGCAACTCCAGCGCCTTGCGCAGGAAGGCCACGCCGCTAGATCCACCCGTTCCGGGCTGCATTCCGATCACGCGCTCAACCGCGGTTGCATGATCGAATCGCCACCTCTGGAACAGAGATTCCACATCCATCAGTTTTTCGGCCAGCGCGTAAAGATCCCAGTATTGCTCCGTGTTGCGGAACACTTCGACCCAGATTTTGACGATACGCGGATCGCCGGAGTAGGGCTTTGCGTAATCCCGCTCGATCAGATCATGCGGCACGTCAAACCCTTGCCGGGCCAGCATCCGCAGCACTTCGTCATAGAGCGAGGGTTTGGTAAGAGCCGCGTTCAGCATCTCCATCACTTCTGGGTCATGCGCATGCACTTTCAGGGTCTGGGGATCTTTGTTGCCCAGAATGAACTCGATTTGGCGATAGCCATAGCTTTGAAAGCCTGACGAACTGCCTAATGCGTCCCGAAACGTCATGTAGTCCGCGGGAGTCATAGTCAGTAGCGTCTCCCACGCGGCGATCAACTGCCGTTGGATCGCCTTGATCCGGTCGAGGTTCTTCATCGCGGGACCGAAATCGTCCTGCTGCAAGAACCGGCGGACTTCGACAAGTTGATGGTGCATCAGTTTCAGCCACAGTTCGCTGACCTGATGAATGATGATGAACAACATCTCATCAGGTTGGGCCGGGTCCTGAAAGGTCTTTTGCAGGTTCAGCAGAGTCTTAAGTTGCAGAAAATCCCCATAGCTTTTGCGGTGAGTTTCTGTGAAATCGGTGACCAGAGACTCTTCGATTCCCCGTTCTGTATACCTGTCTTTGTCGCCCATGTGCTCCTCCAGACGCGCGGGTTTATCCATGTTTAGGGACAAAACCCGCACGGTTCCAGAGCGTTAGGTCCAGTCCAGAACCACCTTGCCTGATTGACCGGATTTCATGGCCTTGAATCCCTGAGCAAAGTCATCGACCGCAAACTGGTGGGTGATTACGCGGCTGACATCCAGCCCGTTCTGCAACATGGCGATCATCTTGTACCAGGTCTCGAACATCTCGCGCCCATAGACACCCTTGATGGTGATAGCTTTGAACACGATGCGCGACCAGTCCACCGGAGATTTTCCGGGCGGAATCCCCAACAGCGCGATCTTGCCCCCCATAACCAGCGCTTCGACCATCTGGTCCAGCGCGGCTTGCGAGCCCGACATTTCAAGCCCGACATCAAAGCCCTGAGTCATGCCCAGTTCCGCGATGACATCCTGCAGATCCTCTTTGGACACATCAACGGTGCGTACCGTAGGTACCACGTGTTCGGCCAGTTTCAGGCGGTCGGGGTTGATATCGGTGATCACTACATGCCGGGCACCGGCGTGACGGGCAACGGCGGCGGCCATGATGCCGATAGGGCCTGCGCCAGTAATCAATACATCCTCGCCCAGCAGATCGAAGCTGAGTGCAGTGTGCACGGCATTGCCCAGCGGGTCGAGGATCGCCCCGATCTCATCCGGTACGTCGTCAGGCAGGGGCACCACGTTAAAGGCAGGCAGTTTCAGGTATTGCGCAAAGGCACCCTGTTCATTCACACCGATACCGCGCGTGCCGGGATCAAGGTGGAACTTGCCCGCACGGCTCTGGCGGCTGTCAGGGGTGATCAGATGGCCCTCGCCTGAACAGCGCTGGCCGACCGTCATCCCTGTCACGTTGCGACCCAATTCAACAATTTCACCCGCGAACTCGTGGCCGGTGATCATCGGGATCGGCACGGTGGCCGCAGCCCATTCATCCCAGTTCCAGATATGAATATCCGTGCCGCAAATCCCTGTCTTGTTGATGCGGATCAGAACCTCGTCTGGGCCGATCTCGGGTACCGGGGCCTGCACCATCCACAGACCTTCCTGGGGCTTGGATTTCTCAAGGGCTTTCATCGTGTTGGGCCGCATCAGATTATCCCCAATTCTTTGCCGACCCTGCCAAATGCCGCGAGCGCTCGGTCTAATTCGTCGCGTGTTAGAGCCGCATTCATCTGCGTTCTGATTCGGGCCTGACCACGCGGCACGACAGGGAAGAAAAAGCCCGAAACATAGACGCCTTCGTCAAACAATCGCGATGCCATATCCTGCGCCAGGGTCGCTTCACCCAGCATGACCGGGATGATCGGGTGTTCGCCCGGAAGTAGGTCGAAGCCGAGATTCTCTAACCCGGCGCGCCAGTACTTGGCATTGCCGAACAATTGGGCGCGCAGCATGTCACCTTCTTCAACCAGACGGATTGCCTCAAGCCCTGCGGCAACGATGGACGGCGGCAGCGAGTTTGAGAACAGATAGGGCCGCGCCCGCTGCCGCAGCAGGTCGATCACTGGCTGCGGCCCGGCGATATAACCGCCGATTGCCCCCCCAAGTGCCTTGCCCAGAGTTCCCGTCAGAATATCCACGTCGACGCCGAAGTGGTCCGGCGTGCCCGCTCCGTTTGGCCCCATAAAGCCGGTGGCGTGGCAGTCATCGACCATCACGATGGCGTCGTATTTGTCGGCCAGCTCGCGAATCTTCGGCAGATTGGCCAGATAGCCATCCATTGAGAACACGCCATCGGTTGCGATCATGATATGCCGCGCCCCGTCCTCGCGCGCTTGTTTCAGCCACGCTTCGAGGTCGTTCATGTCGTTGTTCATGTAGCGATAGCGTTTTGCCTTGCACAGCCGTACCCCGTCGATGATCGAGGCATGATTTAGACTGTCAGAGATGATGGCGTCTTCGGGCCCTAACAAAGGCTCAAACAACCCGCCATTGGCGTCGAAGCAGGCAGCGAACAGAATTGAATCGTCCTTGTTCAGGAACTTTGCCAGCTTCTGCTCAAGTTCGCGATGAATGTCCTGCGTACCGCAGATGAACCGGACCGAGGCCATGCCGAACCCCTTGGGCTCCATGACGCTTTTGGCGGCGTTGATCAGCGCGGGGTGATCGGCCAAACCCAGATAGTTGTTGGCGCACAAGTTGATCACCTGCTTGTCGCCCACCGTAATCTCACCGCCCTGAGGCGAGGTGATCATTCGTTCGCGCTTGTACAGACCCTCTGCCTCAATCTGCGCGAGTGTATCCGAAATATGGGACAGGAATGCATCAGCCATGGCGACCTCCGTTAATCTGAGTCGCACGTCTAACATAGCGGATGAAATTCCCAAATAGGAGAATTACAGTATTTGGGAAAAATATCCGTGAAGGCGGAATCTTGCCCGTTCAGGCGTTTTTTACGATCAGGAAAACGCGGGCCGGGTTTTCAGCGCTTATCGAATGCGTAATATCGGCGGCATACCGGGCGGTATCCCCTTGTTTCAGATCGCTGGATGCCGTTCCCGAAGTGACACGGACGGCGCCTTCCAGCACAGTCAGTTGCTCTCGTGCGCCGCGCGCATGAGGCTGGCTGTTCAGGCTCCCATTGGCCTGAAACTGAATATCATAGACCTCGTGTCCTCCGGCCTCTTCGGGGGGAGAGAGGATGCGAATCCGGCATTTCTCGCCCATATTGTCGATACTGGGCACTTCTGCTTGACGCAGCACTTCGATCTGGTCGGTCGTTTTGGCGTCTTCCAAAAGTCCGGCGAAATCCACCTGCAGAGCGCGTGTCAGGTTCCACAGAGTCGAAATTGTGGGGCTGCTTTCGCCACGCTCGATCTGGCTGACCATGGAACGCGAGACGCCGCTGAGGTTGGCGACCGCCTCAAGCGACAGACCTTTGGCGCGGCGTGCCTCTTTCAATCGGGCGGGCAGGCGCGTCAGAATATCGTCTGTGTTTTCCGTCATGACGGAATCCATGGGTGTTGCGCAACGTAATGTCAATTCCGGCGTGACAGTGAGTCTAATATGAAGATCATGCTGCAGGTGCATAATGGGCGCGAGACTTGGAGGAGAAAACATGACGGACATAGTAATACTGGACGGTGCGCGCACAGCCATCGGGACCTTTGGCGGTGCGTTGGCCTCGACCGCTCCGATTGATCTGGCGACCGTGGCGACCGAGGCGGCAATGGAGCGTTCGGGCGTTGAAGGCGCGCAGATTGATCATGTTGTCTTTGGTCATGTGATCAACACCGAACCGCGCGACATGTATCTATCGCGAGTCGCCGCAATGCAGGCGGGTATTCCGAACGGGACTCCGGCGATGAACGTGAACCGGCTGTGCGGTTCAGGGGCGCAGGCAGTAGTGTCGGCGGTGCAGGCGCTGATGCTAGGCGATGCCGAGTTTGCCGTGGCGGGCGGTGCGGAAAGCATGTCGCGCAGCCCTTATGTCGTACCGCAGGCCCGTTGGGGGGCGAAGATGGGCGATGTCAAATCGCTCGACATGATGCTAGGTGCGCTGAACTGCCCATTCGGCACCGGGCATATGGGGGTGACCGCCGAGAATGTGGCAGATGAACACCAAATCAGCCGCGAACAGATGGACGCGTTTGCGCTGACCAGCCAGACCCGTGCGGCTGCGGCGATTGAGGCCGGGTATTTCGACAGCCAGATCGCGCCGGTGCAGGTCAAGGTCAAGCGCGACATGGTCGACTTCAAGGTCGATGAACATCCCAAGGCCACCACTGCCGAGGCGTTGGCCGGATTGCGCCCGGTATTCCAGAAAGATGGGCGGGTGACGGCGGGCAACGCCTCGGGCATCAATGACGGCGCGGCGGCGATGGTGTTGGCGACAGCGGATGCTGCAGAAAAGGCGGGCTTGAAACCCAAAGCGCGCGTGATTGGCTATGCGCATGCCGGCGTGCGACCCGAGGTGATGGGCATCGGCCCGGTTCCAGCTGTGCAGAACCTGTTCGCAAAGACGGGTTTGTCTGCGGATGATTTCGACGTGATCGAAAGCAACGAGGCGTTTGCGGCGCAAGCTCTGGCCGTCAATCAGGAATTGGGTCTGGACGCTGCAAAGGTGAATCCGAACGGTGGGGCTATTGCACTGGGCCATCCGGTGGGCGCCACAGGGGCGATTATCACGCTTAAGGCGTTGTATGAGTTGGAGCGTATTGGTGGATCAAAAGGTCTGATCACCATGTGCATCGGGGGCGGTCAAGGCATTGCCCTCGCCATCGAGCGGCTCTGAGTTGGACCGGGGCAAGGGGGGGCTGTCTGCCCCCCATCGCGCCGGGGTGCGATTCCCCCCCGAAGGTATTTTTGGCCAGATGAAGCGGTCGGGTTAGTTTAGCTGAGTGCGAAGATCACCAGCGTCGCGGCTATGCCTGCGGCCGCGCCGATCGCTGCTGGCAGAAGGTTCGCGATGAAACCCGGGGTCTTTGGGTCGTCTTTTTGAGTCTGGGCAATCAGGGCATTTTCCACCAGACCGGGCAAGCGGGGGCCGAAACGGGCAAGCACCAGGGCGGTTTTACCGAAATCGCGCAGGGCGGCGCGGGGGCCGATGGATTGTTTGATGTAATCCTCGACCACCGGTCGGGCGACCTCCCAGATGTTCATGTGATCATCAAGCGAGCGGGCGACGCCTTCGACCACCACCATGGTGCGTTGCAGCAGGATCAGCTCGGTGCGGGTTTCCATGCCAAAGCGTTCAGTGACTTCGAACAGGTAGCTCAGCAGCCGACCCATCGAGATATGGGTGGCGTCCATGCCGAAGATCGGCTCACCTACCGCGCGCAAGGCGCGGGCGAATTCGTCGACGTCCTGATTGGCAGGCACATAGCCTGCTTCGAAATGGACTTCAGCCACGCGTTTATAGTCGCGGCGGATGAAACCAAAGAGAATCTCGGCATAGACCCGGCGAGTGTATTCATCGATATGGCCCATGATGCCGTAGTCATAGGCGATAATGTCACCGTTCGCAGCGACCTTGAGGTTGCCTTGGTGCATGTCGGCGTGAAAATAGCCGTCGCGTAGCGCGTGCAACAGGAACAGGCGGAGCACGCGCTCAGCCAGATCGCGGCGATTATGTCCGGCAGCGTCCAGCGCGTTGTTATCTCCCAAGGGAATGCCATCAGCCCAGCTGAGCGTCATGACGCGACGAGCGGATAGCGACCAGACCACCGGAGGCAGCCAGAATCCAGCATCATCCTTGGTATTGGCAGCGTATTCCGAGGCGGCGGCGCTTTCCAGACGCAGGTCCAACTCGCCGCGTACTACGCCGTCGAAATGCTCGATCACTTCCATCGGGCGTAGTCGGCGCGCTCCGGGGGCGCAAAGTTGTACCATACGCGCGGCGAAATAGAACGCGTCTACATCCTTGCGGAAGGCGCGCTCGATACCCGGTCTCAGGACTTTGACAGCAACGTCTTCGCCTGTGCTGGTCAGCTTGGCCTTGTGAACCTGAGCAATCGAGGCAGCGGCGATGGGTTCACTGAACTCACTGAATATCTCTGACGTCGGTTGGCCTAACTCTTTCTCGACCTCTGCCATTGCTTCAGCTTTGGAAAAGGGCGGCAGCTTGTCTTGCAGAACACGCAGTTGCTCGGCCAGTTCATTTCCCACCACGTCGGGGCGGGTCGAAAGCACCTGCCCGAATTTGATGTAAGCCGGACCCAATGCGGTCAGGGCACGGGTGGCGGGCGGCATCTCGGGGTCGCCCTTGTAGCCCAGCCATTGGAACGGTTTGCCCAGCGTATGCGCCAGAATACGTACGGCGCGCGGCGCTTCAAACGCGTCCAGCACCACATTCATGGCACCGGTGCGTTCCAGCGTGGCGCCCGTCCGGACCAGGCGAATGATGTTGTGGGGGCCGCGCATCTAGATCTTCCAGCCAGAATGCAGTGCGGCAATGCCCATGCTCAGGTTGCGGTATTTGGCGTTTTCGAACCCGGCGGTGCGGACCATGTTCAGGAATGTCTCCTGATCTGGGAACTTGCGGATCGATTCCACAAGGTATTGATAGCTGTCGTAGTCGTTGGCGATCAGCTTGCCCATACGCGGGATGACATTGAAACTGTAGAGGTCGTAAAGCTTCTGCAGCCCGTCATTGGGTAACTGGCTGAACTCAAGCACCATCAGACGACCACCGGGCTTCAGAACGCGATAGGCCTCGTTCAGCGCCTCTTGCGGGCGGGTGACGTTCCGGATGCCGAAGGAGATGGTGTAGACGTCGAAGGTGTTATCCTCGAAGGGCAGCGCCATCGCATCGCCCACCACCCAATTCAGGCTGTCGGACATCTGGTCGGCCTCGGCGCGCTGGCGGCCTTCGACCAGCATCGGCTCGGTCAGGTCCAGCACGGTAGCATGGCCGTGGCCTGCGCGCTTCAGAAAGCGGAACGAGATATCGCCGGTGCCGCCCGCCACATCCAGAAGCCGCTGACCGGCGCGCGGGGCAAGCCAGTCCATCATCGCGTCTTTCCAGACCCGGTGGATGCCCATCGACATCACGTCGTTCATCACGTCGTATTTCGAGGCGACCGAATTGAACACGCCCTGTACGCGGCCGGCTTTTTCAGCCTCGCGCACTGTTTCGAACCCGAAATGGGTGGTCTTGTCGTTGGTGTCGGACATTTGCCTTGCCGTTTGTCGAATTTCGCCTCTGTTATAGGGCGATAAGAGGCGGGCACAATGCGGCCCTTTGGAATAGGAGCCCTGTAATGCCCGAATTGCCCGAGGTCGAGACAGTAAGACGCGGCCTGAGCCCCGCAATGGAGGGCGCAGTGATCGAAAGGGCGGATGTGAATCGCCCCGATTTGCGTTGGCCTTTCCCGGCTCGGATGGCCGAGCGGCTGACGGGGCAACGGGTGGATCGGCTGCGGCGACGGTCGAAGTACATTCTGGCGGATCTCAGCAGTGCCGAGACGTTGTTGATCCATCTGGGCATGTCGGGGCGGATGACGGTCTCTGGCGATCCGCTCGGACAGTATGCGCATGAGCATCCGATGGCGCAGAAACATGATCACGTGGTGTTTCATATGGCTAATGGCGCACGCATCACCTTCAACGATCCGCGCCGGTTCGGGGCAATGGACCTGCTGCCGACGGCAACGGCGGAGCAGCACAAGCTGCTATCGGTTCTGGGTCCTGAACCGTTGGGTAATGATTTTCACGAACAGCACCTGATAGACGCCTTCAAAGGCAAGAACAGCCCGGTCAAATCAGCGTTGTTGGATCAGGGAATCGTTGCTGGTTTGGGTAATATTTACGTCTGCGAAGCGCTTTATCGCGGCAAGGTGTCGCCACGTCGCAAAGCCGGACAGATTTCTGCGCCACGCGTTGCGGCCCTTGTGCCGATCATCAGAAAAGTGTTGCAGGACGCGATTGAAGCGGGTGGGTCATCGCTGCGCGATTTCCGCCAAGCCGATGGAGAACTTGGATATTTTCAACACAGTTTCGACGTCTACGGCCGCGAAGGAGAGCCTTGTCGAACTGAGGGTTGTGGTGCTGAAATCAAGAGAATCACCCAGTCCGGTCGCTCATCCTTCTATTGCGCGCAATGCCAAAGATAACTTGATCCAGCGAAATCGCGTGATAAGGAATCGTACCTGAACGGAACAACCGGAAGCTTACACCTCATGGCTTTTGAGACGATCATCGTCGAAATCGAAGACCACGTCGCCCTTATCAAGCTCAACCGCCCCGATGCGATGAACGCGCTGAACACCCAGTTGCTGGGTGAGCTGTGCGAGGCGCTGGAAGATGCGGATAGCAATGACAAGGTGCGCTGCATCGTCATCACCGGCTCGGACAAGGCCTTTGCCGCCGGTGCGGACATCAAGGAAATGTCCGAGATGAGTTTTGTCGATGTATTCGACGTCAATCTGTTTGCAGACGCCAACGATAGGGTTTCCGCGATCCGTAAACCTATTATCGCCGCCGTTGCCGGTTACGCGCTGGGCGGCGGCTGTGAACTGGCGATGCTGTGCGATTTCATCATCGCTGCCGACACCGCCAAGTTCGGCCAGCCCGAGATCAATCTGGGCGTCATCGCGGGGCTTGGTGGCAGTCAGCGTCTGACCCGCTTCGTTGGTAAGTCCAAATCGATGGATATGAACCTGACAGGCCGCTTCATGGACGCGGAAGAGGCCGAGCGCGCGGGATTGGTCAGTCGTGTCGTGCCCGCCAAAAAGCTGATCGAAGAGGCAACCGGTGCGGCGCAGAAGATTGCAGAGAAATCGCAGATCACGGCCATCGCGGCCAAAGAGGCTGTGAACCGCAGCTATGAGCTGCCGCTGAGCGAAGGCATGCTGTTTGAGCGTCGGGTGTTCCATTCGATGTTCGCGACAGAGGACCAGAAAGAAGGCATGGCCGCGTTTCTGGAAAAACGTGCGGCTCAGTTCCGCGACAAGTAATCGTAATCGTCGCTTAGTGATATTAGGCGGGCAGACCCCGCCTTTTTCCCTCATCACATACTGGAAGAATCAGCTTGGCAAACCTGCCAAACTTGGTTAGAGACCGCCGTCATACATGCGCGTGCGGCCCGCTTGGCCCGACTCACACTCGTGATTTCTGATCCGGTGCGGATATGTCCGTGGCGCGCAACCCAAGATAACCGTACCGAACAAAAGGTCAGAGACACATGGCAAATTCGCCCCAGGCAAAGAAACGCGCCCGTCAGAACGAGAAGCGCTTCGCCGTCAACAAAGCGCGTCGTTCGCGCATCCGTACCCACCTGCGCAAAGTTGAAGAAGCGATCGCATCCGGCGACAAGGACGCAGCTACCGCAGCCCTGCGCGCCGCTCAACCCGAGTTGATGCGTGGCGTCACCAAAGGCGTCTTCCACAAGAACACCGCAGCCCGCAAAATGTCGCGCCTGTCGGCGCGCGTCAAAGCGCTGGGCTGATTCTTTGGGAAAACGCGTCAAGCGTTGATTTACGAAAAAGGCGTCGCTGATTGCGACGCCTTTTTCATTGTTGCCGGAAAGCCGCGTCTTCACGAAGCCGAGAGATTCTTTCGCCCAGAACCCCGAGTCAATATCAGAGTTTCGTTGCCCGGACCCTTGAGCTCTTGCTACGACTTAGACAGCGATTCACTCGCTTGGGGGGACAGGCTGTTCCAAGGATCTGACCGACGGGCATCGGGAAGATTTAGGAACGAATGTTCGAAAGCTGGCTTCGGTCAGTTGGACGATCTGCTCTGGGTCTCGGGTTAGCCGAAGATCCTGGCCCTGTCGATAAATTGGAATATCATGCGCATCCCGGATTCCG
The DNA here is from genome assembly GCF_056534355.1 of Ruegeria sp. D7. NCBI lineage: Bacteria > Pseudomonadati > Pseudomonadota > Alphaproteobacteria > Rhodobacterales > Roseobacteraceae > Ruegeria > Ruegeria sp. D7. The sequence goes on from NZ_JBQFPG010000015.1 coordinate 86,011, forward strand.
GGTGTGCCCCCATTTTGGGGCCGTGCTGTATTGGACTGCGATGATATTCGAGCGTACCCGCCAGACCATCAGGTTTGGCGAAACGTTCCCTTGTGTGTGAGCGCCATAATGGCCCGTAATTCGGGACACATTAAAAAAGGCCTTAAGGCCAATAATGAATGGGATGCGTGAGGCGCCGAATGACACAAGAGAAATGGGGACAACTGCGTAGCAAATTGATGAAGGCGGTTGGGAAGAACAATTTTACCACCTGGATTGAACCCTTGGAGTTTCAGGAGTTGCAGGATGGTGTAGCGGTGTTCTCGGTGCCGACCAACTTCATGGGCAACTATGTCAGTCAGAATTTTGCGGACCTTATTCTCTATGAGCTGAACACATCGGGCGAAAAGGTTCAGCGCTTGGCATTTCGCACAGCGGCCAATTCGTCAGCCCGTCCCACATTGGTGGAAGAGCCCAAGCCATCTCCCGCGCCAGAAACCCGGCCCGCTGTTACAGATACAGCCAACGATGCGCTTGAAGCACTACAGGCTGCGCCACTGGATGCACGGTTTACCTTTGATAGCTTTGTTGTTGGCAAACCCAACGAACTTGCACATGCCGCAGCTCGCCGCGTATCCGAGGGTGGCCCGGTAACTTTCAATCCGCTCGTTCTCTACGGCGGTGTTGGACTGGGTAAAACCCACCTGATGCACGCGATTGCGTGGGAGTTGAAAACCAAGCACCCCGAGTTGAATGTGCTTTATCTGTCAGCAGAACAGTTCATGTATCGCTTTGTGCAGGCTTTGCGTGAACGCCGCATGATGGATTTCAAGCACTTGTTCCGTTCGGTCGATGTGCTGATGGTCGATGACGTGCAGTTCATCGCTGGCAAGGATTCGACGCAGGAAGAATTTTTCCACACGTTCAACGCGCTGGTGGATCAGAACAAGCAGATCATCATCTCGGCCGACCGCGCTCCGGGCGAAATCAAAGACCTTGAGGATCGCGTGAAATCGCGCTTGCAATGTGGCCTTGTCGTCGATCTTCATCCCACAGACTACGAATTGCGTCTGGGAATCCTGCAGAACAAAGTGCAGCAGTACAGCAGCACCTATCCCGATCTGACCATTGCTGATGGTGTATTGGAATTCCTTGCACACCGCATCTCGACCAATGTGCGCGTGCTGGAAGGGGCGCTGACCCGCTTGTTCGCCTTTGCCTCGCTGGTCGGGCGCGAGATCGATATGGAGCTGACGCAGGATTGTCTGGCCGATGTACTGCGCGCCTCCGAGCGCAAGATCACCGTCGAAGAGATCCAGCGAAAGGTCTCGGATTATTACAACATCCGCCTCAGCGATATCATCGGCCCTAAACGCCTGCGGTCCTATGCGCGTCCGCGTCAGGTGGCGATGTATCTGTGCAAGCAACTGACCAGTCGGTCGCTACCTGAGATTGGCCGTCGATTTGGCGGGCGAGACCACACCACGGTCATGCATGGCGTGAAGCGCATCGAAGAGCTGAAGTTGACCGATGGCCAGATTGCCGAAGATGTTGAGATGCTGCGCCGGGCCTTGGAAGCCTAAACCTCACTGAATCCTTGAAAAACACCCCGGACTATTGCGTTCGGGGTGTTTTCTTGTGCGCTATTGTCCACGGTTGAGAATGATCTGGTGTGTTTCACGCGCGCTGCTCTTGACCACCGAGGCAATCCGACCCAGAAATCCGTAAAAAATCCTTGTGCCTCAGGGCTGAGACGCTAACGTGCCAGTCCCGCCTATTTCGGCACGCAAGTCAAAGGAACAGAGGGTATGAAGATCAGCATCGAACGCGGCACCCTTCTCAAGGCCGTTTCGCAGGCCCAGTCAGTTGTCGAACGTCGCAACACCATTCCCATACTTGCCAACGTGCTGATCGAGGCCGAAGGCGATCAGGCGCTGTTTCGTGCCACCGATCTGGACATCGAAGTGGTCGACAAGGCCCCTGCGCAGGTCGAGAAAGCGGGCGCCACGACTGTTGCGGCCACAACGCTACATGAGATCGTACGCAAACTGCCCGATGGGGCGCTGGTGACCCTAACCGCAGATAGTGCAGCTGGGCGGTTGACCGTGGAAGCGGGGCGCTCGAATTTTTCTCTGGCCACGCTGCCGAAAGAAGATTTCCCGGTTATGGCGTCTTCAGAATACCAATCGAACTTTACGGCGTCGGCGGCATTGTTGCGCCGGCTGTTCGATAAATCGAAGTTTGCCATTTCCACGGAAGAGACGAGATATTATTTGAACGGCGTTTACATGCACGTTGCGGATGGTTCCGAGGGCGGCAAGGTACTGCGTTGCGTGGCGACTGATGGTCACCGCTTGGCACGGATCGATGCGGATCTGCCGGATGGTGCAGCGGATATGCCGGGCGTGATCGTGCCCCGCAAAACCGTGGGCGAACTGCGCAAGCTGCTGGATGATGACGAGATGGACATCGCCGTCTCGGTCAGTGAAACCAAGGTGCGGTTTGCAACGCCTGACATCACGCTCACCTCGAAAGTGATCGACGGAACGTTCCCGGATTACACACGTGTCATCCCGCAAGGTAACACGCGCAAGTTAGAAGTGGACGCGGCTGAATTCGCGCAGGCCGTGGATCGTGTGGCGACAGTTTCGTCCGAGCGGTCGCGGGCCGTCAAACTGCAATTGGATGCGGATAAGCTGGTTCTGTCAGTGAATGCACCCGACAGTGGTGCGGCTGAGGAAGAGCTGGCAGTTGCTTACGGGGATGAGCGCCTGGAGATCGGGTTCAACGCTAAGTATCTGCTCGAAATCGCGTCTCAGGTGGATCGTGAAAATGCGGTGTTTATGTTCAACTCGGCAGGTGATCCGACGCTGATGCGCGAAGGCAACGACCAAAGCGCGGTATATGTCGTAATGCCGATGCGCGTCTGATTGCCTCGACTGGGTGATCTCTAACGAAAGAGAGGGGTCATGGGATTGGCCCTGACCGAGCTTACGGTCTCGCATTTTCGGTCTCATAAGCTGGCGCGCCTGTCGTTGGACGGGCGGCCAGTCGCGATCCATGGGCCAAACGGTGCCGGTAAGACCAACATCCTGGAAGCGGTTTCTCTGTTTTCACCCGGGCGCGGGATGCGGCGGGCAAGCGCCGCTGAGATGACACGGCGCCCCGAGGCGCTGGGGTGGAAGCTGATTGGGCTATTGAATGCGCAAGGACAGAATTTCGAGATTGAAACCTGGTCCGAAGGTGGTGCGGCGCGGCAAGTGCGGATTGATGAGAAAACCTCAAGCCAGATTGAATTGGGAAAGCTGGCGCGGGTAGTTTGGTTAATCCCATCGATGGACCGTCTCTGGATCGAAGGGGCTGAAGGGCGGCGGCGGTTCCTCGACCGAATCGCGCTGAGTTTTGATCCGGCACATGCCGAGGCATCTCTGACCTATGAAAAAGCGATGCGCGAGCGGAACCGGTTGCTGAAAGAACAAGTTCGCGATGCCCATTGGTACGCGGCGCTGGAAGGGCAGATGGCCGAGATGGGGCATCGCATCCACGCCGCGCGGTTGAGTACGTTGGAGTATCTGCGCGCAGCACAGGACAAAGCTGAGACGGCCTTTCCGTCAGCGGATCTTGAATTGGTCCAAACCGAAGGTGCAATGCCTGAGACGGCGGAAGACTTGCGAGAAGCTTTGGATGAAAGCCGGTTTCGCGATCTGGCCGCCGGGCGGACTTTGGTCGGCCCGCATCGATCAGACCTGTATGGTGTATATTCCGCCAAGGGCGTTCCTGCCAAAGATTGCTCGACCGGTGAGCAGAAAGCATTGCTGGTGTCGCTGATCCTATCAAACGCGCGAGCGTTGGCGGAGATGGTTGGAGCACCTCCTATTGTATTGCTGGATGAGGTGGCCGCGCATCTGGATGCGGGTCGCCGCGCTGCGTTGTATGATGAGATTTGTGCGCTGGGCGCACAGGCCTGGATGACGGGCACCGGGCCTGAGCTATTTGCGGAATTGGGGGATCGAGCCCAAACGCTGGTCGTTACCGAAGGCGACGAGGGCTCGGTCGTCCGCGTTTAGGCAGGCTCGCCGACTTTGCGTTCCCAAAGGAAGCCGCGCATCACTTCGTCGACCGGGGTTTTGGCCATGTGGTTGACGTAGTTCGACATGGTTTTTTGTGCCAGACCCAGCACGACATCCAGGACCGCACGGTGGGAATAGCCAGCGTCAAAGAAGGCCTGCAACTGTTCTTCAGTCGGGTTTCCACGGGTTTCCATCACTTGCAGGGTAAAAGTGCGTAGCGCTTCCAGCTTGGCCGTGGGCAGCGGCGTTTCGTTGCGCAGCGCCTCGGTGATCTCGTCAGAGACCTTCATCATCTTTGCGATGCCGGTATGCGCAGGCACGCAGTAATGGCATTCGTTTTCGACATTGATGGTTTGCCAGACAACGGTTTTTTCGTCGTTGTTGAAATCGGTCTGCAGAAACAGGCCGTGCAGAACCTGATAGCCTTCCAGATGCTGGGGGCTTTCAGCCATTACTTTATGAAGACCGGGCAGGCGGCCGAATGCAGCCTGAGATTTCTCAAGCAGCGGCTTGGACCCTTCCGGGGCGGTTTCTAGGTCGTGAGACGGGAAATTGGCCATGTCAAAACTCCTGTTTCTGGCGCGATGAGTCGTATTTAGGGTTTCTTGAGCGATCACTCAAGTATATATTTGAGCGAACGTTCAAGAATTGGTGAAACGATGCCCCGCAAACCCTCATATGACCGAGACGCGCTTATCGCGCAGGCGCGAGACATTTTTTGGCGTCACGGCTGGGCGGGGACATCGCTTAAGGATCTCGAGCGAGAGCTGAAGCTTAAACCGGGCAGCTTCTACGCGGCGTTCGGGTCGAAAGATGCGCTCTACGCCCTGGCGTTAGAGCGGTATACTCGGGAAGGGGTTGCCAATATGAAGGCTTTGGCGCAGGAATTGGGCCCGCTTGGTGCTCTTAAGGTGCAACCTCGTCGTGTGATCGAGGCGTCGGAACTGCCAACAAAAGCCTGCATGTTGGCGAAGACTTATGCGGAATTGCAAGCCAAAGACCATGATTTGGCTGATCAGGCGCAAACCCATATGGCTGACATGAAAGCTTGTTTTGCGGACCTCTTTCGCAGCGCGCAGAAGGCCGGAGAAATCGCGCCAAGTCATGACCCGGATCGCTTGGCGGCGCGCTATCAATCCGACCTTCTGGGGTTGCGATTGTCAGCCGAACGGGACGATGTGAACGCGGCAGAAATTGCCGAGGATATTGCAGCAGACCTTGATCGGCTTTGATCCGCAAATTAAGCGGATCAGAACCACAAAATATGGGGGGAGCACGTGACAATCCCCACCAGAAAACGTATAAGTTACCAAAATAATATAGGTACTAACGGCATGTCCGAAGACGCACAGGCACCCCAAGAATACGGCGCTGATTCCATCAAAGTTCTCAAAGGCTTAGAGGCAGTTCGCAAACGTCCCGGTATGTATATCGGGGATACGGATGATGGTTCGGGTCTGCACCATATGGTGTACGAGGTTGTCGATAACGGAATTGACGAGGCACTGGCCGGTCATGCCGACCATGTGACTGTAAAAATTCACGCTGATTCCAGCGTTTCGGTCAGCGACAATGGACGTGGAATCCCGGTGGATATCCACCCCGAGGAAGGCGTTTCAGCGGCTGAAGTCATCATGACCCAACTGCACGCTGGCGGTAAGTTCGACAGCAACTCGTACAAGGTGTCAGGCGGTCTGCATGGAGTGGGCGTCTCGGTGGTGAATGCGCTATCCGATTGGCTGGAACTGCGCATTTGGCGGGCCGGCAAGGAACATGTGGCGCGTTTTGAGGGCGGTGAGACGGCGGAACATCTGAAAGTCGTCGGCGAGTGCGGCGATCGCACGGGAACCGAGGTACGATTTCTGGCCTCGACCAACACGTTCTCGAACCTCGAGTACTCGTTTGAGACGCTGGAAAAGCGCTTGCGCGAGCTGGCCTTCCTGAACTCAGGCGTGCGGATCATCCTAATCGACGAACGCCCTGCTGAGCGGCTGGAAACCGAGCTGTTCTACGAGGGCGGCGTCAAAGAGTTTGTCAAATATCTCGACCGGTCCAAGACCCCGGCGATGCCCGAACCGATTTATATCAAGGGCGAGCGTGACGATATCGGCGTGGAAATCGCCATGTGGTGGAACGACAGTTATCATGAGACCGTGCTGCCCTTCACCAATAACATCCCGCAGCGCGATGGCGGCACCCATGTGGCTGGGTTCCGCGGCGCGCTGACCCGGACGATCAACAACTATGCGCAGTCCAGCGGCATAGCAAAGAAGGAAAAGGTCAGCTTCACCGGTGACGATGCACGCGAAGGCCTGACCTGCGTGTTGTCTGTGAAAGTGCCCGATCCGAAATTCTCGTCCCAGACCAAGGACAAGTTGGTCAGCTCTGAGGTGCGCCCGGCGGTCGAAGGTCTGATGAACGAGAAGCTGGCTGAATGGTTCGAAGAGAACCCGAATGAGGCTAAGGGGATTGTCGGTAAGATCATCGAGGCGGCTTTAGCGCGCGAGGCCGCCCGTAAAGCTCGCGAATTGACCCGCCGCAAGACTGCGATGGATGTGAACTATCTGGCTGGTAAGCTCAAGGATTGCTCTGAAAAAGATCCGTCCAAGACTGAAGTTTTCCTGGTCGAGGGGGACTCGGCTGGTGGTTCTGCCCAGACCGGTCGGGATCGGCTGACTCAGGCTGTTCTGCCTTTGCGTGGCAAAATCTTGAACGTGGAACGGGCGCGGTTTGACCGGATGTTGTCGAGCCAAGAGATCGGTAACCTCGTGATGGCGTTGGGCACCGGCATTGGCCGCGACGAATTCAACATCGAAAAACTGCGTTACCACAAAATCGTCATTATGACGGACGCAGATGTTGACGGCGCGCATATCCGCACCCTCTTGTTGACCTTCTTCTACCGGCAAATGCCAGAGTTGATCGAGGGCGGGTATCTCTACATCGCTCAACCACCGCTATACAAGGTTTCTAGAGGTAAATCAGAGGTTTACCTGAAGGACCAGGCTGCGCTGGATGATTATTTGATCAATCAGGGCGTCGAAGGCGCAGTACTTAAATTAGGCTCGGGCGAGGAAATCATCGGCCAGGACCTGACCCGCGTAGTGGATGAAGCGCGCCAGCTGAAGCGTGTGCTGGACGCCTTTCCAACGCATTATCCACGCCATATTCTGGAGCAGGCTGCTGTAGCCGGTGCTTTCGTGCCCGGCGCTGTTGATGCCGATTTGCAGGGCGTGGCCGACAAGGTCGCGGCGCGCCTTGACTTGATTGCACTGGAATACGAACGCGGCTGGCAAGGCCGCATCACACAGGATCACGGCATCCGCCTCGCGCGCATCCTGCGCGGTGTGGAAGAAGTACGCACACTGGACGGCCCCATGTTGCGTTCGGGTGAGGCTCGCAAAACCGGCAGTTTCACCCAAAGCCTGCAAGAGGTCTACAACACCCCCGCAACGTTGGTGCGTCGCGATCGGGGTCAAGTCATACACGGCCCGCTCGACCTGCTGCGCGCGATTCTGGAAGAAGGCGAAAAGGGCTTGTCGCTGCAACGCTACAAAGGTTTGGGAGAGATGAACCCCGATCAACTCTGGGAAACAACGCTGGACCCGGACGCACGGACCCTTTTGCAAGTACGCGTGGATGATATGGTCGAGGCCGATGATCTGTTCACCAAGCTTATGGGTGATGTGGTAGAGCCACGCCGTGAATTCATTCAAAAGAATGCTCTGAGCGTGGAGAATTTGGATTTTTGAGCGGTTGTAGGTTTGCGCATAACACTTCGCGCACCCCATAAGTTTACGTAGTTCGCCCATAGTTTTGCGCTGCGCGTTTGTCTGCATTAGCGACGAATTCAATCAGTTTATGGCTTAGTCGTCGCGGTTATGGCCCTTTGCATTGCTCAACCCCGCAAAGGGCCTCCCTAAGGAAACTTGGATTCTCGCGAAGGTCTGCGATGCGCAGAAAGCGGACTTTGCAAAGTCTTGGGTACAGATCGTAATAGAAGTCTATTTTCTCAGAACTCTGGGCCTAAGCATCGCTGGCTGGGGATTAGAAGCGCGAACGACGGATTCAGTTTCAAGGTTCAAATCCATCTTAGCGGATCGTCCAGAGACTGTTGATCTTCCCCGAGTTCAGAGCGAAGTAGACAGATAGAATGATGCGGCGTGACGCCAATTTATTTCCTACCGACCCGAAGCGGGCAGGGATTGGCTCAAGGCAGTTCCAGGAAGGGTCAAGATAGACGCAGAAAACAAATGGCTGAACAGAGTTCTGGACTGTGACATAGATGATCTTCGCCGAGGTTGGGTGTGGGTGAACTAGTAGTTGAAACGCAAACCTAAGCCGGCACCTTTATCGTAGGGGCGGTCGGAACCTATACCGATGAGGAAATCAGCATAAATTGCGATGCCAGGACTGAGGTTCTTGCCAATCTGGAACTCAGCGGTCGCTGGCCAAGCATCATTCTCCCAGTCATATGGTGCTTTGATATCAGCCTTGGCCCAGTACCCATCGCCAAACGGTTGTAGCGCAATCAACCGCATCGCGGTTTGGTTTATGTCCGTCGGGCCATTGTATGAAGCAAAATGCTGGAGCAGTGGGATCAGCGTCAGCCCTGATTTTGTGTTTGCAAAGGCGAACCCGCCAAAAGGCGCAATTTGATCGGACCCGGTTCCGATCCCTTTTTCCGGGTCGCCAAAGTCCAGTATCCACTCCAGGCCAATGGCCGACTTGATGGCCCACGTTTCGTTGAGCGGTCTCTGAGAAGGGAAATAGATCGCTTTGAGGCTCAATTTCTCAAAGTCAGTGAACCGAGTTCCAGTCACATCCGTTGAGTTGTGGTGCAACTCATATTTCAGTTTCAGATCAGGCCGCAGCATGTATGCGCCATCTATAAAGGCGTCCTGCTTGTCAGCACCGTTGCCCAAATCAAAATACTGATACCGGATGTCCGTGTTATTGACTGCGGCCAAAGGGTTTGAAGCGTTTTCATCGGCGATTGCTGGGGCCGCAACAATGCCAGTCGCCAATGCAAGGACAAGCGCTTGGATTTTCATATTGTTTCCAGAATTTTTGTTGTGGATGCCAAGCCCCACATCAAGCATATCATTATCTGATGCGGGGCTTGCATTACTCTTATCAGCTTCACCTTTTAGTCGGGCTGAATGTCCCGCTTGGCGACAAAGGCATCCACCGCTGCGACGGTTTCAGGACGAAGGTTCACGATACCTTCATAGGGACGTCCAGTCGCGGCCGGTTGATCGGGGTACATTTCCTTGAATTTCAGGTGGCGGGCAATAATGCGGTTAAACTCATGTCCAGCCCATGCTCCGATCTCGGTCGATACGCTCTGTTCTTCGCGGGGGTCGCGGAACAGGTTGTAGAACTTGGCCACGATAGCATTTTCACCTTTGGCCGGAACTTTGAGTTTGATGTGTTCCTTTACCACCTCTTTCAGCGAATTGATCGAGTAGATCAGTACATGATCCCTGCGCCCATGCGTATCGCCAATAAACATCAGGGACGTCTGATCGACACCGTCAATGATCCGGTCGCGGGGGATGGCATCCATCGCTCCGCCGATACGCGCAATTGAAGTGAACAAATCAGAGATATGAATAATGTCAGATACAATCGAGTCTCCCTCGATCAAGCCGGGCAGGCGGGCAAACGCGTCCACCCGAACGCCTCCTTCAGACGTATCGGCCTTGCCGCCGCGGAAGACCAGCGGCGAAAACCCACTGCCGGGGGCATATTTGGTGAAGTGACCGTTGTCGCCCATCAAAACGATCAGGGTATTGTCCCTGAGCCCCAGCGCATCGACTTCGTTCAGAATGACCCCTATCCATTCATCCAGCTCTTCCATGCTTTCAACGAATGTACCGCCGTTGGGTGTCGTGAACGCCTCTCTCGTCGTGCGCGTTGTCGACAGAGGGACAAGCGGCCAGTATTGCAGGAAGAACGGTTCATCCCGTTCTGCTAGCAGGCGCAACTGTTCCATCGCCTGTGCCTGATAGCGGATGTTCATTTCATTATATTTGTCCTGGGTCCATTTCTCACCCGGTTCCATATGGACTTCGCGGACCTCCCCGCCAATAACAGCTTCAAGGCCGGTAATCATGTGTCCCGGATCAGGGCGAAACCAATCATCCAGCGTGTATTTGGAGTTGTAGTTGTCTTCCCCTATGGCCATGGTGATTTCTTCCTTGGCTGCATCTTCGTTGAAGATGGCCAACTGGCCCTGCTGATGGATGGGGAACGCGGCGTAGTCAAAGCCCTGATAAGTAGGCCAGGATTCCTGAATGTCGCCCATGTGCCATTTGCCAACATGCGAGGTGTTGTAGCCTACGGATTTCAGAACTTCGGCAATTGTGACTTCTTCATCGGCAAGGCCAAAACCTGAAATATCGACGGCGGTATCGCCCATCCCATTGCGATACGGCTGGCGACCCGTCATGAAGGCGACCCGCGACGGTGTGCAGGACGGCTCGGTATACATGCGCGCAAACCGCATGCTTTCCTCTGCGAGCGCGTTGATATTGGGCGTCGAATACCCGCGTATCGCGTTCATCTCGGGCATACCCATGTCGCCAAAACCCATATCGTCAATAAGGATGTAGAAGATGTTTGGAGGGTTCCCTCCGTTTTTCTCACGAAAATCGGCCAGCAGTTGGTCAACCTGTGCGTCGTTCTCGACCCAAACGGCTGCGTTTTGTTGCTTCAGCACATAGTATTCCGCATCATGCACGATATTGCTGTCCTGAGCTGCCGCCGTGATAGCGGAGCCGGCAAAGACCAGCGCGGAGAGGAACAGTTTTGATTTCATGAGATACCCCTGTTTCATGATTTACTTGTTTTCAGACCTTCAAGGATCAGATGATGGCAAAAGGTTGAAAGGGAGAGTTCGCTGTCTTCAGCCTGTGAGCGCAACAACTCTTTTTCGCTTTTGGTTAGCAGCGTTACGACGCGTTCGGTGCGCGCAGTATCATCAGGCAACGATGGGCGTCCGAACCTCTTCCCTCTCGATTTGTCTGCTTTGTCTTGCAATTTCCCAAGCCTACATATTCGAATAACATTTCATGAAAACTACCTGCGGGGCGGAATGGACGACATCAAAAAACGATCAGCCCCCCAAAAAACCTGCGCCCCAAACACACTTTTTTTGCAGGACCCTTCGCAATTCCGCCAGCTGTCCCAATGGGATGTCGAGCTACGCCAACTTGAAGAGGGAACTATGAACTCTTCGGTATCCGTTTGGGCAGGTCTTGACCTTCAAATGATTGATTTGTCGTTTGATAAGGCTGTGTACCAAACCGGTGTTTCTCGCTCTGACATTCTAGCGTTTGGCTTACCAGACAAAGGGAGTGTACGGACTTGGCTTAACGGCTCACCCTCAGACACCGCTCTGATGAATTTTGGTAGCGGAGACCCTTTTGAAGGCGTGAGCAATTCAACGCTCACAGGCCTGACCTTCGCCATCGACATCCGAAGGGCTCAACGGATCGCCGACGATTGCGGTCTTGATATCAGCACCGTGCGAAATGACGCTTTAAGATCTTTCGTTAGCGACGCTGGCAAGCTTCATTCCTTAGTCCAAAACAAAGCGCGCTTTCTAATTGGATCAGCGGCCGGACCAAGCTCTGATAGTGAAGAGAGTGATATGATCTTAGAGCTTCTGGAAATGCTGGTGGTAGGCGAAAAATGGAGTGATCGGCGAAACAGTAAAAATAGAACCCGGCTAGCACAACAAGCCGTTGACTTCATGCGGGCCCATTTGATGGATAACGTGTCAATCGGTGAAGTATGTGCAAATATTCAGGTATCCGCATGCACTCTTCGTCGCGCGTTTCAGGAAACATATGGGGTGAGCCCCAAGCAGTTTTATCTAAGAGCCCGTCTCGGTGCTGTGCGCCATGAACTGGTATCCTGCTCGCCAGAGGAGAGTATATCGGACATCGCAAACGCTTACGGATTTTGGCACATGGGTCAGTTCGCGCGAGACTACAGAGCACTCTTTGGACAACTGCCGACACAAACGTTGTCAGGCAAAATGAACTGAAACAGAGCTTGGCAACAGTCTTTGGCGCAAAGTTTGTGTTAAGCAATTGTAGTTGCGGAGCCACTGTCAGAGTTCAGTGGCTAGCGACGCTGAGACCTTGGCAGTACGCGGCCTAACTTGTCCGCAACACGAGAATTGCAAAGTCGCATTTTGAAGGTCCGCTTCGGGCTGGTTGCGGTCAACCATGCTTATCGTAGAGACTGGTAGTACATGGTTCCGCAGAGCAGTGTTGGGGAAATGCTTATCCGGGGCGCTTTGGTTCCTAGCAGGAGAGGCGCTAAGAAGAAGCGCGCACTACTACAACGACAGTCGCCATAGACTTCTGATGTCAAAAATTGGGTAATGGCGGCAGGTAAGCTGTACTAGCGGTCTGGGTATGTATCGAGTTTGCCCCAGAGATCATCAACCAGATCTGAGAAGCCATCATTCGAGGCCTCCTTGTGCAGTAGACCAGCTCTTCGCCGGCGTTCGACCTCGGCCATTAGTTCTTCCTGTGTGGCTGTCTCAACCACATCACATCGAAGAGCTTCAATCTCGTCCGCTGTCCACGACTCAAATTTGTCAGCGTAAAAGCCCAGGGAAAACGGCTCGTCATCAGAAATCTGCTTGATCACAGCATTCCAGTCTTCGCTCTGGTTCGATTCCTTTTCGACCCTCTCATCTAGTTCGCGGATAGACTTGCGGATCATCGGCAGCAGCTCTGCCTCAACGCTTTCTTCGCCCGCGCCGGTCCCCGCAAGCCAAAGGTCTGCGATCTTGCGGACGAGCCTCCAGACCGTCTGATTTCGAGGGTGGCCCTTAATCCGGCCGCCTAGACCTTTTTCTTGAATGCCAAACCGCTCGGCAGCACGTTCGTTCATCCGGATATTGTAATCGGACACGTCCGCGAGTTCTGAATCGTTCTCAGCCACAGCTCGGGCGACCTCTTGATCACCAACATAGACAACCACCTTCAACATCCCGCTACCCCTTCCTTCGCCGGTTCATCACTCGGTCCAGGTGGCTGTAGTCCAGATCTCGCATGATCCTTTGCACTTGCTCTGGATCGACTTCGCGATCTTTTCCAGCAGTGCGGACGATGTGTCTTACATAGATCGCCAACGCGACAATGATCACGGCGGATAAGATCAAGCTGAAATGCTCGTCCCCCATCACTAAGTCTTCTTCCTTGGGTCTTCGATCTCGAGGTCGTCAAAAACGTTGCCACTGCCTTCAGTGATTTCGACATCATCGTCGTCAGTCACTAAATTCCAGTTGTTCTCTTTGACCCACTCGTCCCGCCACTTTGGCGCATCCGGCGGACGTTTTGCAAAATCGGCGATTTGCTCGAAAATTATTTTGCGCAATGCTAGCCAGACTTCCGGCCCCTCTTTACGACGGGCTTGAAGTTCCGCAATCAAGTCATCCAGAGGAACATCCTGTAACGGGCGCCCGAAGATCTCATCTTCTAAAAAATTATCTGTCATCGCTCAACATCCTCGACACTGATCGTCAAGACTAAGATCTTGTTTGGTTTTACAGTGATCTCTTTTCCTTCAATCTCTCGAAGTTTGCCGTTCACCAAAGTCTCGCAGATTACGAAAATAGGGATTTCCTCTTCTGTAGTCTCGTCACTCATCTGGCTTACCCTTCGGATAAGGCACCTTTCGCGACCGGATCTCATCCGAGGTAATCGGCTTGGTAAGTTTTGCTCGACCGGCCGCAATTTCAGCCTCCCGAAGCCTAAGCAATCGCAAGGTTTGTTCATCCAGCTCAACGTCGTCATCATCGCCCATCAGACTTCTCCCGAGTACAGTGACAGTGAGAACAGAGCACTTGAGACCTGTCGGCTGTCCGAACGATGTCACCAACGTGGCCACACTCTTCACACGTCACACCGCATCGAAATTCCATCCAGTCAGCGTACTCCTGAATGAGATCGTGGTATCGACTGAAACCGATGGAAATCTGGCCATCCTGGCCTTTCTTAATATCCGAGATCTGAATAGTTCCAGGGTCCAGTGCCCTGAAATCCTGACTGAAGGAAAGCTTGTGGAGTGCTTGCGAAATCACGACGAGCCAGCCATTTCCGACAGCAGGAACAAGAGATGCGCAACCCGGGGAAACGAGGTCTGGATAGTTTTCCACGATGTCCAGCCTCAGGCTGTCGGGCCAGGATTCTTCGGCGCCCTCAAATCGCCGCCGCAGAGCATCATTGTAGCACCAGCTGCAAAGCGTCGTCACAAACCCAAGGATGTGCTGGCGTTTAGCAGAATTAGAACAACCTTCGCAGGTTTGCTCAATCTGATTGACACGCCATTGAATCTCTTCACTCGCAGCCTGGTTGCAGCCCGGGGCCTCATAGACGCGCAAGCCTCCCCATTTCTGTTTGATCTGAACGATGGACGGGTGTTCATCACCAAACAGGTCGGGCTGCTCGTTGATCAACCTCTTCACTTTCTCAAGTGCAAGCGTAAGCTGCTCCGCCCACCCGGCACGATACTCACCAAGCTGCTTGAAGACGCTTCCATGAATATCATTCCAGTCGACAACACTGCTCATCACTGACCTCCGGGCCCGCGCCTCTTTGAGATCATGTGAAACCTCCGCCATAGCAGTCATCATACGGTCGACCACTTCACGGTCATCACACTCGACATGCAGACCCTCGGTCGACCATGTGACGTCAGAGACGTGCGGAGCTGGGTAGTTGTGCGCCATCACCAAACGCATCTCTTCGGCGTACCAGGCGTCAAATGAGCGGAGATCATCTGGCGCTCCATGGTCCTCGATCACACCTCGGACCTTTTCCCGGAATTCCTTCCAGCTCTTTTCGACATCATCCATCAGTCACATTCTCCAGAACTTGGTCTTGTTGAGATGGAAGACCCCTCTCGAGATCTGGCAAAGGGCAATCAGCGGGACATGACCGGTGGCCAGTGAGCCCGTATTCATGAGCTTCCGGGCGTAGTTCTCATCATCGTAGTCTTCCATAATCTTATTGAAGGTCACTTGTTGTTCGGCGGTCATCACCATTCCTTCTTCACGCACGCAGGGCACCGATTACGGTCATCCGTTCGGTCGATCTGACCGAAATAGCCACAAACTGAGCAGGTCATTCGATCTCGAGCAGGCTTTTTTCGAATGCCAAAAAGCCTCTTCCTTTTAGGGTGGCGCTTGCTCGCGACATCATGCGCGCACCAGCAACAAAGTGTCTTGTACCAGCCGTCCAGAAGTTGGGTCTCGGCACTATTCCCGCATCGTTCACAGCTGTGATTTGCACGCGCAATCGTCGCAGCGATCATCGACTGAATTTGTCGATCATCACACCGGTGGTAGATGCGGAGCTCGCCGATTTTCTCTTTGATCTGAAGGACAAAGGGGTAGGTGGCACCCTTCAGATCGCAGTATTCCTTAACCTCTGTGAAGAGCACCGTGACCAAGCCGGACCAGCCTTCGGGTGTGCTTCCGAGGTTCTCCTCGACCGATTGCTTGATGTCGTTGAAATCAATTGCGTTCGTGACGTCGTCCGCCATGTTGGACACCTCCTGAGAATGGTAGGAGGCGTCGGAATCGAACCGACTCGTGCACTCTAATCTGGAGCAATTACAAGGATATAAGCCTCGCCCGCATACCAATGCTGCCTCCCACGGATTTTGCGTGGGTTATCGACCTCAGGCCGATATTCGATGGCAGTGGATGCGTGTGTACGTCATGACCGCAAGCTGAACCAGTTCGCATAGCCATGTCAAGACGGCGCTTGCTGCACTTCGAAATTCACCGCGTAGTTCTGGGAACCTTCTAGCTTAGCGTGTGCCCGATACACTCATGCATCTTATTTTGCGGGTCAGTACAGCGTCGAGTAGCTCTCCGACAGCGAAACGATTCGATACCCTGTGATCCGGAATCGAACTCAGAAACTCCGTCGATAGTTCGCTCTGAACCGACGCGCGTCTTTTGATCTGCGTCTTATGCGCTCCGTTCTGGAGAAATACAAAAGTCTTGATCTGACCAAACCTCAGCGGCAGCATTGACCTGCATCTTTCGAAAAATGGAGATCCCGGTTGCAAGACCTTGTAAGCCTCATTCCATTTAGCGTCTCGAGTCATTTGTGATGATACGTTCCTCACTTGAGCTGCTGGCGGTTTCGAGGCGTTGGTATGAAATACTCAGAACCAAGAAGAATACTGACGAGTTGCAGGATTTTCTGTCGAAGGTAGATGAACTACGGTTTGTTGGGACAGGCGAAGGAGAGTTTTGGAGTGGGCAAGCAGTTCGCGATGGGGTTAGCGGCTTTTTCGCGGAGATCCCTGCTCCCGTCGTTTTCGAAGAAGTTGAAGCTGAGGCCTTCGAAAACGGAGACACGGGATGGTCATCCTTCGTCCATAAGATTCAGTTTGTCGGCTTTGATGAAGCCGTATTTTACCGCACCGTCCTGATTTTTGTCCTGGAGGGAGCGGCCTGGAAGATCATCAATCGCCACGCTTCAGTGCCCACTCCAAATATTGAACTCGTGGGTAAGGAACAGCTAGCCATCCAAAAATTGGTTGATGCTGCGCGTGAAGATGGACCCGAGCTGGTCCAAACCGAAGGTTTGGCTTCGGTACTTTTCACTGATGTAGAAGGCAGTACAACGTTGGCGGAGGCGTTGGGCGATCAGCGTTGGTCGGTGCTGATCGAAAACCACTTCCAAGTCTTGGCGGCGATCATTGAAAAGCATCATGGCCAGTTCGTGAAATCCCTCGGAGACGGAACGTTGTCCGTCTTTCCGTCCGCGAAAGAAGCACTGACGGCCGCTATCAAGATTCAGAAGGCCATTGCATCGGTATCCGCGGAGCCATCTTTCGATGTTCGGATTGGAATTCACACTGGTGATGTCGTGCAATCTCGTGGAGATTTTTTCGGTACGGTGGTCAACAAAGCATCACGCATAACGACCGTTGGTGCGGCAGGCGAGATACTCGTTTCAGATGCGACTCGCGCTATGGTCGGAGGACGAACCGATTTCTCTTTTTCTGAAATAGAACCCAGACTCCTGAAAGGTCTACGCGGTCACCACGTTTTGTATCGGCTGGATTGGCAAGACTAAGTCTTGGGGGCGCCGTAACTCCGGCAAATCGCCTAGTCTCGTAGGGGAGCAGCACCGCCAGTTGTTTTGAGGTTCGCGCCACAGCTCACATCGCCAGCAATTCCTGATGAATTGCGACCATTGCCCAAGTGTCGCGCGTGCAATACGCCACAAGATCAGAATAGACCTTCTCGCGCGCTGGATCATCCGGTTCGGTCAGTGTTACGTCCTTCCAAAGGCGAGACGCGCTCGCCCCCTCTTTGATGTCCAGATCATCGTATGAAAGTTCTGGCAAAAACGCTGGAAGAACGGCCTTGATAGAGGCGCTTCCTTTGAACGCAGGATCGTTGATCATTTCATCCGCAAACGGCTTCATCAGATCTACAACGCGTGCATTTAGGCCTTCCAGGAACTCTGCATGCTCTGGATAAGTTTCCGCCATTTCCGTATTGCGCGATTTCTCGAACGGCGCATACCAAACCACTAAAGAGCCAACGTCTCCTATGTCCTCACGAAGCCTTTTCAGCAAGGCTGGCATCGGGTTACTGGCGTCTCGGTGGAGATACTCCCTGTGCTCAATTTCTCCGCCAGGCTCATGCTGGACATGCAAGGAATACTGGAAAGCCACTTGCTGATAGGGACGCGTTCCGTCCCAGGGTGGCAGCAAACTCTGAGACGTCTCGTAGTCAAAATAATAAACCGGATAGACAATCTCGCTCAGAAACCTGCTCAACTCCTGATGATCGATTGTGCGCCCACCATTCGCCGTGGCTCTCAAGTAGCGTTGCGTCGACTTGCCCAACACAAATGGATCGCTGATCTCGTCAATCTTTGTGATCCCATTTGCGATGAGTTCGGAGGCTTTTTCCGAATTCATGAACGGAAGGCGGTGGATACTGTCCTGCGCGAGAGGTGGGTCGAGTTTTTCGCGAATTTCCAGCCATTCACCGTAGGATTTAAGGCGCGCACGTTCGGGGGACGGGTCAGGCATCGTACCGCTGGCAACGACGCTCAATGCCTGATCGATACGCGTGCGTGTTTTTTCGAGCTGCTCAGTCACCGCATCCGTGATGTCAGTGATGCTGACAAGCTCTTGCGGATTGATTTCGCCGTTTCTGACGTAATCACGGTTCACATGTGCCACTTCGCAGCGCGCAATGGGGAACCCCGCTGCCTCAAGCACGACACGCTGGAATGCGAGATCAAAAGTGTGTTCGGGCTTTGCAGAAGTCCCGCTCTTGATCTCTGTCAGAACGTACCCATCGCCGCTGCGGCTCACGATGTCGGAGATGCAAGTTATGGTTCCATCTTCATAGCGTCCCTGAGCCACGGCGTTCGCACCATCTCTCCAAGCATCCAGAGTGCGTGCAGGCAGAGCTTGGTATTCAGAAAAATCTGAAAAACCGAGGCGAACGAGATCACCAAAAAGCTCCTCTGCATAAGGCTCAAACGCGTGCCCCTCGTCAAAGCGTGCTTGCAATGAGGGGTCAATTGGCGGCAACAGATGCCTGGCGTGTTTTTTGATCCATAGCCAGGCAGGGTGCCTGAGAAACATCATGTAATCTGATTTGGATAGCATCGTGTAATTTGCTTCCCAGAATTGATGGAACCAGTGGAAGACCATCATGGTCAGCTATTGAGAGCAACTTTTCTTTGGTGCAGTCGGCGTCACCAATCTATCAAAGCCTCATGTAAATCGTACCGATAGCTCGGTGTCCATCACGCCACTAAAACCAGCTGACCATTCTTCACCCGGAGACACTGGCCATGCGTCTGTCAAAGTACCGGTTGTAACCAGCTCGCCTCCCTGAAGCTGGTCGGCTTCGGAGAGCAGAGATACAAGATGAGCCAGGACTTCAATTGGGCCTCCAAGCGCGTTTTCACCTTTGCCGGACTCGATGGCCTCGGTGCCCTTGAACAATGCTAGTGGCACTTCGGCCAAGCCGATCAAAACATCATGCGTCGCCGCGATTTTGTCGCCAAGAACAAGGCAGCCGTGCAATCCTTGTGCTGCGATTGAATCTTCGACTGAGAATTTCCAGTCGGGATAAATCGATTGCACGATTTCAAACCCTGGAGCGACCCACTCCACGCAACCTGCCAACTGTTCATTGTTCATTTCAGCCGTCGGCGCATCGCCGAGGCCAAGTACGATTTCTGGCTCGATTCTCGGTTCTGAATACCTTGCCAAGTTTACCGGCTGATCAGTCGAAAACAGCCCATCTGAGTGAACCTCTCCCCAAATGGGTTGATCCACACCATAAACAGGCCAAATCGTGCGGTTCGTGAAGCCGACTTTTCTGCCAACTCTTTCTTTGCCCAAAATCTCGCGGACACGACTAGCAATCGAATATGCGTCATCCAGCGATAGCTGTCCTGCCTCTGAAGACAGTTTAGGTATCTGCCGGGCAGAGGTCAGGGCATCAGCGATTGTCTTAGCGTTAGCTTCAATATCTCTTGTCATATTCGCATTATACGCGCCTACGGCTGGATTACGATGCAATCAAGGTATTGAAGAACTAGGCTCCTCAATTCACAGGTATGAAAAACGATGCTAACTATTGGCCCATTCCGTTGGAGACCTGACATGACCAAACTTCGCCTTTTTGGTATCGTCATCCTTTTCCTTGCAGCACTAAGTGGGCTTTCAGAGCACCTGTTTTATGGCGGTGTCGACCCAAACGGCGTTCTGCAAGAAAGCTTCTTTTTGCCGCTGACTTTCATTCTCGCAGCAATTGGCGTCGTTGTGCTCGTAGTTTCGTTGTTCCAATCACCGCGTGACTGAGACGCGTCCGTCAGTTAGAACGCTGTTCCAAAACGCAAATCGGGTAATCTCCAGGATGGCGACCTCCGCCCAAGTCTAGGCAGGCCTCCTCATATTGGTAACGTTCGACCGCACGTCCCGCTAGGAACATGCATAACCCGACCGTCAATACGGTGAGCGCCAACAGTATCTTCGTACTCCGTGTCATTGCTCAGTTTATTGTTTCATTCTCTTGGTTTCAGTCAACCAGCTTTCAGATCTTGTCGAAAATTGGCAAACTCTGAAACTCAAAATTCAAATTGGTTTCGTCGAGTTTCTGAATAAGGGACGCGCCCTCGATAAGATCAATCTCGGTCCAGAAGTTTTGGCCTACTAGCTTGAAAAGGTGCGTATCGGCGGAGCGGTGAGCATCTGCATTGATCTTAGCTATCGACTCCGAAATCCAATGATCCATGCCTATACTCAATGGCGCTGTTCAGCGCCCGTCAAGCTCGGGAAAATCGTTTCAAGGCTTGACCTTTTGCGACGGCTTCTACGCAAAGGTGCGTATGGTCGGAATGCAAAACCCGGCTTGTCTTGCCTCGCAGTAATTGCACGAGCAGGTCTGCATTGGGCAGACCTTCCCGTGTTGTGAGTTTGCTCATATGCCACAACAAAAAATCCAAAAAGATAAACTTTGTTTTTCAAGTCCTAAGTTAAGGTAGCTTCGCTTGTACTGCGAGAGGAGAAAGTTGGTGACAAACAATAGGCCGTTCCCACTAAGTCGAATTGCTCAGCTCATCACTCTGGCGAATATCGCATTCGTAATTTTGGCTTATTTGATGTCGCCAACCAAAGCACAAGCCCAAAGCTCACAGGCCTGCGTAGAATTGGGGTCTCCTCGAATAGAGTATGCTTCTGGATCTGAAAGCACTCGCGTTAATCAAACAATCTCAACGACGGAACGCACGTGTCTGCCGATCCCAAACGGACCCATAACAGGACTTACAATTGGTAACTCCTCTATCACGTCCTCAGGTGAAATTGAGTTGTATGTTCCTGGCCAAAATACCGTTCCAAGCAATGCTTCAGTTTTAACTCTTCTGAATGTTGATGTCGCCGCAGGCAGCGGAGACTTTGTATCCCGGGAAGCATTGGCAACAAACATCAACGGGAAGCTCAGAGTGAACCTCATTGGAACTTCGATTGGTTCCGGCAGATCAATGACGTTCGTTCCGTTCAACGGCGCGAATATCGACCCCACTGAAGTTTACTTCCAGTCAGACCGACCGTTAACTTACGACAACCTGACTGTTATGGGGGCTACCGAAGTGGTTTTCGGGGCGTACTATATCCAAACTCGGGTTGCTGAGGCTTCTGATTTCACACTGACGAACAGTTCGATTTCTTCAACCAGCGACATGACGATAGCCGCAGGCACGACTGTTCGGCTTGATGCAGCAAGCAGTTTGAACACTGTAAACTTTGAAAATTTTGGCACGCTGGCCGGAACGGGAACAGTGAACGCATTCAACTTCACAGTTAAGAACGGAGGGGTGCTTTCGCCGGGCTTTTCAATTGGTACGCTCAACAATAGTGGCGGAATCGCCTTTGAAGCTGGGTCAAGGCTCTTAAGTGAGGTCGATCCGACGGCTGGGCAGAAAGCTGACTTGGTGTCATCCAGCGGGCCCGTGACAGGGATTAACCGCGCCACCATACAAGTCGAAGCCGCTCGTCCCGGCCTGACTGCGCAGGACTATGCTGCTGGCAATGACTACACGGTTTTTCAAGCCTCGAGTTTTGATGGAAACTCCCCAACTCTTGTTGCCGGAGGATCTTTGCCCGCTCTATCCAGTCTGAGTATCTCAAACACGCCAACCGCGGACGGTAGAATTGATATTGCGTTTTCGACCCTCCCTGTCTCGAGCTTACCGCTGCATCCAGCAGTTGTAGGATCACCCAATGCAAGCAATCTCGCTGGTGCGGTGGCCAACACCGCAATCAAGTCACCTGGAACCATTCTGACCAACGGCACAACCTTGGGCAATGCAGTTAACACGCTTACCAATTCAGGTTTGGCTGGGTTTAATCGTGTGCACGCAGAACCCTATTCCTCCAATTTGACCGTTGGGTTGGAGCAACTTGACCTGATAACCAACACTGTGCTGAGCCACGCTGACTGCCGCAAGTATCAAGCCGTCGGCTTCAGTAATGAGGATCAACCCGTTGCGGCAGGCGAAATCGACTCGGCCCAGAGCCCGAGCGGCGCAATAGACTGCTCTGATCGGCGCTGGTGGATCGACACGGCCTATGTGAGCGGGGACGTTGATGGAAGCAATGGCCTTGGGACATTCGACTATTCGCTGGGCACGATTTTGGTCGGAGCGGATGTCGCAAGCACCGATAGAGGTGTGGTCGGCGTGTACGCAGGTTTTGGGACATCCTCCATGGATGAACACGATCAAGTCGATCAGGACTTTTCGACCGACAGCTATCATGTGGGCGTCTATGGGCGCACAACAACCGGAACTTGGGAGTTCTCCGGGCTGGTCGGTTACATGTTCGGTGAAACCGACGCCAAGCGAAATAACCCTTCTGTTGATGGCTTTACGGGAGGCGAGGCAAAGTCTGATTTGGACCAAGAGGGCATCCATGCCGGTATCCAGGCACGAAAGCTGTTTAACCTGGACAGCGATGCAAGGGTTTCTACGGTTTTCGGATTGAACTACGGGCGTATCCAACAAGGTTCAGGCACAGAGACGGGCGGTGGTGATTTTAATTACTCGATTGAAAAAGCGAACGCAGAATCGCTGGTCGCTTCTATTGGAATTGACTACCAGCGGGATTTCTTGACAGAGAATGGTGTGCTAACCCCAATCGCCTTTGCTCGTTACGAGTATGATTTTTTTGCCAACAAGGACAGTGAACACGAAATCACTGTCACGAGCCCGATATTTGGGACATTCACGCAAGTCGGACAAAACCGAGGCGCCAATGGTTTCGTTCTTGGGCTTGGACTGGGCTATCAGATTTCTGATCTGGCGAGACTAACGGCAGGATATGGCTATTCAGTTCGCTCCAATGGCCAAGAACATGGCCTGGGTGCCAACTTAAGTGTTCGGTTCTGATTAGGGTGGACCAACGAAGAGGAGTGGTAAGCTAGCTGCAACAACTTGCGTCAGCTATTGTGGCGATGTGAGCTTCATTCTCTAGCGATCAAAATTTGGGGATATTAAAAACATAAAGCCGTGATTTCTTGGCGTCGTCTGTCAGGATGTAGAGAAGCCCTTTGGTCTCATCGAGAGCGATTCCTTCGGGATGTTTAACTTCCTTTTGTTCGCCATCTTCTGTGAACGTCAAACTGATAGACTTTACTGACTTGGATTTTGGATTGTAGACGAAGATCTGACGGCTTTTGTCACTCACAATCCAAAGAGAACGCGAGGACCGAGACCATGCCAGGCCACTCAAATCCAGTTCATCATCATCTACACGCTCGGAGATAAAACCTGCATCGCGGGCTAAAGGAATGATCTCAATAATTTCGTCTAGCTCTGGCGATAACACCATTAACAACCTTGGTTGTCCCTCAATGCCAACGAAGACCCGCCCGGATTCCGGGTCAACGGCGATGCCTTCGGGTCCCTTGTTCAATGGGTTGCCGACGAGTAATGCAGCGGCGGTCGGGTAACCTTTAAGAGATGCGAGAGGTATTGTCGTCAGTTGAATGGGGTCAGTTGGGTGAACGACTAGGATTGATCGGTCAGTTTCTTGAAGCACCAAAACAGACCCATCTTTTCGAGGTGCAACACCCTCCAAATCTGATCCTGCCAATGCTGGTAACTTGAAAGAGTTTCCTAATACCCCGTCGACTCCGAGTAGGTGCAGTTTAGGTTCGGCATCACTTACAGACCACAAGAAGCCTTCAGCGTTAGACATTGCCAAACCGGAAGGCTCTGAAAATCCCTCTGATTTGTCTGCCACCTTGAATTTATCGACCAGAACCAAACCAGCACTTTCAGCGTAGGCAAAATCGGTCCAAGGCAAGAAGGCTGCCGCAACCAAGCTGGCCGTAAAAGCGAGTCGTCTAAGTTTGCAGAAACACCGTGAAATTTCAGCTTTTGACGAAAACACTCTGTTTTCTGTCATTGGATTCTCTCGCGCTTGGACCACATCCCTGTATCAGCGTTCGTATCACAGTCCGGATACGATGTCCGAAGAATGCACTGTAATCTCTTTACCTGATCCCGCCTGTTGCGATTGAATTGAATAGGGCACGATGTGCTTTTGTTAAGCGTAAGCCTTTGGCTTGAGCAGGAAGGAAGACAAGTTGAATACGACCCTCACACTTGTGACCGTGTTGTTGATGCTGCTGTTGCCAGGTGCTGCGGTGTCACAAGTCGACCCTGCGACGATGCTGGCCGGGGCTTCGGGGTCAGAAATCGTTATCGAACGCCGGTGGACGCAGTTTCGTGGCAAACAGGAACTGTATTTCTTTACTCTCGATGTGATCGTCACGATCATTCTGGCTGGCTTGATCGTCTATCATCCGGTGAGACGTAAAGCCCGTAGAAGCGTCCGCGACATAGTTATGCCAAGGCTTTTCTTCCTGTATGCGCTTATCGGCATGGCGGTTGGTTTTCTGGTGGTTCAGCACGGGTCAATGATCGGGTTCGTGATCTTTGGAATAGGAGCCCTGTTGAGGTTCCGATCAAATATGGATGACCCGGTCGACACGGTGGAAATGATTATAGTGACCGTGCTTGGGCTGGCGGTAGGGCTGGGCTTGCCCTTGATGGCCACATTGGTGGCGGTTGTATGTTGGTGTTTCATTTGGCTCGGTGGGCGAAACAAGGGCGTGGAAATTTCGCTCAAGGCTTCAGACGAAGAGCACTCATTGAAAGTCAGCGGAGCCATTGAAGCCATGGCCGCAGACGCTGGATGGAAGCTGGTCAGAAAACACCACGTCCCTGGAAAATCTCGCGTTTCATTGCTGTTCATCACCTCGGGTGGACTTTCAGAAGCTCGGATAGAAGAGATGATAAACGATCTGGTTCCTGAAAAAGTTGAACTGAAACTCAACCTCTAGTCATTTCACAAGGTCTAAGCGTTTCAACACCGCATTCGGGGATCTGATCTCTTTCGGGAGCGACTTGAAGTCTATCGACCTTTCGAAGTCAGGGCCTCGATATACTGCTATCCCAAACTCTCCGTTCGGCTGGAACGTAACATGAGTGAAGCTGTGAGGTGATCTGGCGCTATCGCCAATAAGCCGACGCGGACCACCTCCCAAACAAGCTTGAGAGACGTAGGCCACACCGTCTTTCCAACCGGGATAGAAGGCATGATGGTGGCCTGACAGATGCAGAACGACACCGCTTTCCAAATAGATTTTTTCAAGTGTCGGATCACCGATGATTTCGCGCTCGCGCTGGATCGCGAAGGGCCAAAGTGGGAGGTGACTGAAAGTGACAATCGGGTCCCCGTCTGCACCCAGTTCCTGTAGCCGGTCCTGCTGATCACCGGATAGCGGGCCCAGGGTCGTTGCATCCAGTGACGCAAACGTAATGCCCTGCATCTCAAATGCGTAGAAGAACGGGTAGTCATCCGAAACCAGGAAGTCGACGCTTGGTTTTCTCGGAGTCCATTCCTCTGCGTATATTTTTCTTTCACGCTCGAACCCTCGGTAGGCGGAGGCATCATGGTTTCCTGGTGTGACCGCAAATGGAATGCCGGCAGCCTCTAAAGGATCTGATACGGCCTTGTGAAACGCCTTCCACATCTCTCTGACCTGTTTGTCTGACAAGTTGGGAATGCGCTGTCCCGCGACCATATCGCCCGTCGAAATCACCAGATCTGGATCAATCTCGACTATCCGCTTAATCGCCTTGTCGACGCGGGCATCGTATTTCACCGAACCATAGCTGCCGTTCAGATCCGATATGACGATAACATCCAATGCCGCCGCTTTGCAGGCGATCAGAGTGGTCCAAATGAACGCCGCGAAAAGCGTAGAAAGCCTACGGGTCATTACAATCCACTGTCTCTACCTCGGTGTTGTTTCTCAAAAAGAATGCGACAGGATCCAAGTCGAACATCAAATCGCCATTTGAGCAATTGTCCTGGAGAATGGACGTTGCCAGCTCGGTGTTTTTTACAACTTGTGCAATCTGCCTGTCTGACAACCCAAGGCTTTGCGATAGCCAGCCGTAGACGGGACCTTGAGATTGAAGATCACTATTCAAAGCGACCAAGCGCCGATACACGCTTGGAGAGAAGTGCCGCATTTTCTCCAGCATTTGAGTGGATTTCGCGAAGTTGGCATACTCGACACGCCCGCCAGCATCGTTGTCGTTTAGATTGCTGCGACGGATCAATAACGCGTCGGCGGGAACGTCTCCATCGTTTGGCTCATGGTGCTTGGCTTTCTTCTGCTTCAGTTTTCCGTCTTCGACCCAATACCAATAGGGTGTGAAGTCTATGTTTCCTACGCGGTCCTGCTGGCTAAAGATGAAATCGAGGAGAACAATCTCGGTAAGTTCTTGCATCCAAAATGCCATCTGTTGGTCGCTGACATCGGGGCCGAGATCCTTGTTGATCATCCGGTCTCTTCGACCTTCCCTGACGCCCTCTATAATGGCCTCTGGCAAGGGTTTTGAAGAACGCAAAGCCAAGAAAGCAGGAGTTTCCTGAAAATCGCGGTTCTGACCTTTCCCCCAACCAGATTTACGGGTGCCGTTGATTTCCGAGCCGTATCGATGCCCAGGGCTATCAAGCAGCACACCGTATATTTGCGTTCGATCTGCGGTGAACAGATCGTCGGTTGGCTGGTATGAGTTCGGGTCAGCATCCGCAGCTGCGAAGACCCGCCAGCCTTCGTGGTTCATGCGCCCGCCATGAGAGCCACCAGAAATCGCAAGGCCAGGCTCGGCGACCTCGGAAAAATGCGCCTGGGCGTCCATGCTACGCCAAACGGCGACTGGAACTTTTACAGTCGCGTCGAAATATCTGGAGAAATGATAGTAAAGCAGTGAAGACGTGGAAAAGGTTCCACTGGTGCCTTTTTGGTTCATGGTGGACTTGAATTTAGCCACCCTGTCCTTAGCCAGATCTTTTGCCGCCTTCCCCTCTTTGCAAGCGTTTCTCTCGAATTCAGAACGGTTCCCCACGTAAGGTCCTTCCGAAATATCGTAGACGGCCATTCCTGGGCTGGTGCTCCAGGTTTTTGGGCAAATAGCAATTTCAGAGGCATAGAAATCGATCTCGCAATAGGCCGTTTCTTCCTCAAGATCGCTTTTCTTATACTCGCCCGTTGGAACTTTTTCGATCCGAATGCAGCGTTCCGTAACACCATTGGGACTATCAAATGTCGTGGCTTCACCGAGAACATCGTCGCTCGCCCACAAGACAGTGGGTGTAATGAAAGCAAGTGACCCCAGAAGATTGAACTTCATTTGGATAGTCCTCCTGGTATCATTTAGGGCAAATCGCTGCCTGTTGTTCGGCGGAGATTTTCAACTTTGGGTCGACACTGAAATTGGAGAATTTTGAATCAATCCACTGGTCACACCCGCCCGAACAAGGCGCCCCGTTTCGGGCATCATTCCAATATTCCTTGGCCCTTTCTTCCGTCCAACCGCAAAACTGAACGAGCGCCATTGCCGACAATGCCCCCGAGGAATGAACGCCCCACATGCAGTGCACCAGGACAGGGCCTTTTCCAGGGTTTTCAATCACTTCGTGTATGGAAGCCATAACAGCACCGGGTCGGGAGGATCTGGCGCTTTGATAGTCAAGTGATCCGTTTCCACAACTGGTGCGACCGTATTCAGTGTTTTTGCCAAAGTCAGCATAAAACCCGGTTGAAAACCCTTCATTGCACAAAATTTCGCGTTGTTTTTCACTCAGGCCAGTTCGATCCTTGTCGCCGCCTTTGAAACCAGAGCGATACAATACTCCGCTTAAGACTGGGCGAAAGAAAGCGACACCATCAACGCCTCCGTCACCCCCCCTTGAAAGCATTTGACTGTTGGTTGGACCGCCATTTCGACTGGTCACGTCAGAGTTCGCAGCGGTTGCGAGAACACCAATGAATATGAGGGACGCAAAAAACCGCATGCCAACTCCTTTCTATTCTTGAACCACTGATGCCCAAACCTTTGCGACCTGATAGTCTCTCGGAAAGGCTAATTCACGACGACCATATCAAGTGGGCAGTTAGCTTTCCGCTGTGAAACTTTAAATAGGCCACACCAGATTGATGATAACGACGACCACGAAGTAGGCTAGAAAAACTTTCCAATTCCATTGGTGCTTGTTTTCTTCGTTGATCACGCCAGCCGATTTCAATGCCAGGTTAGTGATGATTAAGGCGACTACGATGACCGCCGCGTGTGCCAGGTCGAAATGCAAGTTTGAGCTCCTTTTTCAAGATTTGGGATTGATGGAAATTTGTCAGCAGTCACCTGATGGCAGCATAGCTACTTCTGAGTACCTTCCCTCAGACGTCGTAATCCGAGCACATGCACCAGTATCCTTGTTAAACCAGTACGAGGTCAGACCTTCGCTTCGGATGAGTTCAAATCCGAGACTTTGGATGCCCATTTCAGCTTGGCCCGCTCTTGCCCCTTCAAATGGCGAAAGATCGCTAGAGCTGCCCACAGTTGGTGCACTTGCATCCACCGATCCGCCACTCTCTTCGCATGCTGCAAGTGCAGAAATACATACCGCGCCGATCACCATTAGGACATTGGTTCTCATGTGTTTTTCCTGGCTGTTTTGGGAACGTGTTCAAGGGCTTCTGGTCGATCACCTATTCAATTCCGAAAATTACGTTGTAGCCGACGGAAGAGTTGCTGCGATTGATAACCTCCACAACATGATCACCAGATTGCCAAAGCTGCCCTCGATACTCCTTGTCCGCCGACATTAATCCCAACAGTTCAGAACCATCGGGGTTACGAATAACGTAGTCTAAGGAGCCATTTCGCGGAGCAACGCGGACGTAAAGAAACTGTTCGTTTTTTGCCCCGAGAACATATTGCTGTGACGCTCCGGGCGCGAGTTCACCAACGAGTTCGGCGCCGGTGGAACCAGCATCGAATTTGACACGTTGGCTACCAGTAGACCCGGCGGCGCCTGCCATGGCTCCACCGCCATCATCCATCGCTTCGACAACCGACATCTCGCCGATGCTACCATCCTTGTACGCGATGCAGCGCCAAAGTGTTCCGCCTGCGTCTCGTAGCATGACGAGCGTGCCCGCTTCTGAGAACTCTGAGCTTTCAATCGTACCTGATTGACCGTCTGGTCCTCCAACCTGTCGCAAATGATCGATACACGCGTCGTCTGCTTCAGACATTGCAAAAGAAGCCGTGCCTGCGATTGCGAACATCGGTGCGAGGAATTTGAGTACAGCGAATTTCATCAGATGGTCCCTTGCTGGCTGATCCTTAGAGTTTTGTTCCGTACAAAGCGGAACCTCACTTCGCGTCTCGTAACTTTGACAGAAATTCATCGCATGCCTGCGCGCTGCCGACGATCTCGTCCGTCGTTTCAATTCCTTGCAGTGACGCCATTTCGGAATTTACGCGGTTGAGGATCTGATCCGCTTGCTCGGCGGTGATAAGGTTCTCAGCTTGTGCTCCTTTCAATGTGGTGCAGACACCGGCGGACAAGCCTGTCGCAACGCCGACACCCACCGCGGCCCCGCCACCCAAGGTCATCGCCCCAACCACGCCGAGGACGAGCCCGATCACAATTCCCAAGATTACTTTTCCCATGTTTTCCTCCCTTTTGGTGAGAAAGAGTTCAGCCACCACTACTGGCGCAATCTGCGTGCCCATCTGCAAATCAAAACCAGCGCTAACAGGTTGAGCGCCGGAGCAATCGCCGCGAACCACGGCTTGGCGGACTCCGAAAATAAGTCCGCCACAAGTATCCAAGGTAGTCCCAACGGCAGCAGGAACACTCCGGACAAAGGGTCTCGTTCCTGTCCCAACCAGCCAAATGTGCCCGTCAAGAATGCAACCAACGCCAATAGGTACATGACCGCGAATACGATGATGGTGGTTCTACAAACCAAGTCGAGCCTCAGCTGATCAAGCCAGTGCTGCGCAGCCGTTTTCAGCTACGCAGCAGACAGGTCACAATGCGCCTTCGTCGCCCAGGAACTCGATACCAGCCGTTGCGCCATCACTGTAAGCAATGCAATTCCAAGGAGCACGATCCTCGCCAACACCGACAGTGACTTGTGTTCCAGCCTCGCTGAACGCGGATGAGAGCACAACGACTT